>CAIYMY010000202.1 GCA_903927465.1 uncultured Rhodospirillales bacterium | reverse complement strand
TTACACGCGCATCATCATCCCCGCGATCCTGCCGCAATTGTTGATTGTGCTGAGACTCAATCTCTTTGGTGCCTGGATGGTGGTGCTGGTCGCCGAAAGCACCGGGGTTGGCTTCGGGCTTGGTCAGGTCATCATGATGGCACGCAATACCTTCAACCCATCCCTGGTGTTTTTCACCATCGCGCTGATCGGGCTTTTGGGCTTCCTGTCTGATTGGATACTGCGCATGGTGCAAAAGCGCATCCTTTACTGGGTGCCGGAAAATGGAGGCGTTCTCCGTGGTCTCTGAACCCTATGGCAGTTTCTCCTCCAAGGACGCTGTGGTGTGCCGCGGTGTCGGCAAAACCTGGGCAGAAGGCACGCCGCGCGCCCATGAAGCCCTGCGCGGCATTGATCTTGATGTGAAACCTGGTGAATTCATTGTATTGCTGGGGCCTTCAGGCTGCGGCAAATCCACCTTGCTTTACCTGATTGCCGGGCTCGAACAGCAAAGCAAGGGGCATATCTGGTCTTTCGGGGACCCAGCCGAAGGGCCATCGCCAGATCGCAGCCTGATCTTCCAGGAAACCTCGCTCTTTCCCTGGCTCAATGTTTGGCAAAACGTCTCCTTCGGCCTTTCCATCCGGGGCGCTCCCTTGGAAGAACGGCGCGCAGTCGCGAAGGAAGCGCTTGCGCGCGTTGGTTTGGTGGAAGCCATGGAAAAGCGCCCGGATGAGCTTTCGGGCGGTATGCGCCAGCGCGTGGCAGTGGCGCGCGCGCTGGCCATGCGGCCCAAAGTGCTGCTGATGGATGAACCCTTCGCCGCGCTTGATGTGCAAACCCGTGCCAAGATGCAGGATTTCCTGCTGGATGTCTGGCGCGATAGCGGCGCTTCGGTGCTTTTCGTGACGCACCATATAGATGAGGCCGTGGCGCTTGCTGACCGGGTGGTGGTCTTCACCGCACGGCCAGGCCGCATCAAGACTATCATCCCGATTGATCTGCCCCGCCCGCGTAATCCCTTCTCGCCCGAATGCGAAAAATTGCGTATGCAATTGACGGAGGAAATGCGAAGCGAGGTGGATCGCGCCTTTGCCGAACAGGAAGCGCTGGTTCCGGCCTAAGCGCTTCCATCCAAGCAATAACAACCTTTCAGGAGAATCGGCCATGGCCGCTACCCTCGTGCGCAGCCGCGCCATGATTACCAAAACCCTCTCGGCCACAGCCTGGGAGGAAATTGCCGATGGGGCGCTCATTCAAGAAGATGGCGTCATCACCGAAACCGGCTCTTATGATGATTTGCACCGGAAATATCCGACCCTGCCCGTGCTGGGCTCGGGCAAGGAAATCATGCTGCCCGGCTTCGTGAATGGTCACCACCATGTCGGCCTGACGCCGGTGCAATTAGGCTCCCCCGATATGCCGCTGGAGCTTTGGTTCGTCACCCGCATGGTGGCGCGCAATCTGAACGTCTATCTCGACACGCTCTATTCAGCCTTTGAGATGATCGGTTCTGGCATCACCACCGTGCAGCATATCCATGGCTGGCTGCCTGGAAAATTGCCGGATGTTGCGAAAATTTCCGGCGATGTGATCCGCGCCTATGAAGATATCGGCATGCGCGTTTCCTATTGCTTCGCGCTGCGTGACCAGAACCGGCTTGTCTATCAGGCGGATGAGGATTTCGTCGCAAGCCTGCCCGCTGAACTTCAAGGGCCGATGAAGCGCTGGTTTGAACGCTTTCAGCTTTCCCTCGAAGACAATCTCGACCTGTTCCGCAGCCTTCACAGCACCCACAACAGCAAGCGCCGCGTGCGCATGCAATTGGCGCCGGCTAATCTGCATTGGTGTTCAGACAAGGCTTTGGCGGCACTGGCCGAGCTTTCGCGCAGCCATGATGCGCCCATGCATATGCATCTGGTGGAAACCGCCTATCAGAAGGAATACGCGAAGCGCCGCGGCGGCGGCACGGCGGTGGATTACATTGACCGCTTCGGCATGCTGGGGCCGAATATGACCCTTGGCCATGGTGTCTGGCTGAATGAGAAGGATATTGACCGGCTAGCCGAGACCGGCACCTGCATTTGCCATAATTGTTCGTCCAATTTCCGGCTGCGTTCCGGTGTTGCCGCGCTCAATCGCTTTGAAGCCAAGGGCATCAATACCGCGATCGGGTTGGATGAGGCCGGCATCAATGATGACCGCGACATGCTGCAGGAATTGCGCTTGGTGCTGCGCGCCCATCGCGTACCCGGTATGGGCGATAATGAAGTGCCGGGCATGGGTCAGGTGCTGCGCATGGCGACGGTTGGTGGTGCGCGCACCACATCCTGGCGCGATAGCCTCGGCACGCTTGAAGTGGGCAAGGGGGCGGATTTGTCGCTGATAGATTGGGACAGCGTCGCCTATCCGTACCTTGATGAACTCACCCCCACCCTTGATGCGGTGGTGCAGCGCGCCAAGGCCAGCGCCGTACGCGCCGTGATGTGCGATGGGGAAGTGATTTATCAGGAAGGCCGCTTCACCCGGGTTGACCGTGATTCCGCGCTAAAGGCGCTGCATGATGATCTTTCACGCGCGCTTTCGGATGATGAGGTGGAACGGCGCAAGCTTTCCAAAGCCCTGCTGCCCCATGCCAAGCGCTTCTATGCCGACTATATTGACCCATCCCGGCATGAACCCTTCTACCGGCCAAGTTCTCGGGTCTGAGGGGCGGCCCTGGGTCACCTTCCCGTAACAATAGCTTGACCTTGGCTCTTGGCGGCGGAAGAGATGTAATCATGCATCTCCGCCGCCTTTTGCCGATTCTGAGCGCCCTGGTGCTGGCTGCGCCGGCTTTTGGCCAGTCGAACCTGGGCGGCGCGCAGAATGTGCCACCGCCGCGCCAAGCTGCGCCCACCCCGGCGCCGGCCCAGCGATCAGAAGCGCGCCCGCCTGTGGTGAAGCCCCCGGCCAAGCCCCAGGCCACGCAACGCAATGCCCAAGGCCAGCAGCAGCGCCCCGCCGCGCAACAGCAACGCCCCGCCGGGCAACCGCAAGCGGGCCAAAGCAATCGCGCCGCCGCCGGGGCAGCCGCAGGTGTCGCTGCCGGCGCTGCTGCCGGGGCCGCCGCCACCGCGGGCGCTGCCAAACCGGCTGAGCCCGCGGCAGCGCCACCTCCGGCAGAACGCGCCCCTACCATCGGGTCTGTCACCAGCCTGCCGCTGCCGCGCTTTGCAGCGCTGCGTTCAGATGAGGTGAATATGCGAAGCGGCCCCGGCACCCGCTTTCCTATTGAATGGACCTATCAGCGCCGCGAATTGCCGGTGGAAATCGTGCGCGAATTCGAACTCTGGCGCCGCATCCGCGACCCGGAAGGCACGGAAGGTTGGGTGCATCAATCAACCCTGATGGGAAGGCGGTCCTTCATTGTACGCGGCGCCCCCGGTTCCGAAGTGATGCTCCGCCGCCGGGCTGAGGATCAGGCGCAGCCCGTGGCGCGGCTTCGCCCGGGCGTGGTGGGCCGCGTGCGGGCCTGTGAGGCCAATAACGCCTGGTGTGAGGCGCAAATCGGCGAACATCGCGGCTACATCAAGCGCGCCGATGTCTGGGGCGTGGGGCCGACCGAGGAAGTGAAATAACGCCCCTTTCCCGCCGTGGCTTTTCCAGATTAAGCTTTCACCATGACCGAGGAATCTCCCAACCGCGCGCTGCACGACATTGGCGGGATCGCGCGCTTCCGCTGCACCCCTGTTGAGCATGATGAGGCGCCGCCCGATGCCTTCGGCAAGAAGGTGGATGCCATTCGGCAAATCCTGGCGCAGAAGAAGATGATGACGGTGGATGAGCTCCGCCGCGGCATCGAAAGCATTCCGCAGGATGAATACTTCGCGCTTGGCTATTACGAACGCTGGCTGCGGTCCATCGCGGCGCTCATGGTGGAAAAAGGCGTGATCCGGCAGGAGGATTTGGCATGAGTGCTGCGCATGATGGCTCTGCGCCACGTTTCGCGCCCGGCGCGCAAGTGCGCGTGAAGGATGATTGGCCCGAAACCCGCGGCCCCTGCCATATCCGCACGCCCTATTATGTGCGTGGGAGGCTGGGCCAGGTGGTGCGCCCGCTTGGCGCCTTCCCGAACCCGGAAGACCTGGCCTTTGCCCGCGCCGCGCCGCGCCGGCAGCTTTACCATGTGCTGTTTGACCAGCCGCCCATTTGGAATGATGGCAAGGCAGGCGATACGGTGATGGTGGAAATCTTCGAACATTGGTTGGAGGAAGCCTGACATGGCCGCGCCCCCCTCTGGCGTAAACCTCGCGCTGCTGGACAAGTTGGTTGCCGCACTCTCCGCCAAAGGGCTGGTGACTGAGGCTGAGATCACCGAACGCCAGGCGATCACCGATCGTGCGAGCCCCGAGATCGGCGCGCGCATGGTGGCCCGCGCCTGGACTGATCCTGATTACTACGCGCTGCTGATGCGTGACGGTAAGGCGGCTGCCGAGGCGGCGGGCGCTTCCATGGCCGGCGCGCCGGAGCTTGGCGTTTTGGAAAATACGCCAAGCCAGCATCATCTGGTGGTCTGTACGCTATGTTCCTGCTACCCGCGGGCACTTCTGGGCTACCCGCCCGGTTGGTACAAATCCTTCGCCTATCGGTCCCGCGCCGTGCGCGAACCGCGCGCGGTGCTGGCGGAATGGGGCACGCAAATCCCCGATGATATGGAAATCCGCGTAGTGGATAGCACGGCGGATTATCGCTGGATGGTCCTGCCGATGCGGCCCGCTGGGACCGAGGGGTGGAGCGTGGAAAAGCTGGCTTCCATCATCACGCGGGATGCTTTGGTTGGGGTGGCGCTGCCGCGGGTTGCAGGAAGTGACTAACCTTCAAGGTTGAACTTCCAATCTCGTTAAGTTTAACAAAACGCCTTCGCCTAGAATATTCTTTCGTAAAAAGATAAGGTCCTGGTCGGTATGCCTCACAATGAGAATCCATCGAAACTTCGGCTTGTATTTCTCCATGTACCAAAAACTGGTGGTACGACCTTGCATCATCATTTCTCCGCCCATTTCACCCCTGAAGAAATATGCCCTGATCGTGCTTCGGGACTGGACCGTTACAGCGTAAATGAACTTAGGCAGTGGCGTTACTTTTCCGGCCATTTCAATGCGGATGAAATTAAGCGCATCCCAAAGCCGGTTTTTGTGGTAACGATTCTGCGCGATCCGATTGAGCGTCTCTTGTCGCATTATTATTTCTGGAGAAGGCATTCGTCCGACTACATTGAACAACACGGCTTATACGCTTTATTTATCACAAAGAGGGGAACGTTTTTGGATTATCTGCGCAACACGGACCCAGCACTAATATCAAACAGGAGAAATTCGATCACTTTGCAAATGGCAGGGGAGGTTCTTGGGCAGCCAGAGGGCAACCAGTTATTAAAGGCTGGGGAACCGGTCGGGTGGCTTTCTGATGCACAGCTTTTGCAGCGAGCGCTTAGCAATCTTCTCTCCTTTAATTTGGTTGGTGATATCTCGCAACTTAAGGATATTTATTCAACCGTTGCCCAAACCTTCGGTATGATTCCTTTGAATGACCTTCCAAGCATGAATACAAGACACGAGGTCAGTGATGAAATGGAACCTTGGGTGGAGGAACCGATCACTCCAGAACTTCAAGAATTGCTAGAAGAATCCACTAGGCTCGACAGGGTTCTTTACCAATTAGTGCTCGACCATTGGCAGAACTCTCTGATTTCCTCGAGTGACTAGGCATGTAATAAGCAGTCCGCTACCCCCTCAACTCATCAACCAAACAATCACCGTCCCGCCCGAGGTCAATAATATATGCCCAAAGGGCACCGCCGCCGTATAGCCCAGCACCGCAATCGGGCTGCCTGATTTTTCCTGCAATGCGGCCAGCGCCGCCGTCATGGTTTGCGCGCCGGAAAGCGCGCCCAGCAGCAGAAGCGGGTTCATGCGCAGCACATAGCGCCCGATGAATAGCCCAAGGAATTGCGGCACCAGCGTCACGAACACCCCGGCAAGCAGCAGGCCAAAGCCCACTTCGCGCACCGCGTCCACAAATACAGGGCCGGCATGCAGGCCGATCATGCCCACAAAGGCCGCGAGGCCGAGGGAGGTCATCATGGAAATCGCCGCATCCGGAATGCGCGCGAAATGTGGCCGGCGGGACCGCAGCCAGCCGATGAAAAGCCCCGCCATCAGCGTGCCGACACTGGTGGAAAGCGCGATATGCGCCCCACCAATATCCACACCCACCACCGAACCCATCAGCCCGCCCAGGAAAATCGCAATCCCAAGCGTTATATAATCGGTTGAATCCGTCGGGCGGATCGCGGCACCCGCCAGCGCCGCGGCGGCTTCCACATTCTTCTCAGTTCCGATCAGGGTAATGATATCACCGCGTTCCAGCCGCGTTTCAGGGCTGATCGGCACTTCAAGCCCGCTGCGGAGAATGTGGCGCAGGAAAACGCCCCGCGCTTCGGGCGCCTGGCCGAGTTCAGCAACGCTCCGCCCCACGACCGCGGACCCCGCGACATAAACTTCAAGCGACATCGCCGCGATATCCAGCAATTCCCTGTCTTCAACCTCTCGTACATCAGCGCCTAGAAATTCAATCAGCACATCGCGGCGCGCTTCCAGCGCAACAATATCACCTGCCTGCAAAACCAATTCCGGGCGCGGTTCCATCAGCGCGTCGCCGCGCCGGATACGCTGGATAAAGATGCGCTGGCCAGCTGCCATGGCTTCTGCCTGCGCCACGGTTTTTTCGGTCAGCGCCGCCCCGGGCGCAATCGCATAGGCGCGGATTTCAACGGGCCGCCAGGCGGAAGCAATGCCGGCGCGCTTTTGGGTAATGCCGTATTTTTCTTCAAGCTTGCGCGCTTCTGCCGCCACATCAATGCGGAGAATTGCCGGGCCTATGACGGTTGTCATCAAAATCACGCCAAGCGCACCAAACAGATAGCAAAGCGCATCCGCAACCGCGATGTGGCTGATCATTTGGTCGCGCTGTTCCTTGGGCAGCGGCAGCGCGCGGATCGCTTCAGCCGCCGTGCCAATGGCCGGCGATTCCGTGGTGGCGCCGGAAAAAAGCCCGGCAGCGAAGCCGGCATCCAGCCCCAGAATGCGCGCGGCGATCACCGCGGTTGCCATGGCCGCCAATGGCACGATGATCCCAATGGCAATGCCGGGCAGCCCATCGCCCTTCACCGCGCTCAGGAATTTCGGCCCAACCGAATAGCCAATGCCGAATAGAAACAGCAGAAACAGGATGGAGCGCGCGACTTCGGAGACCGGCACTTCCGCGAATTGGCCGATCAATAGCCCGGCAAAAAGCGCCCCCGTTACCGGCCCCAAGCCAAAGCCGCGATATTTGAACTGGCCGATGAAATACCCAAGGCCGAGCACCAGAAACACCGTGAGATCAGGATGTTTTTCCAAAAACTGGGCAAAATCACTGAAACCCATGAGTCAATTCTCCCCGATTCTTATACCTTAGCGGCTAACCTGACTGACCCAACCAAGACTGCCAAGCCACCTTGTTTTGCAAGTGACTATTGCTGCCCGAGCATAGCCAGCGCTTCCCGATAAACATCGCGGCGCTTCCGCCCGGTGGCCTTCGCCACCGCTTCCGCCGCATCCTTCACGGAAAGCCCGCTATCCAAGGCAGCGCGAAGCTGCGCGGTCACCTCTGCATCGCCCACCACCGCCTCGGCGGCGGCTGGGCCGACCACGATGCAAATCTCGCCGCGCGCTTCGGCGCTTTCGTAATGCGCGGCCAGCGCGCCGAGGCTCCCGCGCCGCACTTCCTCAAACCGCTTGGTCAATTCACGTGCGACAGCGGCGGGGCGTTCAGCGCCAAAGGCCACGGCCATATCGGCGAGGCTTTCCGACAGCCGATGCGGTGCCTCGTAAAAAATCATGCTGGCCGCAAGCCCCGCCTGTTCCAACGCCTTAAGGCGCGTGAGCGCCGCCTGGCGCGCGCCGGCGCGGGGCGGCAGGAAGCCCTCGAACAGGAAGGGCTCGGGTGGCAGGCCGGACAGTACCAGCGCCATGACTGCCGCATTGGGGCCGGGAATGGCCGAGATTGGCAAGCCGGCCGCAATCACCGCGCGCACCAGCCGGAAGCCTGGATCGCTCACCAAAGGCGTGCCGGCATCGGATACCAGCGCCAATTTTTGGCCCTTGCCCAGCATTTCCAGTATGCGGGGCAGCTCAGACGCTTCATTATGGTCATGTAGGGGAATAAGGCGCGCTGACACGCTCAGCCGGGCGAGCATTGCGCCAGTTGTTCTGCTATCTTCACACAGCACCGCATCGGCGGCCTTCAGGGCGGCCAGGGCGCGGGGCGAAAGATCCCCCATATTGCCTATGGGGGTCGCAACCAATGTCAGGCCAGGCCCGATGGCGGGCGCAGCCGAAGGATGGACTGATCGTGGCTCGTTTTCTGGTTCGGCTATCGTCACGCCTGCTAGCCCTTATCCCGCTTGGGTTGCTTGTCGCGCTCACTGCCTGTGGCCCGCAAGCCCCCATCATGGTTGGTGCTGGCCCAAGTGCCGCGCCGGCGGATGTGGCGCGCACAAGGGTAGCACTGCTGCTGCCGCTGTCGGGGCAACAGGAACAGCTCGGCCAAGCGCTGCAACAGGCGGCGGAATTGGCGCTGTTTGAACAGAATGACCGTCGGGTTGAATTCCTCCCGCTGGATACGGGGGGTAATGCAATGGGGGCGGGGGATGCGGCGCGGCGCGCTGTCAGCCTTGGGGCTGTCAGTATGGTGGGGCCGCTTACCTCGGCTGAAACCGCCGGCGCGGCGCCGGTGGCCCAGGCTGCGCGCCTGCCGGTGCTGGCCTTTACCAATGATGCGTCCCAGGCCAGGCCGGGCGTTTGGACGCTTGGCGTGTCACCGGAACAGCAGGTGCGCCGCGTGATGGGCTCGGCCATGTCAGCCGGGGCGCGGCAATTCGGCATGGTGGCGCCGGATGACGCATTTGGCCGGGCGCTGGCCGTCGCGATGCGCAAGACAGCCGCTGATTTCAACCTGCCCAGCCCAGCAATTGCGCTGTTCAATGATCGTGCTGGCGCGGCCGGGCCGGTTGCCCAGATGTCCCGCCAGGCAAACCAGGCGATTGATGCGGTGATGATTGGCGCCACGGGCTTTCGTGCACGGGAATTGGCTGCGGCCGTCAAGGCGGGCGCGCAGGAAAACCCGCGGCCCTTGTTGCTTGGACACGCGCTTTGGATTGCCGATGCTGGGCTTGCCAATGAACCGGCGCTGATTGGCGCGCTTTTCCCAGCCCCAGATGAGCGTGCGCGTGGCGCTTTTGATGCGCGCTACCAGCAGGCTTTCGGCGCGCGCCCGCCACGTATTGCCGGCGTTGCGCATGATGCTGCGCTGATGGCGGCGGGGCTGGCAGTGGCCCCGGCCGGCACCAGGCCTGATGCTACGCCTCGGTTTGAAGGGGTTGACGGGCCGGTGCGGCTTGGGCCGGATGGGGCGGTGGATCGCGGTCTCGCGCTTTATCGCGTCGCCCCGAATGGCGATGCGGTATTGGTGGAACCGCCTATGCCGCTTGGGGTTGGCTTCTGAATGATACCGTGCGGGCAGCTTCCCGAATGAAGGCGCTGCTGCGCTTTGCGTTTGCTATCTGCGCGGTGCCGGCGCTGGTGCTTGGTTTGCTGATCCTGACGCGCGAATTGCGCCCCATGCCTGGCCTTTTTGCGCTGGCTGCTGTGATGCTCACGAGTCTTGCCCTTGCCTGGGGGTGGCGTGCGCGGTTGGCGCTTTTGGCCGAAGCGCTGCGCGATGCGCTGGCGCAGGGCCGCGCCGCGCCGGCGCGGGCCGAAGCTGCGCCCCTGCCTTCCGCCGAAGATCTGGCTGATGGCATTCGTCGCCTGGCGCGTGGTCTGGCCGAACAGGGCGCACAGCTCGAAAGGCTGCGCCGTGCCGACGCTGCCATTCTGGAAAATCTGCCCGAACCCGTGCTGCTGCTTTCCGCTGAGCGTACCGTGCTGCGCGCCAACCCCGCCGCGCGGGACATGCTGGGGCCGGAGGCCGGCGGGCAGGGGCCCGATGCGGCGGCGCTTCTTCGCCATCCTGTGCTTGCCGCCGCCATGGATGATGCGCTGGCGGATGGGCACTCCGCCACGGTTGAACTCCATCTGCCCGTGCCCTTACCGCGTGAGGTCTCGGCCCGCGTGGTGCCACTTGATCCGCCGCTCGCCAATGGTGGGCGACTTCTGATCCTGCTGATTGATCGCAGCCGGGAAGCCGCGATTGAACGCACCCGCGCCGATTTCGTTGCCAATGCCAGCCATGAATTGCGCACGCCCTTGGCGAGCCTGCTTGGCTTCATTGAAACCCTGCGTGGCCCGGCGGCGGATGATCCTGAGGCGCAGCATCGCTTCCTTGGCATCATGGCCGAGCAGGGTGAACGCATGCGCCGGCTGATTGATGATTTGCTGAATCTCTCTCGCATTGAAATGGAAGAACACCAGCCACCGGTCGGCGAAGCGCCTCTCGCCATGATCCTGCGGGCCGAGGCTGAGGCGCTGGCACCGCTACTGAAACGGCGTGAGATGCGGTTGGAACTTGATCTGGATGACGCTTTGGTCGCCAAGCCCGCCAATTCGGATCAGGTCGCACAGGTAATCCGCAATCTTCTGGAGAACGCGATCAATCACGGGCGCGATGGGGGTTTGATTTCCGTCACACTCAAGCCTTCATCAGCCGATGATGCAACAGTGCGCGCAGGCGGCTTGCTAAGCGTTACTGATGACGGTCCCGGCATTGCGAGGCACCATATTCCGCGCCTGACGGAACGCTTCTATCGGGTGGATGGCGCACGTTCTCGCCACAAGGGCGGCACGGGGCTTGGGCTTGCCATCACGCGCCATATCGTGATGCGCCATCGCGGCCGGCTTGCCATTGAAAGCACGGAAGGGCTTGGGACCCAGGTGCGTGTTTGGTTGCCAATAGGGTAGCGCTGGGCCGAACCCTCCTGCATGGTTGCCGGAAGAACTGGCCTTGCAAAAAGGGCTTCGCCGCCTGATCGACTTAAAAAAAGCAATGAGGGGAAAATGTCATGAAAATGCAACGTCGCAGTCTTTTGGCCTCGGCCGGTGCCTTGCTGGCCGCGCCGGCCTTGGCTCAGCCACGCTGGCCGGATCGGCCGATTGAAATCATTGTTGGCTTCACCGCCGGCGGCGGCACTGATCTTGATGCGCGGAGCTATGCCGCTGCACTCGAAAAACGCATCGGAGGTTCGGTGGTGGTGGTGAACCGCCCTGGTGCGGGCGGCGAGGTTGCCTTGGCGGCCGTGGCCAGGTCGCGCCCCGATGGGCATACCATCGGCACCACAAATATGCCGGGGCTGCTCACCATCCCGATCGAGCGGACGGCGCAATTCAAGCTGGATGATTTTGTGGGCATCGGCAATCTTGTGACCGATCCCTCGGCCATTACGGTGCATGAAGATAGCCCCTATCGCACGTTGGCTGACCTGCTGGCGGCGGCGCGGGCGCGGCCAGAGACGATCACTTATGCATCGCCTGGGGTTGGCACGGATGATCATTTGCAGTTGGTACTGTTGCAGGCGGCAACTGGCACGCGCTTCACCCATGTGGTCTATCAGGGCGATCCGCAGTTGCGCGCAGCGGTGCTTGGCAAGCAGGTGGATAGCATGGGGCTAAACCTCGGCCCCGTGACGGCGAGCCCGGAGAAGCTTCGCGTATTGTCCCAAGGGGGCGCCACGCGCAGCCGTTTCCGGTCCGATGTGCCGACACTCATCGAATTGGGCTTCCCGGTGCAGATGGCCTCAGAACGCGGGCTGGTCATGGCAGCTGGCACGCCGCCCGCCATTGTGCAGCGCCTGCGCGAGGCGACGGCCGATATCGCGCGCGATCCGGAATTCGTGAAAATCCTGGAAAGCCGATTCACGGAGCCGGCTTATGAGCCAGGCGATGCCTGGTTTGAGCGGCTGCGGCGGCAGGAAGCAGAATATCGCCGGCTGTGGCAAGCCACGCCCTGGTCGCAAAGATAGGCGGCCATCAGCGCCTGGGGGGCGGGGGAGATTGACCTTCCCCTATCAGGATGCCAATTCGGTTTGGCATGTTTCATTCGCAAGCTGCTTCCGGCGAAAGGCGCTTTCTTTTTCTGCAAGGTCCGATAGCGCCTTTCTTTGCTGAAGTCGCGGCTGGCCTGCGCGGCAGAGGGCACAAGGTCCATCGGGTCAATTTGAACCTTGGGGATCGGCTGTTTTGGCGTGGTCCTGGCGCAGTTGATTTCACGGGGTGGCCCGAAGAATGGGCCCCCTGGATCGATGGCTTCCTGGCTGAACATGCCATTACCGATCTGGTGCTGCTTGGCGAGCAACGTTTTTATCACAGCGTGGCTATTGCCGCCGCCAAGGCTCGGGGTATTGCCATTATCGTCACGGATTATGGCTATATGCGCCCGGATTGGATAACGCTGGAACGCGATGGCATGGGTGGCGCCAGTCTTTTCCCGCGTGACCCAGCAAAAATCCTGAGCGCGGCAAAGGGTCTTCCGCCTACCGACCTCAGGCAGCGCTTTAAGGATCACTTTCCAACCCAGGCAGTTTGGGATGTTCTGTATCACCTGGCGATGCTGTTTCCCTTTCCGTTTCGCCATTTCCAGAATCATGAGTTGATACATCCGGTCTGGATGTATTCTGGGCTAGGCCGTCGCTTGCTGCTGCGCGTGCTTGAGAACCATCGTTCGCACAGGATCCTGGCCGGGCTTCAGCAGCGCCAAGCGCCCTTCTGGCTATTCGCCATGCAAATGGAAACCGATTTTTCCTTACGGACCTATTCGCATTATCCAGATCTGGATACGCCGCTTGAGGAGGTGATGACGTCCTTCGCCCAGCATGCACCGGGTGATGCGGAATTGGTGGTGAAACTCCATCCCTTGGACCCTTGCTTGAAGAACTGGCCAAAACGCATTTCAGCCATGGCCCGCAAAGTCGGCATCGCTGGGCGGGTGCAGGTTGCCCCGCGTGGTGATCTTGTTGCCATGCTGAAGGCCGCACAGGGCATGATCACGGTCAATAGCACCACGGCCAGCCGCGCCCTTTCCCTTGGTAAGCCTGTGAAATTTCTGGGGCGGACCATTTTTGATGTGCCCGGGCTTAGTTTTCAGGGCGCTTTGGATGATTTCTGGACCAAGGCTGCTGCCCCTGAACAGACCTTGCGCGATGCGTTTTTCACCCTGCTGTGCAGCGCCTATATGGTTCGTGGCGTTTATTATCGGCGTCCCGGGCTTGATGCGGCGGTCGCGGCCACGGTGGAAAGGCTGGATCGCGGGCTGATCAACCTTCCCGTTCCGGCGGTGCAACCCGAAGGCGCAACAGCCTGACCGCGCGATCAGAAAGCCCCGCCGGCAGCAGCAGCAGCAGACGAAGCGCAAACGCCAGCGGCCAGGGGAAGAAGACGCGCCTCTTTCGAGCACGAATGGTGGCTTCGATACGTGCTGCGGCTTCTTCCAGGCTCACCTTCCAGGCTGCTCCCGGCCGAAGCTCCGGCATTGGCGATAATCAGATCAACTGGCTCGGCGTCATCAAAGGCCGTTAGGGCAGGGGCAAGGCTTACAGGGTCCCGAATGTCGCAGGCGAGGATTTCAACCTCTGACCCGGCATCCCGGCAGAGATCGGCGACTTTGGCGAGTGCCTCGGCGCTACGGGCGGTCAGGAATAGCCGCGTGCCCAGTGTGGCGAAGCCCTGTGCCAGGGCGGCGCCAGGCCCGCGGGACGCGCCGCTGATCACGATATGGCGCATTGCTTTTGACACTCCTTCCGACCGTGCTGCTACGTGCAGTTGCCCTGCGGCAAGAAAGCCTCCTGGAAGTGGATTTGCTGGGCGGCACCACGGAGACCAGGTCAGATCATTTGGATTTTTATGTTCCCTTTAAAGCGCTATATGCTATTATTCACGTTGAAAATAAACTCCGCTTGTGTTTCGCGAATCGAGATTAGGAGAGAACTAGATGTTTTGCGGGCCCGATTATGGGCGCCTCGGCAGAGGCATGTTCATGGCACTGCTCACTCTTGTCCCCCTGGTCGGCTGCAGTGGCGTGGCTGGGGTTGGTGGGCAGGATGATACGGCAGCAGCGCCGCCCGGCCGTATCCTGGACCCGATTGCCGCCTTTGCTGCTGACCCACCGCCAAGCGGTCAGGGGCAGGTTTTTCTGCCTGAGCGGAATGAGGCGGTAACGCTGCGCTTCGTTCGCCAATATTCGGCCGCGAGCGGGCGCGAATGCCGGGAAGTCAGGGTTGCGCAGCGTGGTGGCGATAACCAGCGCCTTTTTTGCCGAGCCGGGGCTGGCTGGATTGAGGCGCGGCCGCTCCTTGCAGAGACCGTTGGTCGCTGATGAGTTTGCGGGGGGAAGTGGCCCTTGTCCTTCGTGGGGCGCGCATGCAGCGTCGTGTGATCGGGGCGCTGATCATTCGGGAAATGCATACGCGTTTTGGGCGCCATTATTTTGGTTATATTTGGTTATTTTTTGAACCACTGTTACTTGGCACCTGCATTGGGCTGATCCATCTTTTGCGCGATAGTCCATCGACCTTTGGTCCGTTCGAATTCTATGCCATTGGATATGTCGTTTATTTCATTTTTCGCGGCATCATCAACCGGGCGTCCTCTGCGATAACCGGCAACATTGGCCTGCTGTATCATCGGACGATTACCTTGCCGGATATTTTTTTTGCCCGGCATATCATTGAAACTGTTTCCGTCACTGGCGTGTTGGTGGTGTTTCTCTTTGTGCTTTTCGCAATCAATGGGGATTTTCCGGAGAACCCGACCAAGATTGCCTTGGCAATGATCGGCATGGCCTTGCTCAGCCAGGGGATCGCCCTGGTAGCCGCAGCTGCTACCGAAGCCGTTGAGGGCATTGAACGCGGTATCCATGCCATCACCTATTTGGCCCTGCCGGTTTGCGGGATGTTTTTTTTGGTCGAGTGGTTGCCGGATTGGCTGCAGGAGCTAGCCTTATATATTCCGACTGTTCATATCTTCGAGCTGCTACGCGACGGACAATTCGGATCACGATTTCGGGCCCATTATGACATTTCCTATGTTATGGGTTGGATCATGGTCACCCATCTCATTGGTCTTGCTGCATTGCGGATCACGCGCCAGCGGATCGGTTTGGAATAGGGGGCGCAATGAGCCTTGAACTCATTGATGTACACAAATCTTACCCGATACGTGGGGGGCGAAGGGTTATCTTGCGTGGTGCCTATGGGCGGATAGCGCGTGGTGAAAAGGTGGGGATATTGGGGCGCAATGGCTCCGGAAAATCTACCCTGGTTCGAATTTTGGGCGGTGTGGAGGCGCCGAGCAGCGGCCGTATTCGGAATTCAATGACCCTCTCCTGGCCTATCGGGATGATGGCGGGCTTTCAGCCAAAGCTTTCTGGTGCTGACAATGCGCGTTTCATTGCGCGCATCTACGGTCGCAATACTGAATCTGTTGTCGAATCGGTAGCAGATTTCTCCGAACTTGGTGAATATCTACGCATGCCGGTGATGACCTATTCGTCAGGCATGCGATCTAGGCTTGCGCTTGCTGTCTCGCTCGCGGTCGATTTCGATTGCTATCTGGTAGACGAGGCTTTGGCGGTTGGGGACACCCGCTTCGGTCGTGCGTTTGCCGAAAAGATCGAACGATCGGGGCTCATTTTGGTTTCGCATTCACCAGCCCTGGTGCGTCGGCTTTGTACGCGTGCTGCCGTGCTTGATCAGGGTATCCTAACCTTCTATGACGATCTCGATGAAGCTCTCGCCACCTATAACGCTCTCTGAGTCTGCGGTAAGCCAGATCGGCTCTCCGCAAAATCAGGCGCCCCAGCCGCGTTCGTGGCTGTTCAGGTTCTGGCGGAAGCCCTTTTTTCTGCTCGTCATTTTGCCTAGTCTGATTGCCGCCTTTTATTATTATGCCATTGCCGCTCCGCAATATGTTTCAGAAGCGCGTTTTGTCGTTCACTCCCGCGGCAACGATGGTGGGCTTCAGGCGGCGGCCATGCGCGCGGCGGCAGGTGCGGCACTCGGTGGCCTTGGTGGCGGCGCGTCCTCAAGCGAAACCAATAGCATCCGTGACTTCCTCTCCTCGCTCGATGCGGTGATGCAGGCGGATGAAAAACTTGATCTGGTCGCTCTTTGGCGGCGCCCTGAAGCCGATTTCCTGGCGCAACTGTGGTTTACCGAACCCGAAAGGCTTGCGCGCTTCTACAACCAGATGGTGAGTGTCGCGCTGGATCCCAGCACAAGTGTGACCACGCTGCGGGTGCGCAGTTTCCGCCCTGAGGATTCAAAGGAATTGGCCGAGACCCTTCTTGGTGCGGCGGAAACCTTGGTCAATAGGCTTTCAGAGCGTATACGCAATGATACCTTGCAAGCGGCGCGGTATGAGGTTGAGATCTCCGAAAGGCGGGTACAGCAAAGCAGCACGGCCCTGATACGCTTTCGCGAACAGGAGAAGGAACTCGACAGTGCCGGTGCGGTTCAGGCCGCTGTGGTTCTTAGGGGGCAGTTTGAAGGCTCACTCGCCCAGGCGCGCGCCGAATTGACGGAAAGACTTCAATTCATGCGACCGGACAATCCGGCGCTACAGGCAACCCGCAACCGGATCGAGGCGCTGGAACGCCAGATCGCGGCGGAACGCTCTCGGCATACGGATACAACCTCGCCCCTTGGTGGCGCCATCCTGGCCAGCCAATTGGCGGAATATGAACGACTGATGCTGGAACGCGAATTTTCCAACAAGCAATTGGCCTCAGCCACCGCAGGCCTGGAAGTGGCGCGAATGGAAGCCCAGCGGCAGCAGCTTTACCTTTCGCGCATTGTCCAGCCCAACCTTGCCGTGTATGCTCTATACCCGCGAAAAATCATCAATGTAGCCAGTATTTTTCTTGGCTTGGCCATCGCCTATGGCATTGGTAGGCTTCTGATTGTGGGGATGCGTGAACATGCGTCTTAAAGGCATGCGCTATGCGGTTGCCGCTTGGGTTCTGTTACTCGCGTTTCATGTCGCTGATCCCGTTTCATCGGCCTTTGCGCAAAATCAGTCCCCGTCCGGAAACACTGGTCTCATCCCGGGCATGCCAACCTTTCCTCGGCAGATGATCCCGACCCTTCCCGGCCTTCCCCCGGGTGGCGATCAGATGCAGCCACCGCCGGTATTCGATCAGCGCAGCCTTGCCGATCTGCCTGGGCAGTCCCGCGGAACGGAGCGTGTGGGCAGCCCGACCCAGGCTGAAGGTGGCCCAACACTGGTCACACCACTCGGTGATTTGCAGCGAGCCTCAGGCCCTGCAACGGCGGTTTTCGGGGGCGCGCTATTCACCGGCCAGCCGCAATCCTCCTCAGATGCGCCCAACCCGAATTATGTGCTGGCCCCTGGTGACCGCGTCAGCGTGCGCGCCTGGGGGGCGGTGGATGCGGAACAGGTGTCGCAGATTGATCCGGCCGGCAATCTGTTTCTGCCCAATATCGGACCCATTCGGGTAGCTGGTACGCGCGTTGGTGATTTGCAGCGCGTGGTGGAAGGCGAAATACGCCGCGTCTACACGCAGCAGGTCCAAGTCTATGCCACAGTGCTGTCCACGCAACGCATTGGCGTTTTCGTCGCTGGCTTTGTGAAATCTCCGGGCCGTTATGCCGGGTCTGCCTCAGATAGCATTCTGGATTTTCTGCTGCGCGCCGGCGGCGTTGATCCAGCACGCGGTTCCTTCAGGGAAATCAGCGTACAGCGCGGTGGCACAGCCGTCATCAGCCTTGATCTCTACCGCTTTCTGATGGACGGGCAGATTCCGCAAGTGCGCTTGCAGGAAGGTGATACCATCGTGGTCGGTCGTCAGCGCCCGCTAGTGGGCGCTGATGGCGCGGTGCGTAACAATTATCTGTTTGAAAGCGCTGGGCGCGGCCCAATGCGTGGCCAAGACCTGATCAATTACGCCCGCCCCCTGCCGGCGGCGACTAATGCGGTGGTCCGCGGTGTCCGCAATGCGCAGCCATTCTCCCGCTATATGACCATGGCGGAATTGGCGCGTCAGACCTTGAATGATCAGGACACGGTAACGTTTGTGGCTGATGTCGCGCTGCGGACGGTGCGTATCACCATCGAAGGCAGCCGGCTTTATCCTTCTGTGCTCGTTGCGGAAAGGGATTTTTCGCTCTGCCAGGTTCTGGATCACGTGGCGGTGGACCCCATGCTGGCCAATACCTCTGCCGTGTTCCTGCTGCGCCCAAGGCTTGCCATGCAGCAGAAGCGCGCCATTGATGATGCGCTCGATCGGCTTGAGAGACAGTTATTCCTCTCCCCATCCATGACCCCAGGGGTGGCTGCGGCGCGCACGGCCGAGGCCAATCTCATCCTGTCCTATATCAGCCGCGCACGCCGAAGCCTGCCGGAAGGCCGACTTGTCGTGGTGAATGAGGATGGCACCTGCGCCCCGGTGCGTCTTGAAGATGGCGATGTCATCGTCATTCCAGAAAGATCCCAGACCGTCATGGTGCAGGGCGAAGTCAGGATGCCCCGCGCCGTCCTTTGGCGGGACGGCATCAGCATTGATCAATACCTGGAGCAAGCAGGTGGGCTTACGGCGCGTGGGGCGCGGTCCACGCTCATGCTGCGCCGGCCGAGCGGACAGGTCATTCTTGAGCCGCGCCAATCGCCGCAGGCAGGCGATGAGTTGATTGCGCTGCCTTATCTTGACCCGAAACTTTTCATCATGGGCCAGGAATTCATCACGGCAATATTCCAGGTGGCGCTCGCCGCGCGGGTTTTCCAGAACAACTGATCCTGGCTCCAAGCCCATTTTTGTCGCGTGGGGGATTGATCCCCGACGCGTGACGGGTTCCTCTGCTGCCATGGATGATTCTCCAGCCCCGTCGCCAAGCCGCGCCGATCTGTTCCTTACCTATGGCAAGATCGGGCTGATCGGCTTTGGCGGCATCAATGCCTGGGCGCGGCGCGTGCTGGTCGAAGAAAAGCGCTGGCTGACGGAACAGGAATATGCGGAAACGCTGGGCCTTGGGCAGGTGTTGCCGGGGCCCAATGCGCTGAATGCCGCGATCATGGTGGGGGATCGCTTTCACGGCGCTGTGGGGGCGCTGCTTGCTTCCTGTTCCATGTTTGGCGGGCCGCTGATCATCCTGATGGGGCTCGCGGTGCTGTATGATTCCTATGGTGAGGTACCTTTGGTGAAGGCGGTGCTTGCTGGCGTCGCGGCGGCGGCGGCGGGCATGGTGCTCGGCACCGCAGTCAAGATGGGGCAGAAGCTGAAGCCAACTTTAGCACTTTTGGCGGTTGGGCTTTGTGCGCTGGCGGCGGCGGGCTTCTTCCGCGTACCGCTGCCCATGGTGGTGCTGGGCTTGGCACCCTTCGGTATTCTGGCGTCCTGGTATGGGGCGCGCGGCAAATGACCGCGACCATTTTTTGGCAGTTACTGCTGGGTTTTGGGGCCATTTCGCTGGTCTCGGTCGGTGGCGGCATTGCCGTGCTGCCTGAGATGCACCGCATGGTCGTGGATGTGCATGGCTGGATGAGTGATGCGGATTTCGCGCGCCGCTTCGCCCTCGCCCAAGCTGCGCCTGGTCCAAATGTGCTGGTGGTCGGGCTTTTTGGCTGGCATGTCGGGGGCATTCTTGGGATGTTGACGGCCTCAGCCGCCATGACCGTGCCAACCAGCCTGATCGCCTTTGGCTTTTCGCGCCTGCGCACGCGGTTGCTGGGCCGACCTTGGCTACGTATCATTGAACGCGGCTTGGTGCCGATTGCGGTTGGGTTGATTGCCGCATCGGGCTTGATCCTGGCGCAGGGTTCGGCTGAAAGTTGGATCACTGTGCTGCTCACCATCTGTTCCGCCATTTTCGTCTGGAGGACGGATTTCAGCCCGCTTTGGGTACTGGGCGCTGGCGCCATTATCGGGGGACTTACGCTATGATGAGCGATGGCATCGCGGCACCTACCTTCCGCGAAGCCGCGCCGCGCGGGCTATGCACGGATTGCGGAGTTTCGCGCCTGGAAAACCCCAAGGCATGCGGTGCCGCCTGCCAGTTCATCAAACCGGATTATCCGCGCCTGGAAGCCGCAGTTCATGGCCGCGAGCGAGACCCGGCGCGCCCCGATGAACTGCATTTCGGCCCCTTCCGGCAAATGCTGCGCGCATCGCTGAAACCGCCTCAGCCTGGCGCGCAATGGACCGGCATCACCACGCGCCTGGCTGAAAAGCTGCTGGAAGCGGGCGCTGTGACCGCGGTACTGACCATGGCGCCGGACCCTGATGACAAATGGAAGCCCGTACCGGTGCTGGTAACGAAGCCGGAAGGCATGGCCGCCTGCCGTGGCATGCGCATGGGGTATGCGCCGCTGCTTGCGCTGTTGGAACCGGCTGCGGCGGCTGGCCATAAGCGCATCGCGGTGATTGGCATTCCCTGCCAAGTCTATGCGCTGCGTGCCTTGGAAGCGCAGCTTGGGCTAGATGCGCTCTACGTCATCGGCACGCCGTGTTCGGACAATACCACCACCGAAAACTTCCATCGCTTTCTTGAACTTTTGTCGGATGCGCCGGAGACGATCACCTATCTGGAATTCCGCGCCGATTACTACGTGGAGCTGCGCTTTGCCGATGGTCGCACCCGCGAAATTCCCTTTCTGCAATTGCCGATCAGCCAATTGCCTTCGGATTTCTTCCCGCTCACCTGCCGAAGCTGCGTCGATTACACCAATGTGCTGGCCGATATCACGGTCGGTTATATGGGCGGGCAAGGGGAGCAATGGCTGCTGGTGCGCAATGAACGCGGCGAGGAATTGCTGAAGCTGCTGGGCGATGAAATCACCACCGCCGCGCCTGGTACCGCCGGCAAGCGCGCCGGTGCGGTGAAGGGTTTTCTGGAAAATACGCGCCGCGCCGCAGGCGGCTTACCTCTGCGCCGGATGCCGGATTGGCTGAGGCCGATTATTGGCTGGCTGATGCCGCGCATCGGCCCGCGCGGCTTGGAATTCGCCCGCGCGCGGGTTGAGATGAAGGCAGTGGAAAGCGTACTGCATCTTGAACGCGCCGAACCCGCCAAGATGCACAACATGATCCCCGATCATGTCTGGGCGCTGGTCGCGCCCTATGGGTTAAAGAAACCCGTTCCGAAATCGGATTAGCCTTCGGCGCGGTAATTCGGTGCTTCGCGCGTAACTGCCACATCATGCACATGGCTTTCGCGCAAGCCCGCACCTGTAATACGACGGAAGCGCGCCTTGGTCTGCAATTCAGCAATGGTGGCGCAGCCCGTATAGCCCATGGCAGCGCGCAGCCCGCCGACCATTTGGTGAATCACGGCGCCAACCGGGCCTTTATAGCCCACGCGGCCTTCCACACCTTCCGGCACCAGTTTCAGCGAATCCTGAACTTCGGCCTGGAAATATCGATCCGCCGAACCCCGCGCCATGGCGCCGAGTGAGCCCATGCCGCGATAGGATTTATATGACCGGCCTTGATACAAAAACACCTCGCCGGGCGCTTCATCCGTGCCGGCGAAGATGCTGCCCATCATGGCGCAATCGGCGCCCGCCGCCAGCGCCTTGGCAAGGTCACCGGAAGACCGGATGCCGCCATCGGCAATCACGGGCACGCCTTTTTCGCGCGCGGCAGCGGCACTTTCCAGAATGGCAGTGAGCTGCGGCACGCCGACACCCGCCACAATGCGCGTGGTGCAGATGGAACCAGGGCCAATGCCGATCTTCACCGCATCCGCGCCTGCTTCAATCAGGGCCAAGGCGCCTTCCGGGGTTGCGACATTGCCGGCAATCACCTGCACGGAATTGGAAAGCCGTTTGATGCGCTCCACCGCCTGCAGCACGCCACCGGAATGGCCATGCGCGGTATCCACGACAACAACATCAACGCCCGCCGCCACCAGCAATTCCGCGCGGTGCAGGCCGTCATCACCAACGCCCGTCGCCGCCGCCGCACGCAGCCTTCCCATGCCATCCTTCGATGCATTGGGATTGGCCTGCGCCTTGTCCATATCCTTAACCGTCACCAGGCCCACACAGCGCTGCGCCTCATCCACCACCAGCAGCTTTTCGATGCGATGCTTATGGAGCAGCGACCGCGCCTCATCCGGTGTCACATCGAGGGAGGCGGTCACAAGCCCCTCACGCGTCATCAGCTCATAGACGCGCAGATTAGGATCGGTTGCGAAACGTACATCGCGATTGGTGATGATACCAACAAGCCGCCCCGACCCACGTTCCACCACCGGAATGCCGCTGATGCGATGCCGTTCTTGTAGGGCGCGCACTTCGGCCAGAGTCTGGTCCGGATGCACGGTGAGCGGATTCACCACCATGCCGGATTCGAATTTCTTCACTTGCCGCACCTGCGCGGCCTGATCTTCCGGCGAGAAATTCTTGTGGATCACGCCAATGCCGCCAGCCTGCGCCATGGCAATCGCCATGGGGGCTTCCGTCACCGTGTCCATCGCCGCCGAAATCAGCGGAATATTCAGCCGGATTTCCTTGGTGAGCCGTGTATGCGCCAGGGCCTGCGCCGGCAGCACGGTGGAATAGGCGGGCACCAGCAGCACATCATCAAAGGCATAAGCCTCAGCGATGGGCATAAAGCCACCAAAAGAGCCAGCGGAGGGGGGAGGAGAATCAAGTGCCATGGAGGGGCTTTCGCGTTGCGCTACCTTGGCGACCCTCCATAGTCCTTGATGTCGCTGGGCGCAATCACCGGAGACGCATTTCAGCCACGAAAGCCGATCGCTACCACGTATAATTCTGCCGATTCCTTCCGGCTTGCCGGGGGCTTCACATGCCGCACGCTGGTGAAATGACGTTTTAATGTCACCAGCATGTCTTTCTCAGACCCGCCCTGGAATACCTTGGCAACAAAACCGCCACCCGGGCCCAGCACCTTCAGCGCAAAATCCAGGGCCAATTCGGCAAGCGCCATGATGCGCAAATGATCCGTCGAGCCATGGCCCGTGGTATTGGGCGCCATATCGGACAGCACCAGATCTGCCTTCCCGCCAAGGGCTGCGATGATGCGTGCCTCGGCCTCCTGCTCCTGGAAATCACCCTGCAGCACGGTCGCGCCTGGCACCGGGTCCATGGGCAGGATGTCCAGCGCCACCACCTGCCCGCGGGCGCCCACTTCCTGCACCGCCACCTGAGTCCAGCCGCCTGGTGCCGCACCCAAATCCACCACCCACGCACCGGGTCGAAGCAGTTTTACCTTTTCATTCATCTCAAGCAGCTTGAAGGCAGCGCGGGAACGCAGGCCGCGTTCCTTGGCGGCGCGCACATAAGGATCATTCAATTGCCGATTGAGCCATTTCTGGCTGGCCGTGCTGCGGCCTTCGGCGCTGCGCAGGCGCTGGGAGAGGCCCCGGCTGCTGCCGGGCGGGCTAGGTTTGGCCATGGCTGCGCTTACCGGTTCCGTGGCGGGCTGCGGCGCGCAGCTTCGCGGTCTGCACGCATCATACGCAGCAACATGCCCTCACGCAGGCCGCGATCCGCGACGCGCAGGCTCCGCGTTGGCCAAATGCGCCGGATCGCGGCGTAAATCGCGCAGCCTGGCAGCACGTAATCCACGCGTTCCGGCCCCACACAGGGGTGCGCGGCCAATTCCGCCCGGCCCATGGCGAAAAGATCACCCAAGGCGGCATCGGCGGCCTCACAATCAAGGGTCGAGCCATCCACCAGCGGGCGGCGATAGCGCGGCAGCGCCATGACAACGCCGGCCAGCGTGGTGACGGTGCCGGAAGTGCCCATCAGCCGCACACCGCCAGCATGGATTTCCTGGCCGATGCAGTGCAGCCGATCAAAGCCTTCCAATTGCGCCGCCACCTCATCCACCACAGCGAAGAAGCCGGCTTCGGTGAAACAAGCGGCGCCGCAGCGCTCGGCCAACGTCACAACGCCCACGGGAAGGGAGATATAGCCGATCAACTCCGGCACATCGCCAAGCCTGGCAGCGGCGCGGATCCAGGCGATTTCGGTGCTGCCGCCGCCGATATCGAATAACAGCGCCCGCCGATCGGCTGGCTCCAGCAGCGCCGCGCAGGATTCCATGGCGAGTTCCGCTTCCTCCCGCCCCGTGATGATACGAAGCCTGATGCCGGTTTCCGCCTCAACCCGTGCGATGAAGGCCGGGCCATTGCTGGCCTGGCGGCAGGCTTCGGTCGCCACAGCCTCAAAACCGCGCAAGGGCCGACGCGCGAGTTTTTCGGCGCAGGCGCCAAGGGCGGTCAAAGCGCGGTCCATGGAAGCTGCCGAAAGCTGCCCGCTACTGCCTAAGCCCTCGCCCAGCCGCACCACGCGGCTGAAGGAATCGAGCACGCGGAAGCCAGCCTGGTTGGGGGCGGCGATCAGCAGGCGGCAATTATTGGTGCCGAGATCAACCGCCGCATAGGCCGCGCCAGACGCCTCCGCCCGCATGGGCGATGGGGCGGGCTCGGCTTCGCGGGCAAGATGCGGGGCGGTTTCGGTCATTGGTCCTATTGTGCCGACCCTTGAGGGGCGGACTTTCCATGATCCGGATATCTGGTCCCGAGGGCAAGCGCTTTCGAGGGGGACGAGTTGAAGCGCAGCAGGGCTCGTGCTAAACATACTTTCTCTTGGGGGATAGTTTAACGGTAGAACTTCCGACTCTGACTCGGACAGTCTTGGTTCGAATCCAGGTCCCCCAATAACCGTCACACGACCTAAGGTGGTCGATTTTGAAACCTTAACGAATTACTTGGCTTAATGTCCCTTTGAAGGCAAGCTTTTGGTGCTAAATGCGCAGCTTGCTCTGCGCGAACACGGCTAGCAGTCTTTGATGAACGGCAAGGGCAACTGCCACGATAACGCCTATACCCCCCGCCGCAGTCATTCAGCATTGGGAGGCAAAAGCCCCCCAGTCTACGAACGCCAAACAGCCTAAACGAGCAATCGGAGCGGCGATTATACGCAACAAGTCCAGCGGCGCGCCTGCCCTGGTGGTGCCAGGTCAGGCAAAGTAAATGCCTCCACTCAATAAATTGGCACTCGAGCAGCCTGAGTGCTGATGAAGGCTTGACGCATCATCGGCTGCGGCCTAAGTCGCTGGCACTCCTCTGGGGGGAGTGCTAACGGACGGGGTGCTTCGGCAACCGTTCAGGCTACCCAGAGCGAGCCGTCATCAACCCGAGGCTCAGGACAGGACCTTATGACCTTTCGTCCCCTGCATGACCGCGTTCTGGTTCGCCGCGTTACCGCGGAAGAAAAGAGCGCTGGTGGTATCATTATCCCCGACACCGCGAAGGAAAAGCCGCAAGAAGGCGAAGTCGTCGCCGTCGGCTCCGGCACCTTGAACGAAAAGGGCGATCTTCGTCCGCTCGACGTCAAGGCTGGCGATCGCATCCTTTTCGGCAAGTGGTCCGGCACAGAAGTGAAGCTGAATGGCGAGGAGCTCCTGATCATGAAGGAATCCGACGTCATGGGCATCCTGACCGCCTGATCGCCGATTTTCCAAATAGAACCTGAAAAGGACACGTACACATGGCTGCTAAGGACGTTAAGTTCGGCGCCCAGGCTCGCGAGCGGATGCTCCGCGGCGTGGATATCTTGGCCGACGCTGTAAAAGTCACCCTCGGCCCCAAGGGCCGCAATGTCGTGCTCGACAAAAGCTTCGGCGCGCCGCGTATCACCAAGGACGGTGTGACGGTTGCGAAGGAAATCGAACTGGCTGACAAGTTCGAAAACATGGGCGCACAGATGGTGCGCGAAGTTGCCTCCAAGACCAATGACACGGCGGGCGACGGCACCACCACCGCGACCGTGCTTGCACAGGCTATCGTGCGCGAAGGTGCGAAGGCGGTTGCCGCCGGCATGAACCCGATGGACCTTAAGCGCGGTATCGACAAGGCAGTTGCCCATGTCGTGGCCGAGCTTGAATCCAAGACGCGCAAGATCACCACTTCTGCCGAAGTGGCGCAGGTTGGCACGCTTTC
>CAIYMY010000201.1 GCA_903927465.1 uncultured Rhodospirillales bacterium | reverse complement strand
TGGCATGGATGGTAATCAGCCTTTGCCCGCGGTTGCGGATCAGCGTGCGGGTGATCTTGTAGGTCACATCATCCGGCACGCTTTCATGCACCAGGATCACGCTATCCATCAGCGTCACCGGCACATCGCCGGTCATGAGCGTGGGATAAGTCGCGCCGGGCAGAACGCCCTGCGCATAGGCATATTCCTTTTGCAAATGGTCGCGCACATCTTGCGGGAAGGCGACCATGGCGCCGCCACGCCGGCCTTGTGCGACTTCAGTGAAAATCGCTGCCGGGCGCGCGAGTGCGGCGTAAAGATAATCCACCTGGCCATCATTATAGGCAGCCGCGATATCGGCGTATGACCCGGTAAGGTAACGCCCGCCATCAGCCCTGATCTTGTCCGGGCTGGTGCCGAGGAATTTCAGGATGCGCTGCAGCGTCATTTCATCCGTGCTGCTGCGCTGCGGGGCCGCGATTTTGAGGCCGCGCTGCGTCAGGATGGCGCGCATATCCGCAGGCCCCGCGCCCTTGTGGCGCAGGAAGTGGTGTTCCGTCGGCGAATAGCCAGTGCCAAGGCAACGCAGCTTGTCGTGCTTGGCGCTGTAGGGCTCAATCCCCTGCACGGCGGAGGCTGAGAAAGCATCAATCCCCCAACCCATCTGGGATTGGTTGTTGTTGATGCGGGTGGAATTGGCCAAGCCCCCGCCGGGCACGACGCGGATTTGCAAATCAGGGTTTTCTTCCCGGATCAGGGAAGAAAGCCCCGCCGCCATGGTGTACCAGCCACCACCGACGGACCCCGCCACCCATTCCAGCGTGGTTTGCGCCGAAGCGGTGCGGATGAAGGGGGTGGCAAGCACAGCGCCGAGCAGCAGGCGGCGTGAGGTCAGAAGTGTCATGATGATCTCTCCCTGGTTTGATGGCGGAGTCCGGCCATAGGGGCGTTTCGCGCGCAGCGCGATCGCCTTGGGCCGGGATCCTTGAATCTCGGGTGAAGGTTCGCATGCGTGCGCGGGGCTAGGCAAGCGCCTAATTCTTGCTGAAACGCTGGGCAGCTTCGGCCCCACGGTGCGGTTTCCTCGACCTTGGCGCAATTCAAGGCTTGCGATTTCGGGGCAAAAAGACCAAAAGATTTCAAAGTAAAAAGGGGTCGGCAGCGTCCCGCAAAAGGAGGCCCTCGGCCATGACGATTTTAGCAGTTCTGCGGCAAAAGGGTAACGCCGCTATTTCAGTAACACCCGAAACCCCTGTGGTTGAAATCGCCGGCATCATGGCGGCGCGCCGCATTGGCGCCGTGCTGATCGTGACCGCTTCCGGTCAGGTCGCCGGCATCCTGAGTGAACGTGACATCGTGAAGGCGGTCGCGGATCGGGGGAATGGCATCAGCAGCATGGCCGCTGAGGAACTGATGACGCGCGACGTTATCATGATCGGCCCTGATACGCCGGTGGAAGCCGCGCTTGAAATCATGGACCAGGGCTATTTCCGCCATTTGCCGGTCTGCGACACGGATGGGTCCTTGCTTGGCATTGTGAGCATCCGCGACCTGGTGAAGTTCCGCTTCGCCAAGCAGGATCATGATGTTGAAGCGCTGAAGGCCTATGTGACGCGGAGCTTTATGCACTGAGTTGGGGGGCTGTTTTAACACGCCTCAGCCGTAAAACGTCTTGTCGGCGCGGTGATTTCTGCCTGCGCCGCAACCACCTGCAATTCCCGTGCACCAGCCGCGAGCGTCTGGCTCAGCAGGCCGAATATGCTGGAAGCAGCCGCTTCCAGCGCTGGCGCCACCGCGCCGCTTTTCAGGCGATGAAACAGGAAAAGCGCGGCAATCGCGTCACCGGCGCCATTGACCGATAGCGGGAGCATGGGCGTGCGCAGCCGCCAGAAACCGCCCCCCTCAGCCGCGAGCATTTCAATCTCATGCCCCCCAGTCGCTTCGGTGCGAAGGGATGTCAGCAGCACAATGCGCGGCCCCTTGGCTTGCAGCGCGGCGATGGCGGCCTTGGCGGTATCCAGGCTGGTGATCGCCTGCCCGGTCAGCCATTCCAATTCGAATTGATTGGGGGTTGCGATATCGGCCGCCGGCAGCGCCTCGTCGCGCAGGAATTCTGGAATGCCGGGGCGCACAAAAACGCCGCGCCCGGTATCGCCAATCACCGGATCGCAGCACCAAAGCGCCTTGGGATTGGCCGCTTTCACCAAAAGCGCCGCATCGCGCACCGCGGCCCCGATCTCGGCCGAGCCCAAATAGCCCGAAAGCACCGCGTCACAGCTTGGCAACACGCCGCGTTCTTCAATCCCCGCCACGCATTCCCGGATCAAATCAGCGCCAAAGACCTGGCCGCGCCAGGCGCCATAGCCGGTGTGGTTGGAGAATTGCACCGTATGCACCCCCCAGACCTCCGCCCCCAGGCGCTGCAGCGGGAACATGGCGCTGGCATTGCCGACATGGCCATAGGCGACCCAGGATTGGATGGAGAGGATATTGAGGCTCACGCGCGCCGGACCTTTGCGATAGCAGGGCAAACCCTGTGGCCTGAGGCGCGGCGCGGGTCAATCGCTGGCTTGCCTTCCCGGGACTCATCGCCTATAGCGCCCGCTCCCTGGCGGCCGGTCGGCATCGGCGGCCCATTTTTTGTGAGCATGTGCCATGAAGTCCGACATCCATCCCGCTTATCATGAGATCAACATCATCATGACCGACGGGACCGAGTACAAGACCCGTTCCTGCTACGGCAAGCCGGGCGACACCATCCGCCTGGACATTGACCCGAAGTCGCACCCGGCCTGGACCGGCCAGCAGCGCATCATTGATACGGGCGGCCAGATTGCGAAGTTCAACAAGCGCTTCGCCGGCATTGGCGCGCGCAAGTAGGACTGGGTGCCTCATCGCGGCGGCGGCATGGCCGTCGCGGTCTGGCGTATTTGGCCTGTGCAGACTGGTTACCGATCTACGCCATCAAGAAAGGCCCGGCCTGTGCTGGGCTTTTTGCGTTACCAGGGTATTTAGGGAACTTGGTGGAGCTGAGCGGGATCGAACCGCTGACCTCGTCAAAAATTTACTCCTCATTTTTAATATATTGAAAAATGCTTTCTTCTAGCACGTCCTTGAGCAGATCAGCCGGTATCCTTAGAGCGTGTTGCGTTCTCATGGGTTCACGCAACCCGCTCTACATCGTTGTTTTTCGAGCATCTTCACGCGTTCAGATGATTCCATCTGAACGCGATCTGCTCTAGGGGGATTTAGCCATCCCACTCAGGCCGGATCATCGGCAATCATGATATGTTCGGGTGGTAGGCCCGATTGATGTCGCTGCACAATCTTCACAAAACCAGCTTCTATCTGGCGCGCGAAACGCCCGCCATCAAACAGCGGCGCAGTCAGGCGTTGCGCCCATAGCTTACGCCGAATGGCGCTCAGCCGGGCCGGGTTGCGCGCCAAATTAAGCGCCTGGGCTTCGTAAGCAGCGGGGCTTTCCGTGATCAGTTCCGGCAGGTCCAGCGCGGTCAAAAGACTGGCGCCGACGCGTCCGGCAAAGCTTTGCCCTAGCTGCGTCAGCACCGGTAGCCCTGCCCATAGCGCATCGCTCGCGGTGGTGTGGGCATTATAGGGCAGCGTATCCAAGCAGAGATCCGCTGCCGCATGGCGGGCGAGATGCTCGGCCAGCTCCATCCGATCGGCAAAGATCAGCCGATGCTCTTCAACCCCACGTGCAATGGCAGCCCTACGCAAATTAGCAACGGCTGCGTCATTATCCGCAAGCAGCCAAAAAACACTGCCCGGCAGGGCACGCAGCAGCCGCATCCAGATATCAAAGACGGATGGCGTTATCTTGTGGTTGTTGTTGAAGCAGCAGAAAACGAATCCCGCTTCCGGCAGACCCAATTTCGCACGATCCGGACTGTTTTTCGCGATAAGGCGCGTACTATCATTCACCTGATAACTATGAGGCACATAAATGATTTTTTCAGCGTAATCCCTCTGATGCTCGGGCGGGATCAGCACCGGATCGGCCACAAGATAATCCATGTAATCCGCTGCCATGGTGCCGGGATAGCCCAGGTAGCTTACCTGCAGGGGGGCCGCCCGATGGGCGAATATTTTGTTACGCCCTTCCCCAGTAAAGCCCTTCAGATCAACCGCAATATCAATCCCATCACGGCGGGCAAGGGCGGCGATATCTCCATCTGATAAATGACCAACCTCGACGAACGCATCAAAAGCCGCGCGCAAACGTGTCCGCATGGCGTCTTGCGTTATGGCCCCAAAGGAATAGGCAATAACCTCAAACCGTGTCCTGTCGTGGCGTTCAAACATTTCGACCATCAGATAGGCGGTCGCGTGATTGTGAAAATCTGCCGAAAAATAGCCAATGCGGATTTTACTGCCCGTAGTGTTCGAGCGCTGTGGCGCAGAGGCTACCGTTTGGGCTTCCCGCGCCAGCCAAGAAGCCGCGCATTGACGCTGCAATTGGCGCGATGAGCTGATAACCAGCATGCAGAAGGGCGGCGATGCCGCAATGCCACGAGCAATGGAGGCTTCAACCGCTGCTCGGGATTTGTCAAAATCCCGCCAATCACAAATCGCCATCCGCATCGCCAAGGCCTGCCCCTGGAGCAAGGGTAAGTTGCGGTCGAGCTTCAGCGCCCGATCAAAGGCGGCCGCGGCTTCCCGGAAGCGGCGCATATCCTGCAAGACAAGACCGCGCCCTTGATGGTAACGCGCTGCTTCCGGTTCCAGCCGGATCGCCTGATCAAAATCTCGCAGCGCATCCTCGAAATTCTTGGCGTCCTGCAAAATGCTGCCACGGCTGGCGTAGAAAAGCGCGCTTTCCGGTTCCAGCCGCAGCGCCGCATCCAAATGCGCCAGGGCTTCGGGAAAACGACGCAATTCAGCCAAGGTTTCACCCTTCTTGTAATGCGCGATGGCATAGCCCGGCGCGCGGGCAAGCGCTTGGTCGAAATCTGCCAATGCCTCCTCAAGCCTATCGAGGTCACGTAGCACTGTGCCGCGATTGGCATAGGCCAGCACGTTATGCGGATTGAGTGCCAGGGCGCGGCCAAAACTTTCCAGCGCAGCTTCATGGCGTTTCATGTCACGCAGGAGATTGCCGATATTATTATGCGCGCTGGGATCATCTGCGCGGGTTTTCATACCCTGATCGAAGGCCAGCAGGGCCTCCGGCAGTTTCCCCAGGCGATGCAAGACAAGGCCCAAATTGATCAGCGCCGCCCCATCATTCGGGCGCAGGGCCAGCGCCTTGCGAATCAGGGCATGGGCGTCACGAGTATCGCCAGCCTGTAGCGCCGCAACACCGCCCATATGCCAAGCGGTAAATTGGCGTGGATCCTGGAACTGAATCCGCCTATAGGCCAGCCGCGCTTCCGGGATACGTCCTTGTTGATGCAGGGCCACAGCCTGCGCGAGCAACGCGTCTATCGCTGCGCCCGGCATACCCATCGATGGGTTTCCTATCATCCTTTACCTTCCCAGTTGCTCGGATGGGATTTTTCGATCATGAGACCGCAACGCCGCGAAACAACATTAGCTGCACTAAATTCTGCATCGTTTGCAGCAAGAAAAGGGAACGGGTGAATCCATCAAATCGGATTCAGCTCTAGGATGGAAGCAATTCTCTAAATTTTGGCGGTCTACATTCGTACAAATCTGACCCGGAAAAGCTAGTTTCCTGGCCTGAAAGCTGGTTAGGCGTGAAAAGTGGTGGAGCTGAGCGGGATCGAACCGCTGACCTCGTCATTGCGAACGACGCGCTCTCCCAACTGAGCTACAGCCCCGCACCAAGGCGGCGGTGAGTGCCCCAGGCTGAGGGTAAAGTCAAGGCAGCGCCAAAGGGCGTCAGGTCACACCAAAAATCCTTCTGCGACAAAGGCCTTGCAGCCTGAACCCTTCTTCAAGATATAGGGGCTAATCCTTCCGGGCCGCTAAGCCGCGCGGCAGAGCTTGGAAGAGGCAGGAGGCTTCATGCACGCATTATTCTGGTTGATTGATTCTGCTCTCAGTCTTTTCGTCTGGGCGCTGATTATCGGGGCCATCGTGTCCCTGCTGATTTCCTTCAATGTGCTGGATACGCGCAACCGCGCGGTCTGGGCGATTGCCGATTTCTTCCATCGGCTGACCGAACCGGCACTCAGGCCCATCAGGCGCTTTCTGCCCAATCTGGGTGGCATTGATATCTCGCCAGTGGTGCTGATTCTGCTGTTGCAGGCGGGGCGTATTCTGCTCGCGGAAATTCAGTTCGGTCTGCTTGGCAGTAGCCTTGGCCGATGACGGGCTTCTGGCGCGCGGAAGCTGGCGCGCTATTGGTTCGCATAAAGGTGCAGCCCAAATCACGCCGTCCGGGGCTTGAAGGGCTGCGCCCGGGCGCCGATGGCCCCAGGCTGCGTGTGGCGGTGGCTGAGGCGCCGGAAGATGGCCGGGCCAATCGGGCTGTTTGCGCGGCGCTGGCTGCTGCCCTTGGGGTTCCGGCATCACTCATTGAAGTGTCGCAAGGGGCCACAGCGCGGGAAAAGACGCTGCGCATTTCGGGTGACCCAACCCTTCTCATTCCCAGGATCGAGGCTTTGGCATGACCGCACGCATTCTTGATGGCAAGGCGCTCGGCGCCCGGCTACGGGCTGGCCTTGCTACGCGCATCGCCACACTTCCCTTCAAGCCTGGCCTGCGCGTGGTGCGCGTGGGTGAGGACCCCGCAAGTGGCGTTTATGTCCGCAACAAGGACCGCGCGGCGGCCGAGGCCGGCTTCGATAGCGCCACCATTCATTTGCCGGAGACGACCACCCAAGCTGATTTGCTGGCGGAAATCGCACGGCTGAATGCCGACCCGGCCGTGGATGGCATTCTGGTGCAGCTTCCCCTGCCCGCCCATATCCGGGCAGAAGCCGCGATTGCCGCGGTGGACCCGCGCAAGGATGTGGATGGCTTTCACCCGCTGAATGCCGGGCGGCTGGCGGCGGGCGAGCCCGGCTTGGTTCCGTGTACGCCGCGCGGGGTGATGCATCTGCTGGCGGAAGCCGGCGTTGCGCTGCGTGGTGCGCGGGCCTTGGTGCTGGGGCGTTCGCAGATTGTTGGGCGCCCGATGGCACAATTGCTTTTGGGGGCTGATTGCACCGTGACGATTGCGCATTCCCGCACGCGGGATCTGCCGGCGGAATGCCGACGGGCGGAAATCCTGGTGGCAGCCGCTGGCCGGGCAGAGATGGTGCGCGGGGATTGGATTGCCCCGGGTGCGGTGGTGATTGATGTTGGCATCAATCGCCGTGCCGATGGCAAGCTGGTGGGCGATGTTGCCTATGCTGAGGCTTTGGGCCATGCGGGCGCCATTACGCCCGTGCCCGGCGGCGTTGGCCCCATGACCATTGCCTGCCTGTTGGAAAATACGCTGGAAGCGGCGTTGGCGCGGCGGGGGTAGCCCTCTACCAGCGCAGACTGCGTAACGCCGCAAGCGGCGCGACTTTTTCCGCCGCCGCAACAGCCGCCAGAGCCTCGCCGCTCGGGTCCGCGCCATGGGCTTCGCCGGCCAAGCCGGTCAGCGCCCAAAGCGCGTCAATGCCCACGGCTTGCGCGCCTGCCAGATCCGTATGCGGGCTATCGCCAATCGCCAGTACGCGGGCCTTTGGGATCGGCCCCAGCAATTCCATCACCGGTTCATAAATCGCCGGATCAGGCTTGCCGATTTCCAGCACATCGCCGCCGAATTCACGGTAAACATCAGCCAAAGCGCCCGCGCAGATCCACTTCTCGCCTGCCACCATCACATGCCGATCAGGATTGACGCAGAGCATCGGCAAGCCCGCATCGAAACAGGCGCGCAAGGCCGCGTGATAAGGTTCCGCGCTTGTTGTACCGCGATCCGCATCAGGGCCGGTATTGAGCAGGAAGTCTGCCTTGGTTGGGTGTGTCACGATTTCGGCCGCGCCTTGTTCCACCACGGAAAGGTCTTGTTCCCGCCCAATATGCATCACGCGCTGCCCAAGCCGCGCGAACCAAGGGTGCTTGCGTTCCTTCATCAGCCGCCAGGAAGCCTCACCAGAGGACATGATGCCATCATAAAGCCCGCGATCGAGCCCCATGCGGTCCAGCATGCCCTGCACAAACCAGGCGCGCCGCGGCGCATTGGTCAGAAACACAATGCGCTTGCCGCGCGCCTTCAACGCCGCAAGCGCTTCCGGCACGCCGGGATAGGGTTTGCGCCCATCATGCACCACGCCCCAAAGATCGAGCACATAGCCGTCGTAACGGTCAGCAACGCCAGCGATACCTTCAAGAATTTGCATCACGCATCCTTGCCGACAGCATCGGCGACTGAGGTGAAGCCATCACGGGCGAGAAGCGCCGCGAGGCCATCGAGAATCTGCCGCACCAAAACCGGCCCGGCATAGGCGAAGCCGGAATAAAGCTGCACGAGCGAAGCCCCGGCACGGATTTTCGCATAGGCTTGTTCGGCGCTGGCAATGCCGCCAACACCGATCAGCGCAATGCGCCCTTGTGCCAGATGGTAGCAGCGCCGCAGCATTTCGGTGGAAAGCGCGAATAGTGGCGCGCCGGAAAGCCCGCCGGCCTGGTCCTTCAGGGGCGATTGCAGCGAAGCCGGGCGCGTGATGGTGGTGTTGGAAATGATCAACCCGGCAATACCCTGCGCCACGCAGGCTTCCACAATGGGGCCGAGCGCATCAGCGGCCAAATCAGGCGCAATCTTCACCAGCAAAGGCGGGCGCTTTGGCAGCGCAGCGCGGCGCGCATTGATGGCGGCCAGGATCGAGGCGAGCCGTTCTTCCCCCTGCAAATCCCGCAAGCCCGGCGTATTGGGGGAGGAGACATTGACGGTCACGTAATCGGCGTAAGGGGCCAGGGCCTCGTAAAGCGCCGGGTAATCGCGTTCCGGATCGGCGCCTTCCTTGTTGATCCCGATATTGGCACCGAAAATCCCGGGGAGCGGCCGCGGCAAGCTCCTCAGCCGCGCGAGATAGGCATCGAGCCCAGCATTATTGAAGCCAAGCCGATTGATCACGGCGCGGTCTTCGGCAAGGCGGAAAATCCGCGGCCGCGGATTGCCGATTTGCGGGCGCGGGGTGACCGTGCCGGCTTCCATGAAACCGAAACCCAAACGCAGCAGCGGCAACACGGCCTCAGCGTTCTTATCAAAGCCGGCAGCGAGGCCGAGCGGATTGCGGAAGCGAAGGCCCGCGACTTCCGTCGCCAGGCTTGGGTGATCCGCGCCACGATCCTGGCCGGCAAGGCCAAGGGAAAGGGCTCGCAGCGCAATACCATGGGCGGTTTCGGCATCCATGCCACGCATGAGCGGCATGAGGGCGGAGGCAATGGCGGGTGTCATGGCGCCCTTCTGCCCTGGACTGCGTTGCGGTGGAAGCCCAAAGGGGTTGGTGGCGGAAGGGCGCTTGGCCCCCAGACGCATAGGGAAATAGTTCTTTCAATCCTGCCAGGGCAATTGTAGCTTTTCATTTAAGCTGCACTTTAAAATTTAGTGAGGAGCCGTGACGCGTTTCGCCTGTCTTGCCGCCCAATCAGGTGATGCCGCTTCCTTTGGTTGCGCCTGCGCAGCATGCCAGGAAGGCTGGAAGCCGATGGCAGCCGCCACCACGCCTGACCCTACGCCTAGGGAAGTAGTGGTGGATGTTCCGGGCGATGCCTCAACCAGTTTCTCGATTGCGGTTGGTGCGCCGCTCGACGGTGTTTTGGAAGCGAAAACCGATCACGATTGGTATGCTGTGCAGTTAGTGGCGGGAACGCGCTACCGTATAACCTTGGATGGCCTCGCTTTTGCGGATTATGCGTCGCTTGAAGACCCTTATATTTACTTGCGTGATTCCAGTGGCAATTTGCTGAAGCAGGACGATGATGGTGGGCCTGGACGCGATTCCCTTTTGAATTGGATTGCTCCGTCAAGCGGGCTTTATTTCCTTGATGTCGGGGCCTGGAATGAGGATTACGTGGGCGGCTATCGGCTCGCCATCAGTGAATTCACGATGCCGGCTTATAGCCTTGATCAAATCGCTGATTTTCTTACGACAGATTTTTGGAATAGTGGCGGTCATCGTTGGGACACCAGTGGCGATAATATTGTTACGTATAATGTGACAGCGCTCACGGCTGCGGGCCAGACCTTGGCGCGTGCGGCCTTCCAGACCTGGGCCAATGTCACCAATTTGGTGTTTCAGGAAGTTGAAAGCGGCGGCGACATTCCGTTTGACGATAATCAATCTGGCGCTTTTGCGGGCGGCACCTGGTCCGGTGGACTTATAACCTCCATGCGGGTGAATGTCAGCACCAGCTGGCTCGCGAGTTATGGCACAACAATCGATAGCTATTCTTTCCAGACCTATGTGCATGAAATCGGGCATGCCTTGGGGCTTGGCCATGGCGGACCTTATAATGGTTCAGCGAGTTATGGGGTGGATAATCTATATGTGAATGATGTCTGGTCTTATACAATCATGTCCTATTTCGATCAGGCAGAGGCTGATTTCGGCAGTTATCGCTTTGTCATGGGACCAAGCCTTGGCGATATCCTGGCGGCCCAAAACCTCTATGGCGCGAATACAACATTCAATTCCGGAAATAGTGTCTATGGTCGCAACGCGACTGCCGGGTCGCTATACGATTTCGCCAATTTCGCCACGGTTCCGGCCTTCACCATCTATGACACGGGCGGGGCCGACACACTGGACGCTTCGGGTTATGGCGCAAACCAAATCATCAATCTAAATGCCGAAGCCTTTTCTTCCATTGGCGGCCTGTCGAACAACATTGCCATTGCGCGCGGCGTGGTCATTGAAGCCGCCATCGGCGGCGATGGTGCGGATAGCATGCTCGGCAATGCCGGCGATAATTTGCTGGCCGGCAATGCTGGCGCCGATACGCTGAATGGCGGCGCAGGAAATGACAGTCTGGATGGCGGCACGGGTGATGATCGGCTGATTGGCGGTGATGGTACGGATATCTTTGATTATCGCTTGGTCAGCGGCGCCATTTCCTTCAATCTTGCTGCTGGCACAGCCTCGGGCAGTGATATCGGTACGGATACGTTATTTGGCATTGAGGGTGCTTCCGGCGGGCAAGGGGCGGATGATTTCTTTGGCGACGCCGGGAATAATTTGTTCTTCGGAAATGCGGGGGCCGATACGCTGAATGGCGGTGCAGGCAGCGATAGTCTTTTCGGTGGCGCCGGCGATGATCTGCTGATCGCCGATGGGCTTGGGGATCATATTGAAGCGGGCCATGGCGATGATGTCATCCTGCTTGGCGGCACGCAGCTAGCCGATATCCTGGCGTTATTCGCCACTTCTTGACCACCCGGTTTTACGCGCTTGACGCCCCCTGATCACGGGGCGACAAGCGGCGGCCGAAGCTTCTTCGGCGCAACGCCAGTCCGGGATCACATGACAAGCTTCAAGGGGCCGCTGCTACTGGTGGGGGCCATGGCGCTTTTTGCGCTGCTCGATGCCAATTCGAAGCTACTGGCGGGTCGGTATGGCGCGGATCAGGTGCTGCTCATTCGTTATGGCGCGCTGCTGATATTGCTTGGGATGCTGCGCCTTGTTTGGCGCGGCGCAGGCGGGCCGATTGCAACCGCGCGCCCTGGGCTGCATTTGCTGCGGGCACTGTGCATGGCGGGTTCCGCCTATGGTTTCTTCCTGGCGTTCCGGGACATTCCTTTGGCCGAAGGTTATCTGGTTTATTTCACCGCGCCCTTCTTCATCCTGCTGCTGGCCACCTTGGTACTTGGCGAAAAGAACGGCGGCGCTGTCTGGTTCTGGTCTGCCGTGGGGTTTCTTGGGGTCATGGTGGCGATGTTTCCTGCACTGACATTACGCGGACCTTCCGCAACGATCCCATGGCATGCCTATGCCTGGGCGTTTCTCGGCACCATGACCTATGCTGGGTTTTTGACGATCAGCCGCATGCTGCGTGCAGAACAGAATGCGGCGCGGCTGATCTTCTGGTCCTCGGGCCCGATCTTCATCGCCATCTTGCCCTTTGGCATCGCTGATTGGGTAGCGCCCGATGCCCTTGATTGGGTGGCGCTGATTGCCAACGGATTGTTTGCGGGCAGCGCGACCCTAGCGCTGGCGATTGCTTTCAGCATTGATCGCGCGGCACGGCTGGCACCGCTGGAATTCACTGCCCTGGTCTTCGCGCTGATACTTGATGCGGCGATCTGGCAGCTTTGGCCCGGTGCCTGGACACTGGCGGGCGCCACCATCGTGGTCTTTGCCTGCCTGATGAGTGAACGCGCGTCGCGGCGCGACCATCATTGATCCACCGTCTGTTTCCAGGCGACCTCTTTCCAGGATAGGCTTTGGTGCATAAGCCAGAAGGGAGAGAAACCATGGCCAAATCGGAACTATGGAAGAAGGGCGATGCGGTACGCACGCGCCTGATGGGTCAATCCACCGTCAAGACCATGGCCCAGGGTGTTTATGACGACCCCATCATGGAAAAATTCGGCGATTATGCGCGCGAGGCTGTGTTTGGGATGCTCTGGTCCCGCCCGGGGCTCGATCTCAAGACAAAGGCGCTGATTTGCGTGATTTCCGATACCGCCATCCATGCCTGGCCGGAACTCACCATTCATCTGCGGATGGCGCGGCGCATGGGCTGGACGGAGGATGAACTCACTGAAGCGCTGATGCACCTTTGCGGCTATATCGGCCTGCCCGCGGTGCGGGAGGCGATGATCGTGGCCAAGGGCGTTTTTGCCGAAATGCGCGCGGAACCCGATGGCGGTCTGGGCGAGGCCTGATCTTTGTCTTTCTGACCAATTAGCCTAGAGACAGATCGGGCGGTTCAGAACCCCGCCCGGCCGAGAAACGGAACAAAAGCGCCCATGTCCCAAACCACCCTTGCCTCAATCGGCTTTCCGGCGAAGGAAGGGGCGCGGGCCTTCACCACGCGGCCTGAAATCATCGGCACCTTCGGGGCGGTGGCCTCCACCCATTGGATCGCTTCCCAAGTGGGCATGGCAGTGTTGGAACGCGGCGGCAATGCTTTTGATGCCGCGGCTGCCGCCGGCTTCACGCTGCAAATCGTGGAGCCACATTTGAACGGGCCGGGCGGCGATTGCCCCATTTTGCTCCATAGCGCCCGCACCGGCCAGCAGCAGGCCATTTGTGGCCAAGGCCCCGCCCCTGCCGGCTTGAATGTCGCGCTCATGAAAAGCCTCGGCCATGAAATCATGCCCGGTACGGGTATGTTGGCGGCGCCCATTCCCGGCGCCTTTGACGCATGGATGCTGATGCTGCGTGATCACGGCACCTGGAAGCCGCGCGATATTCTGGCCTATGCCATTGGCTATGCGCGGCATGGCGCACCCATGGTGCAGCGCGTGCGCGCCACGATTGATTCGGTGCGCCCCTTGTTTGAGGCGGAGTGGAAAACCTCCGCGGCACTTTGGCTGCGGAATGGCGGGCCGGCACCTGGCGGACTTTATGCCAACCCGACACTTGCCGATACTTATGAACGTGTGGTGCGCGAGGCGGAGGCCGCGGGCGGGGATCGCGTCGCGCAAATCGAAGCCGCGCGCAGCACCTGGTATCGCGGCTTTGTGGCAGACGCCATTGATCGCTTCTGCCGCGTGACGGAAGCAATGGATACATCCGGGCGCCGCCATCGCGCCGTGCTGAATGGGCAGGATTTGGCTGGCTGGTCTGCGACCATCGAAGAACCGCTTGGCTTGGACTACCACGGCCATCGCGTGCTGAAATGCGGCCCCTGGAGCCAAGGGCCGGCCATGCTGCAAACCCTGGCCTTGATCGCAGGCGATGACATTGCGGCGATGGACCCGATGGGGGCAGATTTCATCCATCTGGTGGCGGAAGCGATGAAGCTTGCCTTCGCGGATCGTGAAGCCTTTTACGGCGACCCGAATTTCGCTGATGTGCCGATGGCGACACTGCTTTCGCCCGCGTATAATGCCGCGCGGCGTGCCTTGATTGGCGCCGCCGCGAGCATGGAATTCCGCCCTGGCTTCCCCGATGGCCGCGCCCCGCATACCGACTACGCCGCCGCCATAAGACGCGCGCAGGAAATGGCCGCCGCTGCTGGCAGTGGTGAGCCCACGGTCTCTCGCCTCGGCGCCGCGGGGGGCGATACCTGCCATGTGGATGTGATTGACGCTGCCGGGAACATGGTGAGTGCGACACCTTCCGCCGGCTGGCTGCAATCCTCACCCGCCATTCCGGAGCTTGGCTTCTGCCTTGGCACGCGCTGCCAAATGTTCTGGCTGGATGAAACCCTGCCCAATGGCCTGCAGCCAGGCAAACGCCCGCGCACCACGCTTTCCCCCGCGCTGGTGCTGCGTGATGGCAAGCCCTGGATGAGCTTCGGCACGCCTGGGGGCGAACAGCAGGATCAATGGCAGTCGATCATGCTGCTGCGCATGCTGCATCAGGGCATGAATATCCAGGAAGCAATTGATGCGCCTTCCTTCCATTCGGAACATTGGATCAGCAGCTTCTGGCCGCGCGGTGCCAAGCCCGGCAAGCTGGTGATTGAAGGGCGCTATGCGCCGGAAGTACTGGCGGCGCTCAAGGCACGCGGCCACCAGGCAGAAGCGGGCGGTGATTGGTCCGAAGGGCGGCTGACTGGCGCTCGGCTTGAGGCCGATGGTTCCATCCATGCCGGGGCAAATCCGCGCGGCATGCAGGGTTATGCAGTGGGGCGGTGATGGAAAATTCCGGCGAGGCCAAACGCGAATACCACGCACGCAAGCGCATACTGGTCACGGGGGGCGCCGGCTTTGTCGGCAGCCATTTATGCGATGCGCTCTTGGCCGCAGGGCATGAGGTGCTTTGCGCCGATAATTTCTTCACCGGCAACAAGGCCAATATCGAAAGCCTGCTGGATCACCCTTACTTCGAACTGATCCGCCATGATGTGACCTTCCCGCTTTATGTGGAAGTTGATGAGATCTACAATCTTGCCTGCCCGGCATCGCCCATCCATTACCAGCATGACCCGGTGCAGACGCTGAAGACCAGCGTGCATGGCGCGATCAATATGCTGGGGCTCGCCAAGCGGTTGAAGGCGCGCATCCTGCAAGCTTCCACCAGCGAGGTTTACGGCGACCCCAATGTCCATCCGCAGCCTGAGGAATATTGGGGCAATGTGAACCCGATCGGGCCCCGTTCTTGTTACGATGAGGGCAAGCGCTGCGCTGAGACACTGTTCTTCGATTACCATCGGCAATATGGGCTGAACATCAAGGTCGCGCGCATCTTCAATACCTATGGCCCGCGCATGCACCCGAATGATGGGCGCGTTGTGTCTAATTTCATCGTTCAGGCTTTGCGCGGTGACCCCATCACCATCTATGGCGATGGCAAGCAGACGCGTTCCTTTTGCTTTGTTTCAGACTTGGTGGAGGGTTTGCGCCGGCTGATGGATTCGCCGGAGGAAGTTACGGGGCCAATCAACCTTGGCAATCCGGGCGAATTCACCATGATCGAATTGGCCGAAGCCGTGATCCGACTGACGGGTTCCGGTTCCCGCATGGTCTTCCGCCCCGCCCCGGTGGATGACCCGCGCCAACGCCAGCCCGATATCACCAAGGCGCGCGGCAAACTTGGCTGGGAACCGACCATCCCGCTGGAACAGGGCCTGGTGCATACCATTGCTTATTTCGACCAGCTATTGTCCAAGGGAGCCGCCTGAGCATGCGCATCCTTCTCACCATCGCGCATTTCTTTCGCGCCGAGGAAGGATCAAACCACAGCTCCACCGATGCGCATCGCCGAGATCAGCGGGCGGCGGCGATCCGCAGCGTGATAGAAGCCTGGCGCGGGCATTACGGCCCGGTATCCGCTATCAATGTCTGGCAGAAGCGTTTTGAACAGATGGTCGGGGTGGCGGATCAGCTTGACATCATCGTACTGGTGAATGGCGACAATCATTTGCTGGATGCGGATTATTGCCGCGCGCGTGGTGTCAGGCTTTATGATGCGAAGCTTGATAATCCGCGCATGCTGGGCTTCACGGCGCATAAGCTGTTTGCCGATGCCCGCAACGTCTATGATGTCTTTGCCTTTTCAGAAGATGATCTGCGCCCAACCGGTGGCGACATGATCCCGCGTATCCTGGCCTTTCAGGATGATTACGGCTGGCGGCGCGTGCTGTTTCCCAATCGCTTTGAATGGAATCCGCGCGGCCCGGCGCTGAAGACCTATATTGATGGCATGCTGCGCCCGGGTTTGCTCGCCCCCTTTGAAGCGGCGCTACCGGATGAGCGTTTCCTGAAGGGCCGCCAAGGGGCAAAGCCGCTCACCTTCCAGCGCGCGACCAATCCACATTGCGGTTTCTTCGCCATCACCAGCGAACAACTGACGCATTGGATGGCGCAGCCGCAATTCGGCGATCAGGATTGCAGCTTCATCTCTCCGCTTGAAAGTGCGGCGACGCTCGGCATCCTGAAAACCTTCCCGATCTATAAGCCCTTTGGCCGCGATATGGGCTGGCTTGAAATCGAGCATCTGGATACGCGTTTTTCCGGCATGAATTTGCCGGGGCGCCCTTCGCCGACACCCCGGCCAAGCTGATCAGCGCGGGCGCGGCCCGCTACGCCGCGGTGCCGGGCCGCGCTTGGCGGTAGCCGGAAGTGCCGCCACAGGCGCAGCCTTGCCGGATTGCGCGCGCAAATCGGCAATGGTGGCGCGGTTGGTCACCTGTTCCGGATTCATGCGGATTTCCACCAGGGCCGGCTTGCCGGAAGCGAGCGCACGCTGCACTGCGGGCACCAATTCCTCAGTCTTTTCCACAATCTCACCATGGCCGCCAAAGGCTTCAATGAAGCGCGCAAAATCCGGATTGGTGAGCGCGGTGCCAGAGACACGATGCGGATAGGTGCGTTCCTGATACATCCGGATGGTGCCATACATCTGGTTGTTGAACACCAAAATCACCGGATTGACCGAATGATGGAACGCGGTCGCGATTTCCTGCCCCGTCATCAGAAAGCCGCCATCGCCCACAAAGCCAATCACTGTCCGTTCCGGATGCACAATTTTCGCGCCAATCGCTGACGGCACCGCATAGCCCATGGCGCCATTGGTGGGGCCAAGGAAATCCTGGCCCGGTCCCACATGCATGAAGCGCGTGGGCCAGGTTGCGAAATTGCCGGCATCGGTGGTGTAAATTGTATTGGCCGGCAAAGCCTTTTCCAGATCCTGCAAGGCCTTCGCCAGATTGAGCGGCCCTTCGTAATTGGGTGCTTCCGCCTGCTTCATGCGTGTGGCGCGCAAATCCCGCGTCCAGCCGGCCCAGGCGGGCTTCTTGATGGGTGCCGCCGCCCTGGCCGCCGCCGCAAAGGCATTGAGGTCCGCGGTGATGCCAAGTGCGGGGCGTTAGACGCGCCCGATTTCCGATTGCTCGGGATAGACATGCACAATCGGCGTCGCGCCCGCCATATCCAACAACGTATAGCCCTGGCTGAAAGTCTCCCCCAGGCGAGAGCCAATCGCGATGATCAAATCCGCATCCTTGGCATGGGCCACCAGGCCAGGATCGGCACCAACGCCCAGATCGCCCACATAGTTTTCCGAATTACCATCGAAAATCCCCTGACGGCGGAAGCCAACCGCAACCGGCAGATCATTCGCCAGCAGGAAGTCGCGGATATCGGCCTTGCCCTGATCGGACCAGCGTGAGCCACCCAGCACCGCCAGCGGGCGCTTGGCCTTGCCCAGCATCGCCATCATGCGCGAAACCGCATCGGGCGCGGGGTGGGGCGGCAGCACATCGGCGGGGCCGATATCCGGCACGCTTGCCATCCGCTTTTGCATTTCCTCACTAATCGCGATCACCACCGGGCCGGGGCGGCCAGACACCGCGACATCAAAGGCATGCGCCATCAATTCGGGGATGCGCTTTTCATCATCAATCTGCGTCACCCATTTGGCGATGGGGCTGAACATGCGGCGGTAATCAACTTCCTGGAAGGTTTCGCGGTCTGTCTCCTCAATCGGGATTTGCCCAACCAGCAGTACCAGTGGCGTTGAATCCTGCTGCGCCACATGCACGCCAATGGCCGCATGGCAGGCGCCCGGGCCGCGCGTGACAATGGCAACCCCTGGCTTGCCGGTCAGCTTGCCATAGGCTTCGGCCATATGGATCGCGCCGGCTTCAAAGCGGCAGGTGACCAATTGCAGCCGATTGCGCACGGAATAAAGGCCATCGAGCAGATCAAGATAGCTCTCACCCGGCACGCAAAAGGCATGGGTGACACCCTGGGCCACCAGCGCATCGGCCAAAAGCTTACCGCCTGTCCGTCCTGTTTTCGCTTCAGTCATGAAAGCTTCCCCAATGATTCGAATTCAGGGGGGAAAGCTAGCGCAGAAAATCCGGGTGTGAAATCACCCCTTCGCAAGCGGCGGCGTGTTATTCCGCCGCCTGATGCCCATGGCCCGTGACGGGCTTTGATTGCAGATCGGCCAGCTTGGCCGCGATGGCGCCGATCGGCTTGGTGTAGGGTGCCAGCAGCAAATAAAGCGCCGGCACCGCATAAAGCGTGACAATGGTGGAAAGCGTAATGCCGCCCACAATCACCACCCCCAAGGCCTGCCGGCTTTCCGCCCCCGCCCCGGTTGCCATGGCAAGCGGCACCGCGCCCAGCACCGTCGCGATGGAGGTCATCAGGATCGGACGCAACCGCACGACGGAGGCTTCCAGCACCGCATCACGAATGCTCATGCCCCGATCGCGGAGCTGATTGGCGAATTCCACCACCAGAATGCCGTTCTTCGCCATCAAGCCAATCAGCAAGACCATGCCGATCTGGCTGAACACGTTCAACGTCTGGCCAGTGAACCACAGCGCGAATAGCCCGCCGGTGACGGCAAGTGGCGTGGACAGCAGAATGACAAAGGGGTGGATGAAGCTTTCAAACTGCGCGGCCAGCACCAGGAACACCACCAACAGCGCCAATGCGAAGGTCACGTAAAGCGCACCGGAGCTTTCACGGAATTCCAGGCTCTGCCCCAGATAGGAAATGCGCGCTTCCTGCGGCAGCACTTCCTTGGCGGTGCGATCAAGGAAATCCAAAGCCTCGCCCAGGGAATAACCCGGCGCGAGAGAGGCGGTGATGGTGATGGCGCGCACGCGGTCCTGCCGCGACAAGGTTTGCGCGCGGGCGCGTTCGGACAGCGTCACCACATTAGAAAGCGGCACCAGCCCGCCGGTTCCCGTACGCACAAAGACATTCTGCAGATCATAAGGCGAAATCCGCGCGGAATCCGGTGCCTGCAACAGTACCTTATATTCCTGCCCACCCACGACATAAGTGGTGACCTCGCGCGATCCCATCAGGGTTTCAATGGTGCGTCCAACCGCGGCGATGGAAATACCAAGATCGGCGGCCTTGCGCCTATCAATATCCACCCGCACTTCCGGCTTGGTTTCCTTGAAGTTGTGGTCAAGGTTCAGCAAGCGCGGATTGGTGCGCGCCTTTTCCAGAAACACATCGCGCCAGGCAATGAGCGTATCATAATCCGGCCCACCGATCACGAATTGTAGCGGCGGTTGGAAGCCGCGCTGACCAAGGGATGGCGGGTTCAGGGCAAAACCACGAATGCCCGGAATGCCCGCCACCAAGGGGAAGATTTCGGCAGCGATGGCCTGTTGCTTACGATTTCGTTCGCTCCAGGGCGCGAGACGCACGAAGATATTCGCAACATTGCCGATGGCCGGGCGCTGGAAGCCACCTACCGTGGACATCACCGCATAGGCTTCGCCATTATCAATATACTTCTGCAACAGGCTTTCCAGCCGCATCACATGTTCCATGGTGTAGGGGAAGGATGCGCCCTCAGGCCCCGTGGTCGGGATGATGACCACGCCGCGGTCTTCAGTCGGCGCAAATTCCTTGGGCAATGCATTGAACAGCACCACGGCGAACAGCGACATCCCCGCCGATACGCCCATGACCAGTACAGGCGCGCGGAGCGCCTTATCCAAGGTCCAGCGCAGCCCATCATTCATCGCAACGAAGAAGGGCTCTGTCAGGCGCACCAGCAGGCTTTCACCTTCATGCGCGCGCAGCAGCTTGGAACACATCATGGGTGTCAGCGTGAGTGCGATTAGCCCCGAGAATAAGACCGATGCCGCAAGCGCAATGCCGAATTCAGTAAACAACCGCCCGGTATTCCCGCCCATGAAGGATAGCGGCAAGAAAACCGAAACCAACACCAGCGTTGTCGCAATAACGGCAAAGGCAATTTCGCGTGATCCGAGCAAGGAAGCAAGCAAGGGGTCTTCGCCCAGTTCGATGCGGCGATGGACATTTTCCAGCACCACAATGGCGTCATCCACCACCAGGCCGATGGCCAGCACCAGGCCAAGCAGGGTCAGCACATTCACCGAGAACCCAAAAATTGCCATGGGCAGGAAGGACGCCACGATGGAAACGGGAATGGCAACCACGGGAATAATGGTGGCGCGCACCGAACGCAGGAAAAGAAAAATCACCCCAACCACAAGGGCAAGCGCAATCATCAGCGCGTGCTGAACCTCATAGATGGATTGCGCGATGAACAGGCTTTCATCATAGGCGATCACCGCCTCGATCCCTGGTGGCAGGGTGGGCTTGATGCGTTCCAATTCTGCCTTCACGCCATCCGCCACCGCAAGCGTATTGGCGGTGGATTGGCGCAAAACGCCAAGCCCGATTGCAGGCCGGCCATTGATGCGATAACCGCCGCGCGCATCTTCGGGCCCCACTTCAATGCGCGCCACTTCACCCAGCAATACCTGCGCACCGCCCGAGCCGCGCGCCACCACAACCTGGCGAAATTGATCAGGCGTGCTCATGCGTGAATCGGTTCGCACCGTCAATTCGCGCGCCGTGCTTTCAATGCGCCCGCCGGGCAATTCGACATTCTCGCGCCGGATCGCCTCCTCCACATCCTGCACGGTGAGGCCGCGCGCGGCCAAGGCCTGACGATCCAGCCAAACGCGCATCGAAAAGCGCCGTTCACCCTGGATCAGAACCTGCGCGACACCTTCCACAATGGCCAACCGGTCCACAATGCGCCGCCGCGCAACATCAGTCAGGTCCAGTGGAGAAAGCGTCTCGGACCCCAAGGCAATCCACAAAATGGGTCGGCTATCGCCATCCACTTTTTGCACAATGGGCGTATCGGCTTGTTCCGGCAGGCGCGCCAGCGCACGTGCCACACGGTCACGCACATCATTGGCCGCACTATCCACATCGCGCGTCAGGCGAAATTCCAGCGTGATCTGGCTGCGTTCATCGCGCGATTGGGATTGGATGGATTTGATCCCCTCAATCCCCGCAACGGCGCCTTCCAGGATTTCCGTGATCTGATTATCCACCACAGGCGCGGAGGCTCCACGATAGGTGGTGACAATCTGGATGATCGGCGGATCAATCTTCGGGTATTCCCGGATCGGCATTTTAAAGAGCGATGCCAAACCAAGCACGATCAGCATCAGGCTGATCACGGTCGCGAAGACCGGCCGTTTGATCGAGATATCGGAAAGGACCATGGGTTCAGCCCTGCTCAGCTTGTCGGACGCGTGATGGTTTCAATGATGCGTACCGGCGCATCCGGACGCAAGCGTTGGATGCCGCGCACAACCACTGGTTCGCCGGCGGCAACACCTTCGCGGATTTCAACCTCACTCGGCAGACGAAGCCCCAGCTTCACTTCCTGGCGCTTCGCGCGGCCATCGCGGATCACATAGACAAAGGCGCGGTCGCCCACCGGGTCTATCGCTTCTTCCGGGATCAGCAGCGCAGTTGGCCGTTCTTCCAACACCATTTCCACATTCAGGAACAGGCCCGGGCGCAGCGCTTCATCGGCATTGTCGAATTCGCTGATCACGCGAACGCTGCGGGTTGCGGGGTCTATGCGCGTATCAATGATCGCGACCTGGCCATTGAAGCGGCGCTCACCGTACGCGGTGCTGCGCGCGGTGACTTGGCGCCCCAACTGCACCCGCGCCAGATAAACTTCGGGCACGGAAAATTCCACGCGCACACGCGAAACATCATCCAAGGTGGTGATCGCGACGCCTGGCTGGATCAACGCGCCCAGGCTTACTTGCCGCAACCCTACCCGCCCGCTGAAGGGAGCGTTCACGCGCAATTCTTCAAGCTTTGCTTCTGATTGGCGCACGCGGCCTTCTGCCTGGCGCGCCACCGCTTCCAGCGTATCCAGCCGCTGCGCCGCAATGGTCTGGCCAGCCTGCAATCCGCGCGCGCGCACTAACTGATTGCGCGCATCGTCCAAAAGTGCGCGCGCCTGATCAAGCTCCGCCGAAACAGCGCCGGAATCGAGTTCTACAAGGGTTTCACCCGCCTGCACCTTCTGGCCTTCGGTGAAGCGGATATGGGTGACAATGCCGACGATCTTGCCGGTGATGGTGACAGCTTCGCGCGCGCGCACCGTACCGATGCTTTCAACCTTATCCACAACCATGCCGCTCCGCACTGGCTGCACCACAACGCCAATGGGGCCAGATGGTCCACCGCGCGCGGGGCCCTGGCTGGTGCCGGATTGCAACCCGACCAATTCCAAAGGCTTGGGCAGCCCCCATTCTTCTGCCTTGAAGTGCCAAGCCGCGCCGGCGCCTGCGATCAGGGCCAAAAGGCCTAGCTGCGTAATGGTGCGCATATCATTTCAATCCAAACCGACCCCGCAGGACCGGCACCATGGCAGCGCGAGACCGCACTAGCGGGCCCGGACTGCGGGACGGAGCTTGGCGAGATCGCTAAGCCCGAAACAGCTTCTGCCGCGCCCCGCGCGCCGCGGCAAGTTTCAGTTTTTTTAATTATTAGTCTAGCCCTCACCCGGTGCCACCAGGATACAGCGCGCCTGCCGCCCCGGCACGATTTGGCGGAGCGCCGGCACCCCGGTATGGCAGCCTTCAATCACCTCCGCACAGCGGGGCGCGAAGGCGCAGCCGGTGGGTACCTTATCAAGCATCGGCGGCGCGCCGGGGATGGTCGTCAGGCGCTTACCACGCATGCCGGCATGCACCGTCGCCCCCAGCAAGCCCTTGGCATAGGGGTGCAAGGGGCCGGCCATCAGCGCGCCAACAGGGCCTTCTTCCACCACCTTGCCGGCATACATCACCGCCACCCGGTCAGCGATTTCGCCCGCAACGCCAAGGTCATGGGTCACAAACACCACCCCCATGCCAAGCTGTTCCTGCAAGGAACGCAGCAGCAGCAGCACCTGAATTTGCACCGTGGCATCCAAGGCCGTCGTCGGCTCATCAGCCAGCAGCAGCTTGGGCCGGCAGGCGAGCGCCACCGCAATCATGGCGCGCTGACGAAGCCCGCCCGATAATTCATGCGGATAGGCCGAAAGCCGACGCTTGGCGGATGGGATTTGCACCAATTCCAGCAATTCCAAGGCCCTGGCATCGGCGGCGCTGCGGCTTGCACCCTCATGGCGCTGCACGGTTTCCGCGATCTGCCGCCCGATGGTGAAAACCGGGTCGAGCGCCGTCATGGGCTCCTGGAAGATCATGGCCACATCGCCGCCGCGGAAATCGGCAAGCTGGCTTTCATTCATGGCCTGCACATCGCGCCCGCCCACCTTGATTTCGCCGGTAACCTTCGCGGTTTTGGGCAAAAGCTTCATCAAGGCGCGCAGCGTGACCGATTTACCAGAGCCTGACTCACCCAGGATGCACAGCACCTCCCCAGCCGCGAGGTCCAGGTCAACGCCATTGACGGCATGCACAGTGCGATCACGTGATTCAAACTTCACATGCAAATCGCGCAGCCGGATCAGCGGCGCCTCAGGCGTTGGTTTCAAAGCCGCGCTCATGCCGCGATCCCCCCGGCCTGGCTATGGCCACTTCCGGGCAAAGCCATGTGACAGGCGGCGGTGTGGCCGGGGCTCAGGGTTGCGGCCACTGGCGGGATTTCAGCGCAAACCGCCTCGGCATGTGGGCAGCGGGTGCGGAAGCGGCAACCTGAGGGCGGATTCACCGGATTGGGTGGATCGCCCGTCAGCGGCGGTTCGGTCCGGCGCTGCGAAGGGTCCATGGAAGGCCGCGATGCCAAAAGGGCCCGGGTATAGGGATGCCCAGGGCGGGCATAGATCTCATCCACCGGGCCTTCTTCTACGACCTGGCCCAGATACATCACCAGCACGCGGTCACTGATATATTGCACCACATTCAGATCATGGCTGATGAAAACATAAGTCAAACCGAAGCTTTCCTTGAGGTCCACGAGCAGGTTCAAGACCTGCGCCTCCACGCTTTTATCAAGCGCCGAGACTGGTTCATCCAGAATGACCAGGCGCGGGCGGAGCGCCAAGGCGCGGGCGATATTCACCCGCTGGCGCTGACCGCCGGATAATTCATGCGGGTAGCGCCGGGCGAATTGCGCGGGCGCTAGGCCCACGGCGGCAAGTAATTCCCGCGCCCTTTCACGCGCTTCCGCCGCCGGCACGCCATGCACTTCGGGCGCGAAGGCGATGGTGTCTTCAATCGGCAGGCGGGGGTTCAGCGAGGCATAGGAATCCTGGAACACCATCTGCACCTGGCGGCGATAATCCTTCAGCGATATCCCGCCGCCCAGATCATCCCGACCAACCGCATCGCCATCAAAGATCATCTCGCCCGCGCCGGGGTCGAGCAGGCGCATCAGCAGGCGCGCGGTTGTGGATTTGCCGCAGCCGCTTTCGCCCACAATGCCCAAGGTTTCACCTTTGCGGACGGTAAGGGAGACACCATCAACCGCGCGAACCTCCCCCATCTGGCGGCCGAAAAGGCCGCCCCGGATGGGAAAATGCTTCACGAGGCCTCGGGTTTCGAGCAGAGGCTGAGCGGCGCCGCCGCGATCTGGGGCAGGAGGGGGCAATACCATGATCCTCGATAAGCAAACCCTATGCCGCCAGAGGAAGGCATCCGACCGGCTTTTGGGCGATTTTTCGCCTAAAATTTAGTCATAACGCCATTCGCTTTGCAAATTAACTTGCCTGCCGCGGAGGCGCGTTTCCCGCCGAGCATGTTCCGCATGGAGCACCCAAACACCCGCAGTTGTGCCGCAGCAGCCATCATCCGAGACGAAAGACGCTTGAAGCTGGGGTAGCGTCAGGCAATCATTCGCTGAGACGGCAGGCCGCCTGGTGCATGTCTGTTGAGAAAGGTATCGCCGAGCATGAACGCCCGTTGTGCCCCTGCCACCCTCATTATCCTCGATGTCCAGGACGCCATCGACCAGCCGGTCTGGAATGGCAAGAATAACCCTGGATATTTGGCGGTCATTATGCGTCTTCTGGCGCATTGGCGAAAGCACGGATGACCCGTGCTTCACATCAAGCATGACGAGCCAACTCCATCCTCAAGCTATCATACCCACGGCCCATGGAACGGCATCAAGGCAGAGGTCGCGCCCATTACGGGGGAGCCGGTGATCGTCAAGCACCAAAACTGCGCCTTCATCGGAACTGAGCTTGACCGGGTTCTACGCGACATGCGGGCCAACCAGTTCGTACTGACGGGCGTTGTCATCCATAACAGCATGGATGCCACGGTCCGGGCCGGCAAGGCGCTTGGCTATCGCATCATCCTACCATCGGACGCCACGACCGCCGTGCCGGTGGCAGGCCCTGGCGGCAAATCCTGGACCGCCGAAACCGTTCATGACCTGACCTTGGCCATTCTCGATAAGAAATACGCGGAGGTCGTGACAGCAGACGAGGTGATCGCGCGGTTCGACGGAACAGCCCCTTCGACGGACGATAAAAATTAGTGTGTTCCCAGGTCACATCGGCTTACGGGAACCACACTACACCTTTGTTTGATGTTGTTTTGTGATGCGCCAGGCGATTCCACTTGGCTTGCAAATACTCTAACATGAAGGCGATTGCAGGAGGGCCAAGGCCATGCGCGCCGTATTCATCATGATCAAATGTGAGATGGGCCAAGCCTATCGCGTGGCGCGGGAGATGGCCGATGGCATTCCGGAGCTTTCGGAAATGCATTCTATTTCCGGCCAATATGATCTGCTCGGGAAATTCTATTTGGAAGCGGATCGCGATATCGGGCTTTTCGTGGTGGAGACTATCCAGACCGTGCCCGGCGTGAAGGACACCTATACGCTGCAAACCTTCAACGCCTTTTCCGGTCGCGGGGGATAGGGGGTCGCTTGGCGGGGCGACGCTAGGCAGTCACCTACCCAGGCCTGGACCATCTGCTGTTGGACTGGTCGGGCGGGATTGAACCCGTTCCATCCATTTGCAAAGCCCCCGGCCATACCTCAGCGCGTGTCCCGCGTATGCGCCTTTGTCCCAGGCTGGCAACAGGATCGGTAAGGTGCTTTTCAATGACACATACCGAATTGAAAAACTGCACTGAATAAATCCCTGAGAGATCACAGGCGCTGATGACAGGGGCGTATTTCGGGTGCCGCGCAGCAAGGTATTCCTGTGGCGTCATCGCAAACCCCCAATGTTCCAGGTTCGGCAAGTCAACCAGATCCTTCAGAAAACCCATGGCTGAGGAGGAATGAAACAGCCCCCCATCGTAAGCTTGCCAATAGCTCGCGTGCAGATCCTCAATCACAAAAATACCGCCCGGCTTCAATTTCGGGAAAAAATAGAGAAATGAGAGAATGATATCGTTCGACTTATGGGAACCGTCATCAATGATGATATCAAAATCGGCACTCAGGGCAGTGATCGTGGCACGCGTTTCGGCAGCGTTGGCATCGCCGACCACGACCTTTATCTTGTCGTTGCCTGGAAAACTCAATGCGCCACAGCGCGGATGAATATCACAGCCAATGATAAGCTTGTGGTTCGGGAAATACCGTGCATGAACCTCAAGCGAGCCACCATTCTGAATACCGATTTCGAGTAGCGAGACTTCGCGGTCACGATATGCCACAAAAGCCTTATCATAAATGTCGAGGTAACTATCCCACTTGTCGGTTACCCGATCAGCCTGTGCTTCGAAGGCTTCACGAAAGCTTAGGGGCATCATCTTTTCCCTTCTCGATACTTCATTACAAAACGCGGCTTAGCAGCCCTGCCGCTACGCAGTTGGGCTGTCTCAATTCTGCGGCATGCCTTCCGGCACAATGGTGCGCACCAGGCTGGCATCGAGCGATTCATAGGCGTGGTAGCCAATCGTCTCATAAAGCTGGGCGCGGGTTTGCATCCGCCCGGCCATATTATGCGTGCCGCCATCGGCTTTGATCGCGCTGTATAAATCTTCCATGGCGCGGGCCGCGATGCGCAAATGGCTGACGGGCCAGATCACCATGGCGTAGCCCATTTGCTGAAATTCAGTGGCCGTGAAAAACGGCGTGCGGCCAAATTCGGTCATATTGGCCAAAAGCTTCACGCCCGGCATGCGCGCTGCAAATTCGCGAAACATCTCAGCGGTCGTCAGCGCTTCGGGGAAAATCGCATCGGCGCCGGCTTCCAGATAGCGCTTGGCGCGATCAACGGCGGCATCCATGCCCTCATTCGCCACCGCATCGGTGCGCGCGATGATGACCAGATTGCGCCTGGCCTTGCGGGCAGCGGCGACCTTGGCCGACATTTCATCCACCGGGGCCAGTTTCTTGTCGTTCAAATGGCCGCATTTCTTGGGCAGTAATTGGTCTTCCAAATGCACCGCCCCCGCACCCGCTTCTTCAAAGCAGCGCACCATGTGCATCACGTTCAAGGCCTCACCATAGCCGGTATCGCCATCCACCAGCACGGGCAGGGCAGAAGCGCGCACCACCTGGCGCACATGCCAAGACACATCATCCACCGTGATCATGCCCAGATCAGGCAAGCCCATGGTGGCGGACATGGCGGCACCCGACATGTACAGCGCCTCAAAACCAGCCTTCTTCGCGAGCAAAGCGGCGATGCCCAGATGCGCGCCCGGCATTTGCAGGATTTGCGGACGGTCCAGCAGGCGGCGGAAGCGCACGCCGGCGGGTTCATCGGGCAGGTCATCGGCGATTACATAAGGCATTGGTCGTTCCTCAAAAGAAAATGAATGTCACCAGCACGAAAAGCGGGATCAAGACCACCAAGGCCCAGGCGCAATAGCCGAAGAAGGATGGCATGCGCACACCCTGTTCTTCCACAATCGCCTTGACCATGAAATTCGGCGCATTCCCAATATAGGAATTGGCCCCCATGAAGACCGCGCCGCAGGAAATCGCCGCCAGCGTCAGCGCACCTTCAGCCATCAGATACGCGGGATCGCCGCCGGCCAGGTTGAAGAACACCAGATAGGTCGGCGCGTTATCCAGGAAGGAAGACAGTACCCCGGACAGCCAGAAATAGACCCATGGAATGGGCTCACCGCCCGCGCCGGAGGTCAGCGCCACCAAGGGCGCCGCAGCGCCCGCCGTGCCAGCCCGCAGAATGGTCAGCACCGGGGCCATGGTGACGAAAATGGCCGCGAAAAGCTTGGCCACTTCGGAAATGGCACCCCAGGCGAAGCCATTATCATCGCGCAATTGCCGCGGCGTGACCCACATGGAAGTGGCCGCAATGCCAACAAACACAGCCACGCCAACCAGCCGTTCAAGCCCTATCTTTTCGCCAAACAGCGCAACATCGCCCGGGCGCCAATAGCCCTGCGCCAGCACCATCAGCACCACCGCGCCAATCAGCCAAAGATTGGCATAGCCTTCGATCGAAAAGCTCTCGCGCTTTTCGATAGCGGGTGGTGTCGGCTTCTCACGCGCCCAGGCCCAGCTATCCAGTAGGTAATAGGCCGCAAGCAGCAGCACGGCGCAAACCAGGAATTCACTGAAAAGATGTGTCGTCGTCCAGAAGAAGGAAACGCCCTTCAGAAAGCCCAGATAAAGCGGCGGGTCGCCCAAAGGTGTCAAAGACCCGCCAATATTGCTGACCAGGAAAATGAAAAACACAAAGGTATGGGTCTTGCGCTGACGGAAGGCATTGGCGCGCAAAACGGGGCGGATCAGCAGCATGGAAGCACCCGTGGTGCCCATCACACTCGCGATCACCGTGCCAAAGGCGAGCAGTGCGGTATTGGTGGCCGGCGTGCCGATCAGCGTGCCCTTCACCAGCACGCCACCGCCGGTCACGTAAAGCGCCAGCAGCAGGGCGATGAAGGGCAGGTATTCCTGCAACAGGATATGCCAGACCTCTGAGGCAGCAACGCCAAGCCCGAACACCACGGCAAAGGGCAGCACCAGCAGCAACGCCCATCCGGCGGCGATCTTGCCGTAATGATGATGCCAGATCGGCCCCGCCAGCAGCGGCATCAGTGCGATGGAAAGCAGCAGCCCCGCGAAAGGCAGGCCCCAAGCCAGGCTCATTCCCGCGCCCGAAACCCCGGCGGCTTCGGCCGGCAGGCTCATCGCCAGGAACAGCATCAGGGCGAAGCGGGTCGCCTTCATGGGCCAGGGCATCCCTCAAGATTTGCGGGCTTTCGCCCATTCAGACCGTGCTTGCCGGATGATCTGTCCCGCCACAAGGGGGCGCCCCCTTTCCCCCATGGCTTTGCGCCCCTAGTTTGGGGGAAAGCAGGAGACCACCCAATGGAAATGAACGGCGAGCGCCGCATCCCCGCGCCCCGCCAGCGCGTCTGGGACGCGCTGAACGACCCCGAAATGCTGAAGGCCGCGATTCCCGGCTGCGAAAGCGTGACCAAAACCGCTGACGACGCGTTTGAGGCCAAGGTATCTATCAAGATCGGCCCCATGGCGGCGAAATTCGGCGGCAAGGTGAAGCTGGAAAATATTCAGGCGCCGGCTTCCTACACCATCTCAGGTGAAGGTAACGGGGGGCCCATGGGCTTTGCCAAGGGCGGCGCTGACGTTGCGCTTGAAGAAGTAGGCCCCAATGAGACTTTGCTGAAATTCGCAGTAAAAGCGCAGGTCGGCGGCAAAATGGCGCAGCTTGGCGCGCGGCTGATTGATGCGACAGCCAAGCAAATGTCCGATCAATTCTTTGACCGTTTCGCTGCCGCCGTGATGGCCGCCGAACCCGCTGCCGCCGAAGCGCCGGGCGCTGCCCCAGCCCCCCTGCCCGCCCCGCCTGCCTCGAGCGCCGGCATTTCAATCTTTGAGCTGCTGCCGGAAGCGCCGCTTGGCATTCCGCTGCTGGCCTGGGTGGGGGGCGCGATCTGGCTGGCTATTGTCGCGTTGATGTTCAAGTGAGCCTGCCCGCTAGCGTTGGGGAGACTCAGGCGCTCCTCGCCTCCGGGGGTTATGTCGCTGACCGCGCGCTGGCCACCACCATCCATTTGGCGCTCACCATGGGAAGGCCGCTTTTCCTGGAAGGCGAACCGGGCACGGGCAAGACGGAAATCGCCAAAGTGCTGGCCGCGCGCCTGCCGCGCCGGCTGGTGCGGCTGCAATGCTATGACGGCATGGATATCTCCGCCGCCGCCTATGAATGGAATCACGCGCGGCAATTGATGGCGATACGGTTGGCGGAAGCATCGGGGGCAGCCGATAGCGCCGCGCTGGAACGCGGCATTTATGATCGCAAATTCCTCCAGCCGCGGCCCTTGCTGGATGCGCTGGAAGGCAGCCCCGCCGTGCTGCTGATTGATGAGCTTGATCGCGCGGATGAACCTTTTGAAGCCTTCCTGCTGGAAATCCTTGCTGATTTCCAGATCACGATTCCTGAGCTTGGCACAGTCAAAGCGGCGACCCCGCCGGTGGTTATCATCACATCGAACCGCACACGCGAAGTGCATGATGCGGTGCGCCGGCGCTGCCTTTATCATTGGGTGGATTACCCGGATGCGGCGCGCGAACGCGCCATTCTGAAGCTGCGCGCCCCTGGTCTGCCCGAAGCGCTTTCCGCCCAGGTTGTGGCTTTCGTGCAAAAGCTGCGTGAGGGTGATTATTTCAAGCTGCCCGGTGTCGCTGAGACGATTGATTGGGCGCAGGCTTTGGCCGCACTTGATGCCAAGGCGCTTGAGCAAGGCGCGGTGGACGAAACGCTCGGCGTTTTGCTGAAATACCAGGATGACATCGCAAAGCTGAAGGGCGAGGAAGCGGCGCGGCTGATTGCGGAGGCTCGGGCCGGGTGACGCCGGATCGCGACCCTGCCCGCATCATCGCCGGCGGCCAGCCCTTGCTGGCCTCGGCGCCCGGCGCGGGCGGGCATCTCGCGACCAATTTGCTTGCCTTCACGCGGTTGTTGCGCCGGTCTGGCCTGCCGCTGGGGCCTGGTGAGGCGCTCAGTGCTCTGGCAGCCCTGAATACGATTGAAATCGGGGATCGCCGGCAAGTCCATGCGGCTTTGCGCGCCGTGATGGTGCATCGGCGCGAGCATTTTGAGCTGTTCGATCAGGCCTTCCAATTATTCTGGCGTGATCCGGAAGCCGCCGCCCATGCCGCTGCCATGGCCGCGCTGGATGGCCATAAGCCGCAATCGGAAAAGCCGCCCCCCGCGTCTCGGCGTTTGGCGGAAGCCATGCAGGGCGAAAAACCAAAGCCACGCCCGCCTGAGCCGGAACCGCCGCGGAAGGATATGAGCTTCACGGTCAGCGACCGGGAAAAACTGCAAAAGCTGGATTTTGAAGCCATGTCGGCGGCTGAAATCGCTGCGGCCAAGCAGGAAATCCGTAAGCTGACCCTGCCGCTTGATGAAAAACCAACGCGGCGCTTTCGCACCCATCCCGCCGGGCGCGTTGTGGATTTGCGCGCCACACTTCGCCAAAGCCTGCGGCTTGGGGGCGATATCCTGAAGCTTGAACACAAGCAGCGCGTGGAAAAGCCGCCGCCCTTGGTGGTGTTGTGTGATATCAGCGGCAGCATGGCGCGTTATGCGCAAATCCTGCTGCATTTCCTCCATGCCGTCACCAATGAACGGGACCGGGTGCATAGCTTCCTGTTCGGCACGCGGCTGACCAATGTGACGCGGCAATTGCGCCATCGCGATCCGGAATTCGCGTTCGAAATGGTGTCCCACATCGTGCCAGATTGGTCGGGCGGCACGCGGATTGGCGAAAGCCTTGGCCTGTTCAACAAGCTTTGGGCCAGGCGTGTGCTGGGCCAAGGTGCCGTGGTGCTGCTGATCACGGATGGGCTGGACCGTGAAGGGGCAGCGGGGCTCGCGGAAGCGACGGATCGGCTCCGGCAATCCTGCACGCGTCTGATCTGGCTCAATCCGCTGTTGCGTTTTTCGGGCTTTCAACCGAAATCCCAGGGCATTC
>CAIYMY010000200.1 GCA_903927465.1 uncultured Rhodospirillales bacterium | reverse complement strand
GCGGCGGTTCCAGCTTTATTACCTCGGCGCCGTGATCGGACAGCACCATGGTGCAATAAGGCCCGCCCAAAACGCGCGTAAGGTCCACCACGCGCAACCCGGCCAAAGCGCCAGCGGAACGGGCGAGACCCTTGGTGGCGATGCTTGCGTCATTCATGCAGCTTGTTTCCTGCCAAAGACCCGGGTGCAGAATTCCGGGTAGGTTTCCATCATTTCATCACAAATCGGCCCACGCAGCAGCGCGAGTTCTTCCGGCGTCGGGTCTGGCGTGAAGGGCACATCGCCCGCCACATCAAAGGCAAAACCCGTGGCATCGCGCACGCTTTCCACCGTCTCACCTGGATGCACACTCTCCAGCGAAAACCGCGCGCGATCAGGGTGGAAGCGGAATACGCAGCGCCCCGTCACCAGTGCCTGCGCCGTGCCGCGGCGAAACACGCCGGGCGGCGAGACGCCGGGGGCGGAGATGTTGTCCACCTTCTCCACGAAAACGCGCGGCGTGTGTTCTTCCCGGAACAGGATGGTGCGCGGCGTCATGAAATACATGAAGGCCGAACCGAAACTGCCGGGAAAGCGCACACCCATACCGGGCCATTCGCCGGTGCCGACCAGGTTCAGGTTGGCGCTGCCATCAATCTGCCCACCGCCCAGGAAGAACAGATCAATCCGCCCCTGGCCGGTCAGGTCAAATAATTCGCGCGTGCCTTCCGTAAACGGATTGCCGCTGCGCTTATGCAGCAGCGAAAGCCGCACCGGATTGCCTTGCTTTTTCACCAGCCAACACGCCGCCGCAGGCATGGGCGATGCCGCACCAACCGCGATGTGGCGGGCGGGCGGTGCGCTCGGGTCCAGGATCAGCTTCGCCAGTGCAACGGTGATGCGTTCTTCCAGCTTGATCTCGGTCATTCTGCGGCCTGCGCTTTTTGTTCGAAGACCTCGCGTGCGCACCAGGCGGCGAAGCCTTCTTCGCTCCGCGCCATGCGGGCATATTCGCTGACATAAGCGCCATCGAAGCCATATTCATCCAGCAGCGCCACCGGGCGCGCGCCGCGCTCAGCAATGGCGATACCGCTGATATAGGTGGCGTTGATGGCGCCGGAGGCGAGGCGTTCATCTTCCAGGAAATTGCCCGGCACCACGCGTTCCACCGTGACCAAGGCGCGCTTGGATGCATGCGCGATGGTGGCGCATTCACGCCGCCGCCCGACCCAGACATTGCCTTCCTCATCGGCCATCAGCGCATGGAAGCAGACGAAATCAGGGTTCAGCGCGGGCAGCAGCACAATCGGGTCTTCGCCATTCGTCGCGAAGGGGTTTGGCACCACTTTCCAATCCGGCCGATTGGCCAGGATATCGCTGCCAATCAGCCCGCGCAGCGGCATGAAGGGCACGCCCTTTTCAGCGGCTTGCAGCATGGTGTGAATGGCGGGGCAGGTGGCATCAATCACCTTGATCTTCCCCGCGCGCAACGCCGCCGAAAAACGCGGCGCAAAGCCGGCCTCACCAAGCGAAACTGCGCTGGTCTGCACGCTGGTGACGCAGCCAGCGCCAATCAGTATATCCGTGGCAAAGCCCGAAACCGGCACGCCCACCAGGCGCAAATTGCGCACCCCGCGCCGGATCAGCGCCTTGGCCAGCGCGACCGAGGGCAGGGAATTATCAGGTGGCAAAGCGAGCATGGCCCCATCGGGCACCTCGGCGGCCAGAGCTTCCAGGCTGATCGGGTTCATGGCGTTCTCCTTTGCTGGCCATGCTACCGGGCGCGGCCTGCGCAAGCTAGGGGCTGATGTGCTTGCCGGTCTGGGCTAAGAAGCGCGCATGAACGCCGCGACGCTCACCTCAGAACGCCTGATCCTCCGCCCCTGGCGGGATGAGGATCTTGACCCGCTTTTCGCCATCAATGGTGATCCGGAAAGCATGCGCTATTTCGCCACTACCATGAATCGGGTTGAAAGTGATGCCTGGGCGGCACGGCTACGCGCGCATTTCGCTGAACATGGCTGGGGTTTTTGGGTGGTGGTGGAGGCCGCGTCGGACGATTTTGTCGGCGTGGTGGGGCTGATGACCATTCCCTGGCAGGCGGATTTCACGCCGGCGGTGGAAATCGGCTGGCGGATCAGCGCGCGCTTTCGCCGCCAGGGCTATGCCGAAGAAGCCGCGCGCGCTGCCTTGGCGCATGCCTTCGGCACGCTTGGGCTTGCTTCCATCGTCGCCTTCACCGTGCCGGGCAATGCTGCTTCTTGGAAGCTCATGGAAAAGCTCGGCATGACGGCGGCGGGCGAATTTGACCATCCGCGCCTGCCGGAAGGCCATCATTACCGACGGCATTTGCTCTATCGCATGCACGGCGCTGACTGGCGTGACGGCGCCCGCTTGGGGTGATAGAGGCTTCGCGCCCAAGCCCGATTCAAGGATTGCCCACCATGCCCGTCTCTCGCCAGGAATTTCGCGACGCCATGGCCCGGCTTGGGGCGGCGGTGAATATCATCACCACCGATGGCGTCGCGGGCAAAGGTGGCATTACCGCAACTGCCGTCTGTTCCGTGACGGATGACCCGGCCACTTTGCTGGTCTGCCTCAATCGCACCAGCCCGCGCAGTACGCTATTTCTGACGAATGGCGTGCTTTGCGTGAATACGCTCGCCGCCGGACAGCAGGGCGTTTCCGACGCCTTTTCCGCGCCAAGCGGCGCATTGGACATGGAAGCGCGCTTTGCTGCCGGGGCATGGACCAACCTGGTTACCGGGGCCCCCGCGCTGGATGGCGCTGCGGCGAGTTTCGATTGCCGTATTACGGAGGTGATGGAACAAGGCACGCATAGCGTGGTTTTCGCGAGTGTTGAGGCGGTGCGCTTTGCTGATATGCAGGCAGGCTGCCTGATGTATTACGCCCGCGGTTATCATGGCCTGCCGATTAGCCAGGGCTGAGCGCTTCCGGACTTGGCCGTATTTTTTCCGCCTGCGCCCTGAGGCTTTACAACCCGAAGGCCAACGCCTAACCGGCGCGGCCCATGTCCTTCTTTGAAATCCTGCCGCCTTCGGTCCTGTTCTTCGCGCTTGGCTTCGCGGCTGCCGCGCTGCGTTCCGATCTTTCGGTGCCGGATGCTTTGGCGAAAACACTCTCGCTTTATCTGATGATGGCGATCGGGCTGAAGGGCGGCATTGCCATTGCGCAGCCTGGTGCCTCGGCGGGCCTGATCCCAGCGCTGATGGTGGGCATTGCACTTTCGGCGCTGATGCCGCTGCCTGCCTATGGCTTGCTCCGCGCCGCCACGCCGATTGATAAGGCAACGGCGGCGGCGGTCTCGGCGCATTATGGGTCGGTCAGTGTGGTGACCTTTGCCGCGGCGGTCGGGCAATTGAACGCGACCAATATGCCTTATGAGGGCTTCATGCCCGCCGTGCTGGCGGCGATGGAAACCCCGGCCATTCTGACCGCTTTGCTGATTGCGCGGCGCGGGGGCGCGGCGACGTCAGGCGGCGCCCGCGAAATGGCGCGAGAGGTATTCCTGAATGGCTCGGTCGTGCTGCTGCTCGGCGCCTTTTTGATCGGCTGGCTGGGCGGGGCCGGGGCTGAGCGGCAGCTATCGCCCTTCATCACCGCGCTTTTCCCCGGCGCGCTTTGCCTGTTTTTGTTGGAAATGGGCATCACCGCAGCGCGGCGCTTGCGGGATAGGGGCAGGGGGCTGGATGTGCGGCTGATCGCCTTCGCTATCCTCATGCCGCTGATCGGCGGCGCGGCGGGGCTGGCCGGCGGGCTTTTGGTCGGGCTTTCCACTGGCGGAGTGGGGCTGATGGCGGTGCTGGGTGGCTCGGCTTCCTATATCGCGGTGCCGGCGGCGATGCGGCTTGCGCTGCCCTCTGCCGATGCCGGGATTTACGTGACCCTTTCCTTGGCGATCACCTTCCCCTTCAATGTTCTCGCTGGCATCCCGCTTTGGCTTTGGGCGGCGCGGCTGGCCACACAATAATCAAGGGGAGACGGGACAATGCACGCGCGCAAAAGGATCGAAATTGTCGTGGAGGCCGTGCGGGCCGAAGCCGTGACCATACTACTGGACCGTATGGGCGCCACGGGCTGGACGATTCTGCCCGTACTCGCCGGGCGTGGCCATCAGGGCATTCGCCGTGCCGGGGACCCGGGCGGTGTTGATGACAATGTGCTGGTTCTTTGCATTACCTCGGCCGAGGTCGCTTCGCGCGTGCTGGCGGCAGAGGGGGAATTGCTCGGCGCAAGGCCAGCGATTGTGACGCTGACAGATTGCCAGGTGCTGCGGGCGGATCACTTCTGATTGGGTTTTGGTTGACCCCGGGCGCCGCGCGGGCCTAGGAAACGCATATGCAAAGAGCATCTGGCGCGACTCCCGGCATGGAAGCTGCCAAGCGGCTGCTTGGGCTTGGCGTTTTGGGCTTATTGCTTGCGGCTTTGCCGACTGGGGCCATTGCGGCGCCGGATGCTGCCGCAGCCCCCAATGCCGCGCGCCAACAACGCCCCGCCGCCACCAATACCGCCGCGCGTCCAGCGCCACCCGCCTTGCCGGAACCCTGGGGCCTTTGCGGCGCAGCCATTGCGGCGGCGGAGCGCGAGGCAGGAATGCCGGCGGGCTTGCTCGGCGCCGTTGCCAAGGTTGAAACCGGGCGCCGTGCGCCAGATGGCAGTGTGCAGCCCTGGCCCTGGTCCTATAACGCTGCTGGCGATGGCCGCTACGCCGCTTCGAACGCTGAGGCGCTTCAGGAAGTGCGCGCGATTCAGGCGCGGGGCGTGCGTTCGATTGATATTGGCTGCATGCAGATCAATCTGCTGCATCACCCGGATGCTTTCCCGTCCCTGGAAGCCGGCTTCGATCCCACAACGAACGTCGCCTATGCGGTGCGCTATTTGCGGAGCCTGCAGGCGCGCACGGGCGATTGGCACCAGGCCGTGGCGCTTTACCATTCCGCGACACCGGAACGCGGGCTGATCTATCAGCAGCGGGTGATGGCAGCGCTGAGTGGCAATGGTTTTGTCCCTGGCTCCGCGCCTGGGGTCATTCCCTTGCCCGGGCCTGCCATGGCAGGGCTATGCGCTTCCGGTCGCGGCGCGGTGATGCTGATTGGTGCGCGCGAGCCCAGCCTGAAACCCGTGCCGACGACGCCCGAGGTTGAACTTCGTATGCGTGGCGGCGGCACCCCTGGCCCAGCGGCGCGGACGCGTATCGTTTGCTTCCCCCCAAAGGCCGGGAATGCAGCAACGGAAGTGGCCGAGGCGCGCCCGGCGGGGACTGGCGCGCGGCGTTAAACTTCTATTCGCGCCAGCCCACCCATGTAAGGCCGCAGGACCTCGGGCACGGCGATGGTCCCATCCGCCTGCTGGTGCGTTTCCAGCACCGCAATCAGCGCGCGCCCTACCGCCACACCAGACCCATTCAGCGTATGCAAAAAGGTGGTGCCCTTGGCGTCCTTTGCGCGGTAGCGCGCACCCATGCGCCGCGCCTGAAAATCGCGGCAATTGGAGCAGGATGAAATCTCTCGCCACGCGCCTTGGCCGGGCAGCCAGACTTCCAGATCATAGGTGCGCGCGGCGCCAAAGCCGGTATCGCCGGCACAGAGAATGATCCGCCGCCACACCAAGCCCAATTCCGTCAGCACACGTTCCGCGCAACGCGTCATGCGTTCATGCTCGGCGTCGCTGTCTTCCGGCTTCACGATGGAAACGAGTTCCACCTTCGCGAATTGATGCTGGCGCAGCATGCCGCGCGTATCGCGCCCGGCGCTGCCGGCTTCAGACCGGAAGCAGGGCGAAAGCGCGGTCAGACGCAAAGGCAGATCAGCCTCTGCCTTGATTACCTGCGCGGCGAAATTGGTCAGCGGCACTTCCGCGGTCGGGATCAGCCAGCGGCCATCGGTGGTGCGGAACAAATCATCGGCGAATTTCGGCAATTGGCCCGTGCCATACATGGTGGCGTCATTCACCAGCAGAGGCACCGCACTCTCGGTATAGCCATGCGCTTCCGTATGCAGGTTCAGCATCCATTGCCCAAGCGCCCGTTCCAACCGCGCGAGTGGGCCTTTCAGCACCGTAAAACGCGCACCCGCGAGCTTGGTGGCAGTGGAGAAATCCATCAGGCCAAGCGCCTCACCCAATTCGAAATGCTGCTTGGGTGTGAAGGGAAACTCCGACTGCGCGCCATGCTGATGCTGCACCACATTGGCGCTTTCATCGCGCCCATCCGGCACTTCGGCATCAAGGATATTGGGGAGTGTTTCCAGCACGGCTTGTTGCGCGGCCTCAGCTTTCGCGGCTTCGGCTTCAAGCGCTGCCATTTCGTCGCGCAGTTGCACCGCTTCGGCTTCCAGCGCCGCGGTATCGGTGCCCTGGCGCTTGGCCATGCCGATATCCTTGGAAAGCGCATTACGCCGCGCCTGCTTTTCCTGCAGCGCCGTTTGCGCCGCACGGCGGGCCTCATCATGCGCCAGTATGCCCGCTGCCGCCGGGGCGATACCGCGTCGCGCTAGCGCCACATCGAAAGCGGCCGGGTCGGCGCGCAATTGCCTTATGTCGTGCATCTTACAGATTCTTCGATGGGATCGTTACTTTTTGTCAGCTTCGGCTTCAGCGTCGGACTTCTTCGCCATCCAGCCCGCTGCCAGGATGGAGATTTCATAAAGCAGGATCAGCGGCACGGCCAAGCCGATTTGGCTGATCACATCGGGCGGCGTCAACACAGCGGCGGCCACGAACATGCCTACAATGGCGTAGCGCCGGCCCTTCTTCAGGCTTTCCACATTCAGAATGCCAACCCGACACAATAGCGTCAGCAGCACCGGCAATTGGAAGGCAATGCCAAAGGCCAGGATCATTTGCATGACCAGCGACAGATATTCGCCAACCTTCGCTTCCAACTGCACCGGTATGCCGCCTGAACCGGGCATGGTCTCAAAGGAAATGAAGAATTGCCAGGCCAGTGGGAAGATGAAGTAATAGGCCAACGCCGCGCCCCCCAAAAACAGAAAGGGCGAAGCGACCAAAAAGGGCGTGATTGCGCGTTTTTCGCTGCGATAAAGCCCCGGCGCCACAAACAGCCAAAGCTGTGTCGCCCACATGGGGAAGGAAAAGAACACCGCGCCAAAAAACGCCACCTTCAAATAAGTGAAGAAGGCTTCATAAAGTGCCGTGAAGATCATGCGCCGATCGCCACCGCCCTGCTTGGCCAGCACATCGGCCAAAGGCTGCGCCAGAAAGGCGTAAATCTGTGCCGAAAAATAATAGCACACCGCAAAAGATACCGCGAAACCCCCAACGGACCAAAGCAGCCGCGTACGCAGCTCCTTCAAATGGTCCATCAAAGGCATCGCCTTATCGTCTATCTGATCGTCATCCCGGGTGGTGGACACGGAAATTCCTCAAGCGCTGGCGGCGGGTGGGGGGGATGGCGCAGCAGGCGGGGCCGGCGCTGGTTCGGGCGCGGGCGGCAAGGGGGCGGCAAAGCGGGCGACTGTGGGCGGCACAAAGGAAGGCGCGTCTGGCGCGGGCGGCAATTCCGGCGGCACATAAGGCGCAGGCGGCGGCGGCATGAATGTATCGCGCAGCGGATCGTCGGCCATGGTTTTTTGCAGGGTGCCATCCGCATCAACGGCTTTTTCGATTTCGCCCTTGATGTCGAAGCTGCGGATATCGTTGATGGTGCTCTTCATTTCCTGGATGGAATTGCGCACATCATCAAGCTTGGCTTCGCGCACCAGCTCATCCGCCTGTTGCTGGAATTCGCCCGCCATACGGCGCAGCTTCTGAATACCCTTCGCGACACCGCGAATGGCTTCCGGCAGATCCTTCGGACCTATGACTACAACGGCCACCACCGCGATCACGGCGATTTCTGACCAGGCGAGGTCGAACATGCTCTCCTTTGTCCGCAGGCTTTAATCCGGCGGGGATAGACCCGTTAGCAGGAAGCCGGATGCGCGCCAACCGCCTTGATGTGGCGCGCCGCCCGCTTGAATGAAAGCCGTGTCATGCCTCGGCGCGTGGGAAGACAAAGGCGCGTTCCGGGTCGAGCGAAACGGCGATTCGCTCCCCGCGCCTGAGCCGCCGCCCCGGGGGCAGCCTGGCATGCAGGTGTAAAAGCCCGCCCGTGCCATCCGGCAGGGCAAGATGCGCCAGGGTGGTGGAGCCCAGCAGGCGGAAGGCTTCCACCTCCACCACCGGGCCTTCGGCGCCAAGCCTGAGACCTTCGGGGCGAACCAGCACCTCTACCTCCGCCCCTTCGGCGAAGCCCGGGGCGGGCAGGGCGCCAAGCGCGGTTTCCGCCTGGCCGGCAGCGATGCGGGCGGGCAGGCTATTCACCTCACCCAGGAAGCCCGCGACATAGCGATCCGAGGGTGCCAGATAGAGCGCTTCAGGCACGCCCACCTGCAAAATCCGGCCCTCGCGCATCAGCGCGATTCGATCACCCATGAACATGGCTTCTTCGGAATCATGCGTGACCAGCAGGGTCGCGATACCGGCTTCCTGCAATACATGCAGCGTATCGTCGCGCACTTTTTCACGGAGCCGCGCATCGAGACTCGCGAAAGCCTCATCCAACAGCAGCACGGCCGGGCGGGGTGCCAGCGCGCGGGCCAGCGCAACGCGTTGCTGCTGCCCGCCGGATAGCATATGCGGAAAGGCGTTCTGGAAGGCTTCCAGCCCCACGCGGGCGAGCGCATCCATCACGCGCCAAACCCTTTCGCCGCGCGGGGCAAAGCGCAGCCCAAAGGCGACGTTCTCTGCCACGGTCAAATGTGGGAACAACGCATAATCCTGAAATACAAAGCCGATATGCCGCGCTTCGGGCGGCACTTCCCGCCCCGCTTCGGCAATCAACCGTCCGCTGATCTCAATCCGCCCATGCTGAAGCGGTTCAAGCCCCGCCGCCAGGCGCAAAAGCGTGGTCTTGCCGCAGCCGGAGGCACCCAGCAGGCAGACAATTTCCCCCGCCGCGACACTGAGATCAATGCCGGCCAGAACCTCCCGCGCGCCATAGGCATGGCGAATATCGGCAAAGCTGATGCTCACCTTTGGCTGGTTTCCTCGGCAGCTTCGGGGGTAGGTGCCGGGGCTTCCTCGGCTTCATCTGCGGTGCTGATGGGGGCGTTCAGGCCGGGCAAGGGCGGCGCGTCGCCGGTCACCAATTCTTCCTTGCGTGGCAGGTCCGCCAGCGATTTCAGGGAGAATTGTTCCAGGAACTTCGGTGTAGTGCCCCAAAGTGTTGGCCGGCCAGGCACTTCCCGCCGCCCGCGCGGCGCCACCAGGCCAAGCTCCAAAAGCGCTTCGAGGGTGGTTTGCGCCAGCGTGGCCCCGCGGATTTCTTCCACATCGCCGCGCGTGCAGGGCTGGTGATAGGCAATGATGGCAAGCGCTTCCATGGCCGCACGCGGCAGGCGGCGCGGACTTTCCACCACCTTGGTCAGGCGGGGCGCTAGGTCTGTGGCGGTGCGGAAGGCATAGCCGCCGCCGATTTCAGTCACTACTACGCCGCGCCCTTGGTAAGCTTCAGCGAGCGCCGCGCAGACCATGGTGGCGGATACGCCTTCGGGCAGCACGGTGGCCAGGGTTTGCGGCGATACCGGGCGATCAGCGGCGAAAATCACAGCCTCCGCAATGCGGAGCGCCTGCGCCATGGTCGCCTCATCAGGCGCGGTGGGCGCCTCTGGCGTGGGAGTTTCCGCCGGCGCTGCGGCTTCAGTCGGTTCTTCCATCGCTGCCCCCTTCTTCTGTCCGGCGGCGGATCATGATTGGTGAGAAGGCCGCTTCCTGATGCAATTCTATCCCGCCGCCGCGCGCCATTTCCAAACCCGCGATCAAGGTGCTGGCGAGCGCGGCGCGCTGCTCAACCGGGTCATCAAAGCCTTCTGGCAGGAAGCTCCGCAATTCAGACCAGCTTGGCAGGGCGCCGACCAGCTTGGTCAGGCGATCAAGCGCTTCCTGCACGGTGAAAAGCTTGCGCGGCTTGGGCCGATAGGGTCGCGCGGCCAAGGCGCGCCGGCGCCCGGCGACATAGGCTTGCAATAGCGCGGGCAGATCGGCGGAGATGCCGGAGCGATCTTCTACCTTCAGCCGTTCCGGGGCGCCGCGGGCAAAGACATCATGGCCAAGCCAGGGCCGACGGTTCAGCCAAAGTGCGGCGGCACGCATGCGTTCAAGCGTCGCCAGCCGATCAGTCAAAGCCTCGGCCAAAGCTTCGGCATCTTCGCCTTCTACCTGTTCGGGCGGGATCAAGAGGCGGGATTTCAGCCAGGCGAGCCAGGCGGCCATGACCAGCCAATCGGCGGCCAATTCCAGCCGGATGCGGCGCGCGCCTTCAATCACCGCCAGGAATTGCTCCACCAAAGCGACAATGGAGATCTTGGCCAGATCCACCTTCTGCGCCCGGGCGAGTTCCAGCAGCAGATCAAGCGGCCCTTCATAGCCTTCAAGCTGCAATTGCAGGGATGATTCGCTCATCGGTCCCGTTACCCATGTCCGGTGAGCATGAGAACGAAATCGAAGGCCGGCGCAACCACCCCCCGGAAGAACCAGCCCATGGGGTCATAGCCGGGGACCAGATGGGGCAGGATGAACAGGCCGAGCATGACCACCAGCAGGCCATAGGGTTCGATCCGCGCGAGCGCCAAAGCAGGCGTGCGGGGCAGAAGCCCGACAGCAATCCGCCCGCCATCCAGCGGCGGCATGGGAAACAGGTTGAACAGGCCGAGCACCAGATTGGCCAGAATGAACAGACCAAAGGCACGATAGGCGAAGGCGGTGCCTTCCGCCCCCAGGCTGGCCTGCCAAGGTTCCACCAGATGCGCGGCGAGCCCCGCCAGCAAGGCCAGGGCGAAATTCGTGGCCGGCCCAGCCGCTGCCACAGCCACCATGCCATAGCGCGGGTTGCGGAGTTGCCAGATATTGACCGGTACGGGCTTGGCCCAGCCGAACATGGCTTCCACCCGACCTAAGGTAAGTAGCTGCGATACCAGCAAAAACCCCGGCAGCAGGATGGTGCCGACCATATCCACATGGCGGATCGGGTTCAGGCTAAGCCGCCCAGCCCGGGCTGCCGTGTCATCCCCCAAAGCACGCGCAGCATAGCCATGCGCCGCTTCATGCAGCGTGATGGCGATGATGGTCGCGAAGACCGAAGCCACCAATTCGGGCAGCCAGGCGGGCATGGGGTTTCTCCCTGCGGGGTGGGGCTGCCGGGATAGACGGGAAGAAGGGCGAAGGGAAGCAGAAGCGCTTCAGGCCCTTTTGCGCTTCTTCACCGGCGCGGGCGCCACTTCCCGCAGCAAAGGCGCCAGGAAGCGCCCGGTATGGCTTTCCGCCGCTGCGGCAATGTCTTCCGGCGTGCCTTCCGCCACCAGGCGCCCGCCGCCTTCGCCGCCCTCGGGGCCCAGATCCAGCACCCAATCGGCGGTTTTGATCACTTCCAGATTATGTTCGATCACGACCACCGTATTGCCGGTCTCCACCAGCGCATGCAGCACTTCAAGCAATTTGCGCACATCTTCGAAATGGAGCCCGGTGGTGGGTTCATCCAGAATATAAAGCGTGCGCCCGGTGGCGCGGCGCGACAGCTCCTTGGAAAGTTTTATGCGCTGCGCTTCCCCACCCGAAAGCGTGGTGGCTTGCTGGCCCAGATGGATATAGCCAAGCCCAACCTTGCGCAGCACCGAAAGTTTTTCACGAATGGCGGGGACGGCAGAGAAAAATTCCTCGGCTTCTTCCACCGTCATGTCCAAAACATCCGAGATGGATTTGCCGCGAAACTTCACATCCAGCGTTTCGCGATTATAGCGCTTGCCCTTGCAGGTATCGCAGGTGACATAGACATCGGGCAGAAAGTGCATCTCAATCTTGATGACGCCATCGCCCTGGCAGGCTTCACACCGCCCGCCCTTCACATTGAAGCTGAAGCGGCCCGGCTTGTAGCCGCGCGCACGGGATTCCGGCAATTCGCTGAACCAATCGCGAATGGGCGCGAATAGCCCGGTATACGTGGCGGGGTTGGAACGCGGCGTGCGGCCAATTGGCGATTGGTCAATGTCAATGATCTTGTCGAGGTGATCGAGCCCCTCAATCCGATCATGCGGTGCCGGGACCTCTGCCGCGCCCATCAAACGCCGCGCCGCCGCCTTATACAGCGTTTCAATCACCAGCGTTGATTTACCGCCACCAGAAACCCCGGTGACACAGGTAAAAGTGCCAAGCGGCAGGGCTGCATCGAGGCGCCTGAGGTTGTTGCCGCTGGCGCCCACGACACGCAATTGCCGCTTGGGATCAATCTTGCGGCGTTTGGCAGGGATTTCGATGCGGCGCTTGCCCGAAAGATACTGCCCGGTGAGGCTGGCTGGATTGGCCGCGACTTCCGCGGGTTTGCCCTGCGCCACCAGCCGCCCGCCGCCCTTGCCGGCCTCCGGGCCGATATCCACCAAATAATCGGCGCTGCGGATCGCATCCTCATCATGTTCGACCACCAGCACAGTATTGCCGAGGTCGCGCAGACGCCGGAGCGTGACCAGCAGCCTTTCATTGTCGCGCTGATGCAGCCCGATGGAAGGTTCATCCAAAACGTAAAGCACGCCCGTCAGGCCAGAACCGATTTGCGACGCCAAGCGAATGCGCTGCGATTCCCCGCCCGAGAGTGTGGTGGAAGACCGCGCAAGTGAAAGATAATCTAGCCCCACATCCACCAGGAATTGCAGGCGATCACTGATTTCACGCAGAATTCGCCGCGCAATTTCGCGCCGCTGCGGGGTAAGCGTTTCCTCAACCTGCGCGAACCAATCCCGCGCCCGGTGAATGGCCATAGCGGAAGCTTCACCGATATGCAGCCCGGCCACCTTCACCGCCAGCGATTGCGGCTTCAGCCGATGCCCCGCGCAGGTCGCGCAAGGCCGTTCCGCTTGATAGCGGGAGAGGTCTTCGCGCACCCAAGGATTATCGGTTTCGCGAAAACGCCGTTCCAGATTGGCGATCACGCCTTCAAAGGGTTTTTTTACCTCATAGGCGCGCAGCCCATCCTTATAGTGGAGCGCCACAACCTCAGCGCCCGTGCCATGCAGAATGGCGTGGCGCACGCGGTCCGGCAGTTCCTGCCAGGCGGTGGTCATCTTCACCTTGAAATGCGTGGCCAGGCTTTGCAGGGTTTGGTCGTAATAGGGGGAAGAAGCGCCGGTCCAGGGCATGATGGCGCCATCCTTCAGCGCGACATCATCCTGCGGCACGACCAATTGCGCGTCGAAAAAACTTTCCGTGCCGAGCCCATCACAGGCAGGGCAGGCGCCATGCGGTGAATTGAAGGAAAAAAGGCGCGGCTCAACTTCCTCGATGGTAAAACCGGACACCGGGCAGGCGAAGCGGCTGGAAAAAACCGTGCGCTCTCCACCATCGGCGTTTTCGGCATAGGCAATGCCATCGGCCAGGCCAAGCGCAGTCTCAAAAGAATCCGCGAGCCGCTGCATGATGCCATCACGCACCACAATGCGGTCCACCACCACTTCAATGTCGTGCTTGAGCTTTTTGTCGAGCTTGGGGGCCTCGGCAATTTGATAGAGCGTGCCGTTGATCTTCACACGCTCAAACCCGCGGCGCTGGAATTCGGCCAATTCCTTGCGGAATTCGCCCTTCTTGCCGCGCGCGATGGGCGCCAGCAGCAAAAGCCGCGTGCCTTCCGGCATGGCCAGTACGCGATCCACCATTTGGGACACGGTCTGCGCTTCAATTGGCAGGCCGGTCGCGGGCGAATAGGGCACACCAACCCGCGCCCAAAGCAGGCGCATATAGTCATGGATTTCCGTGACGGTGCCGACGGTGGAGCGTGGATTATGGCTGGTGGTTTTCTGTTCGATGGATATGGCGGGCGATAGGCCCTCGATCGAATCCACATCCGGCTTTTGCATCAATTGCAGGAATTGCCGCGCATAGGCGGAAAGGCTTTCCACATAGCGCCTTTGGCCTTCCGCATAGATGGTATCGAAAGCCAGCGATGATTTGCCCGAACCCGAAAGCCCCGTGATCACCGTCAGCGTATCGCGCGGGATATCAAGGTCCAGGTTCTTGAGGTTGTGCTGGCGCGCGCCACGGATGCGAATATAGCCGGTCATGCAAAGGGGGCTCCGATAGCCGCCGCCGGGGAGGGGGCGCTGTTGTTCTAAAAATGTTCTCGTTATATATGCGCCTGAATGGCGCCCTG
>CAIYMY010000199.1 GCA_903927465.1 uncultured Rhodospirillales bacterium | reverse complement strand
CGTCATCAACACCGAGGCCGACGAACCAGCGAAACAGAAGGTCAAACTCGATGCGTTCGACCAACTACCGCTCCGAACGGATCGAGTAGAAAGCTTGCAAAAGCAGAGCGCGGAGCAGTCGCTCCGGCGGAATGGATTCCCGACCGAATGGTGAATAGAGCGCGTCAAAGGCTGTCGAGAGATCAGCCAGCGCACTATTCACCAGGCCGCGAATAACGCGCAGCGGATGGTCAGGACGCCCCCGCTTTTCAAGATCAACATAGCTGAACAGGGAACCAGCCACCGCGTCGTTGCCACACATTGCAACCTCGACCAAATGCAACGACAGTGAATCATGAATGCGGAAATCAGGCTACGAATTTCAGCAGCCTGCTAGACCTTTGTTTGGTCGCATTTTCCGGGTCGCCAAGTGATCCCACTTGGCTTGAAAATGCTCTACCTCGCCTTCACCCATAGTTCCGGCTGCAATTCTTCCTTGCGGTTCGGAAACAGCATGGCGCAGGCGAGTGTCACGCAAGCAACCCCGCCCAGCACCATCATGGAAAGCGCGAGTGAACCCGTCGCTTCATGCAAAAAGGCAATGAGCGGTGAGGCAATTGCCGCACCCAGAAAGCCCACCGTAAAGCGGATGGAATAAAGCTTCGCGCGCAAGGCGGGGGCGACATAACGCGCTGTCATTGTCTCATTCACTGTCACCTGGCCGAAGATGCAGGCCGCGACCAGCCCCGCCACCGGCAGCACCACCCAGCCATCCAGAAAGGCCAGCGCAAACAGCCCCGGCACCACCAGAATGGCGAGCGGCATGAACACGGACTTCAGCGTGTGCCGATCAATCATCCGCCCCACGCTGAATTGCGCGACCCCGCCGCAAATCGTTGCCAGGAAGGAAAGTAGGCCCACAATCGGCAGCAATTCCGGGCTGCCGGCCAGGCGTTCCTGCATCAGCTTCGGGATCAGCAGCGTATAGGCGTTGAACACAAGGCCAGAAACGGTTGCGATGGCCAGCAGAATGATCACCGCGCGGCGGACCAAGGCGGGCGGAATTTCAGGAAAAGGCTTGCCGCCCGCCTGGATGCGTTCCGAATCAAAGGGTGGCTCGCGCCAGTAAAAGAACCCCGCAATGATGCAGGCGATACCGGGGATGATGAAGGCCCAGCGCCAGCCGGCATCGGCGGCGATGAAGGCTGTGATCACCGGCGCGGTTGCCACCCCCAAATTGCCGAAAACGCCATTGATCCCCATGGTGCGGCCGACTTTCTCGCCGGCGGCTTCCACCAGAATGGCGGTGCCGATCGGGTGATAAATCGCCACAAACGCCCCCATGGCGCCAAGCGTGATCGCCAGCATCAGCGCCGATGGCGCAAAGCCCGCCGCCACCATGAAGGCGCCAGAGCCCATGAAGAAGGCCACCATCAGAAAGCGCCGCCCGAAGCGATCCGCAAGCCAGCCCATGGGCAGGGCGCAAATTCCGTAAATCACGAACATGGTGGTGCCGAGTGCAAGGATGGGCCCGTAATCCCCACCGAAAAGCTCGTTATCCTGTTGCACCATGGCGAGCACGGCGGTTGCCAGGATCAGCAGGCTGTAATGGGTGAAACTATGCGCGGCATTGATCAGAACCACCTGCCGCCGTGCCGCATCCATGCGCCTATCCCCCGAAATACCTGGGTATCATGCAGGATTGCCAGTGCTTACGCCACGGGGGGCGCGGCGGCGCAATTGGCGCAGCACATCGCGCGGATGGAAGGCGCCAAGCGCCATGCCGGCGAGCGTAAAGGCGGCCATGCCGACCAGGATCATGAGGCCTGCCCGCAGCACCGCCCCAAGCCCCGGCAGCGCCAGCCCGACGCCAAACACCAGCGCTGCCATGATCGCGCTCGCCAGCACCAGCCGCGGCAGCACGCGTCGGCAGCGACGGTCCAGCACCAGGTGGCCTCGGCGGACCAGCAGCCAGGCCAGCAGCCCGGCATTCACCCAGGCCGCGATACTGGTCGCCAAGGCAACGCCGACATGCCCCAGCACATCCATCAAGGCCAGATTCAGCGCCAGATTGACCGCGACCGACAAAATCCCGATCCGCACCGGGGCCGAGGTATCGCCGCGCGCGAAAAACGCCGGCGCAAAAACCTTCACCAGCACAAAGGCCGGCAGCCCAACGGCATAGGCCACCAGCGCCGAAGCCGAGGCGCTACTTGCCACCGCGTCAAAGGCGCCGCGTTGGAACAGCGCCGCCACAATCGGCCCCGCCGCCACCGCCAGCCCGGCCGCGCAAGGCAGCGTCAGCAGCACCGCCAATTCAATGCCGCGATTAAGCGCACGATGCGCGGCAAGCTTTTCCCCCAGCCGCAAATGCCGCGCGAGCAGCGGCAAAAGCGCCGTCCCCAGCGCCGCGCCAATCACGCCCAGCGGCAATTGCGCCACGCGATCCGCGTAATAGAGGTAGGAAACGGAGCCACTCACTAGGAAAGATGCGATGATCACATCGACGGCCAGGTTGATCTGTGTGACCCCAGCGCCCAGCACCCCCGGCACCATGCGGCGCAGTACGTGCCGAATGGGCGGTGTCAGCGCCGGGCGCCGATAAAGGCGAAGCGCCATGCCGGCCTGCCGCGCCGCAACCCAAACCATGGCAAGCTGCGCAACGCCTGCGGCAAAAACCCCCCAGGCCAAGGCATGGCCAGGTGTCGGCAAATAGGGCGTGAGGCCAACCAAGGCCGCCATCAACAGCAGGTTGAAGAACACCGGCGCGGCGGCGGCGGCGGCGAAGCGATCCAGGCTGTTCAGCACGCCGGAAATCAGCGCTGTCAGGCAGATCAGCGGCATGTAGAAAAATGTGATGCGGGTCAGTTCAACGGCCAGCGCAAATTTTTCCGGCGTGGTCGCAAAGCCAGGTGCCAGCACGCCAATCACCTGCGGCATGAAGATCAGCGCAATCAGCGTCAGCAGCGAAAGCCACAGCATCATCAGCGTGCCCATGCGTTCCGCCATATCGCGCGCGGCGGCGCGGCCTTCGGTGGCCAATACGCCGGCAAAGGCGGGCACAAAGGCCGCGTTGAAGGCGCCCTCGCCAAACAGGCGGCGGAACAGATTGGGCAGTTTCAGCGCCACGAAAAACGCATCCGCCACCGGCCCCGCCCCAAGGCGGGAGGCAATCAGCATGTCCCGGGCGAAGCCGAGAATGCGGCTTGCCATGGTCCAGCTTCCGATGGTGAGCACGGAACGTAGCATGGAAGGGGGTGTAGGCGGGGCCGCAGCGAAGCGAAAGGGCGCTTGTCCTGAAGGCGTGGTGCGCCTAGGTGAAGGGCTTATCCCGGCCAGCGTGCCGAACCCTTCCGCGAGTAACCACGCGATACCATGATGAACGATACGAACGACCCCAACGCACCCCAAGCGGCGGCGCAAGAACCCGCCCCCGAAGCCCCGGCGATGACCGCCGAGGAGCGCCTTTTCATGCTGGCGCAGGAGATGGAGGTGCTGCGCGACAAGTGGCTGCGCTCAGAAGCTGAGATGCAGAATCTGCGCACCCGCACCCAGCGCGAAGTGGCCGATGCGCGGGCCTATGCCACGCAGAAATTCGCAAGCGATGTGGTGGAGGCAGCGGAAAACCTGCGCCGCGGTATTGAAGCCCTGCCGCCGGCTGCCGAGGATGAGCCCGATCTGCTGACCAAGCTCCGCGCTGGTTTTGAGGGGGTGGAGCGGTCCTTCCAGGGCATTCTTGAGCGCAATGGCGTGCAGCGCCACGACCCCAAGGGCCAGCCCTTCGATCCCGAAAAGCACCAGGCCATGGCGGAACAGCCAGCGCCGGAAGGTGTGGCGCCTGGCACGGTTCTGCATGGCTGGACGTCTGCCTGGACGCTCAATGGCCGGCTGCTGAAGCCCGCCATGGTGGTGGTGGCCAAGGCCGAGGGGTGATTGCGCGGGCCGTTTGGCCCAGCGCAGCCCTTCAGACGCTGAGGGCTTGAGTGATTGCCGCATTCATGGCGCGCACGCCTTCGGCTGGGCCTTGCGGGTGCTTCCAAACCGCGCCGATCACGGCCAGGAAATCGGCGCCCGCCTGAACCAGCGGTGCGCAATTGGCCGCCGTGATGCCACCAATGGCGACCGAGGGAATTTCGAACATCTCATTGCACCAAGAAAGGATTTCGGGCGAGGCACGGTGGCTGGTTTCCTTGGTTTCAGTCGGAAAAAAGGCGCCGAAAGCCAGGTAATCTGCCCCGACTTCGCCGGCTTCCATCGCAAGATGGCGCGAGGCATGGCAGGTCATGCCAAGGGTGCGCCCTTCAAGCAGCCGTCGGGCTTCGGCGTGGTTGCCATCAGTTTGGCCGAGATGCGCGCCATCACAGCCAAGCTTTGCTGCAAGAGCCGCATTGTCATTCAGGAGAAACGCGACATCCCTGGCCGCAGCGATGGGCATAAGGATTTCCGTGGCACGCGCGATGGTGTCTTCAGTGGCGTCCTTCAGGCGCAATTGCAGACAAGCGACATCGCCGGCATCGAGCGCAGCTGCCAAGGAATCCCGAAAGGCGAAGGGATCAAGCCGCTGAGGAGTGATGAGATAGAGCCGGCAAGGAGCTTCGGTCATGATTGGCGCCAGAGTTCAAGGTAAGCGTCACACAAGCCGGAAGGACAATTTCTGGCAAGACTGCACGATAAATAGCGGAGGGGGGCTAGGCGTACCGCGCAACTGGGGCTATTGAGCGGCCCTTCCTGCCTTGTCCCGTTCGTCTAGAGGCCTAGGACACCAGCCTTTCACGTTGGCAGCACGGGTTCGAATCCCGTACGGGACGCCACTTCCCAACAGGCACTCGCTCTCCCCCCGCCCGATCCCCCCGCTCTTTGGCAGGATTTCTGGGATTTTGGGGTTAGACCTGTTGACCGGCCAAGCCCGGAAAAGAGTGAAAATCGCTCTCCGGGCGCCGATTCTCTCCGAACCTGTTGACTTGGTCGATTTAGTACGGAGGTCATAATCTGTTGAAAAGGCTTGACAATTATGTGGTGAAAATTTGGCGCGGTTAGCAGTGAACTTGCCTGGAGATCCGTGTTAAAAAAACGAACCGGACCGCGCAGCGGCTCGTCGGTTTCCCTCGCCTCAGGCATGGCCCTTTACCTCTGCCGTGGCCAAATTGCCCCATTGAGTGGAAGCGCCGCCAACACCCAAAATCCATCCCTCTACCTGCGCGATGACCTTTTCCTGCGGTGCCAGGTCTGGTTGCAGGAAGCCTGCAAGGCTGCCGTCCCGGTTCGCTTGGGAAAGCCAGGCGGCGATGGAGAAGGCATCATGCTGATCGCCGGTGCGGTCGGCGCGGGGGTAGGCGTGGCTCCAGAGCGCGGGATAGACCTCGGCGATGGCGGATTTGCCCTGCGGAATCTCCCACCCGTCAAAGGGCCAAAAATGCACGCGCGGGCCGAGTTGCTGGCGGATGAAGCGCAGCCAGGGGATCCCGGCATGGGTGGATTTGGCGACGGTGCCCTGCACATCAAAATGGAAGACTGATTTCGCGCCGCCAGCGCGTTCTTCGGTCAGCCTCCGCCAACGGGCATTGCCCATGCGTTTGGCGCCATTGCCCGCCGAGCCATCGCGCACGAAATCCACATAGGTGTGATCATTATCCGTTGGCCAGTGCCGCTGAAAATCATCGAGAAACCGAGGCCATTCAGGCAGCAGCCCATGCACTTCAAAATAACGCAGCGGGAAGGAAAAGCCGTGATCTATGCCGACCAGCGTCGGCGGCCCATCGCGGAGTGTTTCCACCAACCAGGCAGCGATGCCCTTGCGGGTCCAGTATTTGCGCGGGCTGGGTGGCGGAGGCACTTCAACCGGCGGCGCATCACTCTCGGCACTATAGACGCGCAGACCCTTCAGGCTGGCGATGGGGACCTCCGCGCCTGAGTAATCTATGCCGATGGCGCGGGTGAAGGCGGGCATGTATTACGAAGCCCACTTTGCCGATAGCGCCTCGGCCTGTCGCAACACCGTCATAACCGCGCTATCCTGAAGATCGGGCGGATAACCGTGCTTGCGGAGGATGCGCTTCACCAGAACGCGCATCCGCGCCCGCGCGCTCTCGCGGTGCGACCAATCGACCGAGGCGCTGCCTTTGAGGCCGACGAGCAATTCGTGCGCGATCACCTTCAGGGAATCGTTCCCCATCAGCTCGACCGCGCTCTCATTTTCCGCCAAGGCGTCGTAGAACGCGATCTCGTCCTGCGACAAACCTTCCTCTTCGCCACGTCGGCGCGCGGCGCGGACATCCTTGGCGAGGTCGATCAGCTCCTGCAACACTCCGACGGTGCTGATCGCGTTCGTGTGGTAGCGGGCGATGGCGGCTTCAAGACGCTCGGAAAAGCGCTTGGTCTCGACAACGTTCGTCTTGCTGCGCGAGCGGATTTCGTCATTCAACAGCTTCCTCAGGGCCTCAAGCGCGAGGTTTTTCTTTTCAAGTTGCTGAACCTCAGCCAGAAATTCGTCAGACAGGATGGAGATGTCCGGCGTCGTGATGCCTGCCGCCGCAAGAATGTCGACAATCTCCGTCGAGATGACCGCGCGGTCGAGGATCTGTTGGATTGCGAATTCGCGATCAGCAGCGCCCTTGCCGGCACTATCGGCCGACTTCACCAGAGCGGCACGCACCGTTTGAAAGAAACCAACTTCATCCCGTATTGCCCGGGCTTCATCGCTTGCCGATGCCAAGGCGAAGGCTTTTGAAAGGGCGAGGACGGCATCCTGATAGCGGCGGTTCTCCCTACGCTTGCCTTCCTCGCTGGTTTCCTTCGCCGCCGCGTCATGTTGGCGCGTCAAAATCCATTCGATCGCTTCGGCAAGCACAATCAACCGTTCATGCGGCGTGCCAGCCAAGCCGCAGGTATAGTCGAAGCCGTGATACATCGCCTTCACGACCTCGTACTTCTCAAGCAGAACGGCAACAGCTTCGGCCTCATCGATTCCGGCCTGACGCTGATCTGAACCGGAATACTGGCCGAGTGCGTTTTTCAGATTCTGGGCGATCCCTATATAATCGACAACGAGGCCAGCGGGCTTATCGCGGAAAACCCGGTTCACCCGCGCAATAGCCTGCATCAGCCCGTGACCCTTCATGGGTTTGTCGATATACATTGTATGCATCGACGGCGCGTCGAACCCGGTAAGCCACATATCCCGGACGATCACGAGCTTCAGCGCATCCTTCGGGTCTTTTGCGCGCTTCGCCAAGAGATCGCGCCTAGCCTTGGTGCCGATGTGCGGTTGCCAACCCTGCGGATCAGCAGCCGAGCCGGTCATCACAACCTTGACCACACCCGCGGCGTCGTCATCGCTGTGCCAATCAGGCCGAAGCGCGATGATCTGGTTGTAGAGCGCCACGCAGATGCGGCGGCTCATGCAGACCACCATGGCCTTGCCGTCCATCGCGGCGACGCGGTCTTCGAAGTGCCGCACCAGATCGGCGGCCACCATCGCCAACCGCTTCTCGGAGCCGACCAGCGCCTCGACGGTCGCCCACTTGCGCTTGATCTTCTCCTGCTCAGTAATTGCCTCGTCTTCGGTCAGCTCCTCGATCTCGGCATCGATCCTTGGCTTCTCCTCGTCGGGAAGCTCGATACGCGCAAGGCGGCTCTCGTAGTAGATCGGGACCGTGGCGCCATCTTCCACCGCCCTGCTGATGTCGTAAACGTCAATGTATTCGCCGAATACAGCAGGCGTGTTGACGTCATCCTTTTCGATCGGCGTTCCGGTGAACCCGATGAAGGACGCGTTCGGAAGGGCGTCGCGCAAATACTTCGCAAAGCCGTAGGCGATTTCGCCGGTCTTCTGTTCGATCCGTGCTTTGAAGCCATATTGGCTTCGGTGCGCTTCGTCGGCGATCACGACGATGTTCCGGCGATCCGACAATATCGGATAGGTCGCTTCGCCGGTTGCCGGGGAGAACTTCTGAATGGTCGTGAAGACCACGCCGCCGGAAGCACGACTAAGCGCCGATTGCAGACCCTCGCGGCTGTCGGCCTGAATAGGCGTTTGCCGGATCAGATCGCGGCACATCGAAAACGTGCCGAATAGTTGGTCGTCCAAATCGTTGCGATCAGTGATGACGACGATCGTCGGGTTTTCCATCTGCGGGTGGCGAACCAGTTGCCCCGCGTAAAAGGCCATGAGCAGGCTCTTACCGGAACCCTGGGTATGCCAAATCACCCCGATGCGCTTATCGCCGGGCGAGTAACCGGCGACGCCAGGTAACCCGAATTCTGCTGGGTCTTCTCGGAAGCCCAGCTTAGGGCTATTCGACGAAGCTCTTTTGTTGAGCGAAAGGGCGCGCACAGTCGAGTCTACCGCTCGCTTCACCGCATGGAACTGATGATAGCCCGCGATGATTTTCGCGAGGCCCGAACCCGTCTCGCCGAACACTGTGAAATCGTGCAGCAGATCAAGCAGGCGGCGGCGCTCGAAAATGCCTTCGATCAGGACGTTGAGTTCTGGCTGGCCCTTCGCGGCGATGACTTTGCCGTCTGTGGTGCGCCAGGGCATGAAGCGCTCTTGATCGGCGGTCAATGAGCCGACGCGGGCCGTGATGCCGTCGGAGGTGACAAGGACCGCGTTCGTTCGGAAGAGCGACGGGATTTGCGCCTTGTAGGTCTGAAGCTGGTTATGGGCGCCGCCAAGCGTCGCGTTCTCGCCGCCTGGCGCCTTCAGCTCGATCACGCCAAGCGGCAGGCCGTTGATGAAGATGACGATGTCCGGCCGCCGGTTGATGCTGCCTTGAATTACCGTGAACTGGCCCGTCGCCAGCCAGTCGTTTGCGGTGAGGTCGTCGAAATCGACCAGGCGGACCTTGTCGCCGCGGATCGTGCCGTCTTCGCTATAGAATTCGACATCGACACCCTCGACTATCAGCTTGTGGAGGCGACGGTTTTCTTCCACGAGCGACGGCTTCTCGGTGGCCAGAACCTTGCGTAAGGCATCGCCTCGCGCTTCTACCGGAATAGTTGGGTTGAGCCTCTCGATAGCCGCTGTCAGGCGCTTGACGAGGATGACATCGGCATAGGCTTCACGGTCGGGAGCCTTGCCATCCGGGCCGATTTCACCGTCAGTAGCGACCGCGTAGCCGAGGCTGGAAAGCTGATCGAGCACCAATTGTTCAATGGTCGCTTCGGAAAGATAGGCCATCAGGCGTTCTCCATGCCTTGAGAGTCAGCGGCCTTGGCTTCCAAGCAGGCATTCAACACCATCTTGTAGGCTTCGCGGTCCAATTCAAAGAGCAACTGCGACACCGGCGCAGCGAGCTCTATTTCTTCGCGGGGATGCTTTCCGGGCAGTACAATGTAAAGGCGCGAGAGACCCTCCTCGTCGATTTCGCCTCGAAGCCCGGCATACTCGTCGATGACATCGTTCGTTACCTTGAACCGCTCATAGGGCTCCTTGCTCAGAACCGCATCAAGTTCGCGTTCCAGATAGGCCTCGTGCAGGAACGTCACGATGGCGTCGGCAGCGAGAAGCGCGGCACGTCGATGATGTATGGATAGCCTTGTGATGAAGCCGTCCTTACCGTGGCTCATCGTCCCTGCCTTATTGCGCAGATCTCCGAGAGTAGTCGTTAGCCTGTGATGTTGGGAAATCAATTTCTTGAATGCATCGTCCCGGATTTCGCTGAGTTCGAGAACTCGTACTGCTGCGCTGACCCATGCACCGAATGGAGGATTCTCCTCCATTGGCTTAACCGGGCTCGTTGGGTTATCAAGATTTGCAATAATGACCCGGCATGCGCATTCCACCATAGCTTTTGCAGCGTCAATGCAAGCATCGCTATTTTCATTGAACTCACGTTCAAGCGCCTGGAACGTTTGCTGCAACATCTCCGCGTGGTTCCAATGCGCACAGAATACTCGGATACCAGGATACCAATCTGTGCTCATGCGACCCTCGGTGCAGGCCCGAGAACGAACCGGGCGCGTTCGCGCCGGAGCATTTCATAGGGGGTGATGCAGGTCAGGCCCAATCCGATGCAGGCGTTGGGTATCTTGATCTTGCGCGTTGAATCCGACGGTACCTCATGGGTGACAACAATGAAATCATGGGCCAGCGCATGCGCTACCAGCCAGTAGTCGGCGACCTGGAGGAATGTTGCGATCGCCGCTGCTTCATAGGTCTGGCTGGTCGCCCAGGCACTTACACGGCCAAGGGCGGGTACGACAGGATCATCCGGCGGCAGAAAGAAAGCGCGCCCACGCGCGCTGGCCCAATCGGATAAATCGTCGCCACCGGCCTGCAATTCATCACCGACCTTATCGATACTGGCGACGCGGCCGCCGGCGTTGCGATCGGTCAGCCATTCCCAGAACGCTGGGCAGAAATCGAACCCGTAATGTAGGTTCTTCGCCTGGATGAAGATGTTGGTGTCGAGCAGATAGCGGGTCATCCCAACACCCCCACTTCGCGTCCGATATTATTAAACGTCTCCGTCTTCTTGACGCCCAGCATTCGGAAAGCATCGCGATAAAGCGTCTGTCCTTCCAGAGTGCTTTCGACGAGCGCGCGCGCAAACCGGCGGCTCACGCGCGCGAGCGTCGTCCGATAGAAATCGCCACCGCCTGCATTCGCCCCAGCGAGATCGCGCAGGCGCGCGCGCTCACTTGCCCAGGCGCGATCAAAAGCGGGTCGATCGAGTGTGCCTGCGTCGAGCAACCGCCGCAGGACGACGAGGGTGCTAACCTTGAATTGCCGGGCAAGGCGTTGCAGCGACTGATCAAGCGGTTCGTTGGGCTGAAGCGCGGGCCGTAGCGCGGCAAGCGGCACGAGAAGCTCGGCTGCAACTGCGTTGCACCAGACCTCCTCGCGGCGATAGCCATGGAGGGGTACGGCGCTTGCGTCCGACACAGCCGAAGACCCGAGCCAAAGATGCGCCAGCTCATGCGCCAGCGTGAACATCTGGCCCGATTTTGTGTCCGTGCCGTTGATGAACACCAGCGGCGCGCGCTTGTCGGCCAGTGCAAAACCACGGAACTCTTCCGGGTCGAGGGTACGGCGGTTGTTGGACAGCACAACGCCACTCACCATCACCAGCACACCGATCTTGTCGGCTTGTGCGATGAACAGCCTCAGCGCCTCTTCCCAGGTGCGGCAGGCGGCCCTTGCGGCCACATCGAAGCCAAGCGTTTCAGCCATGCGCGCCGCCACGTCTTCCGGCCTGTCGGAAAGCGCCGCGCTGCCGACGAACCCCGATTCGGGCAAGCGCACAGTCAGCGCGAAGTCGCGATACCAGCCCTGCCGTTCCTGGCAGGCATACAGCATGTCGAGCAGATCGGGGCTGGCTCGCCGCATACCGCGCCCGCCAAGGGTACGGAAATCAGGGATCGGAAGTGGCTCTTCCGGAGGCTCGGACAGGAACAGATAGCCGATAGGAACATGTAGTGCCTGCGCAAAGGCCCCCAACTGCTTCAGTGTCGGCTGCGTTTCGCCGGCTTCCCATTCGCCAAGCTTCGGGAAGCGGCCTTGCAGGTCGTCGGCATCACGAATGCCGGCCCGCTCCCGCGCCCAGCGTAATAGTTCGGGGCGGACTGCGACGCGTGTCATGTCGCCTTCCCGATGTGCTTTGCTGCGTCCTCGACACGGACTTCGCCTGACATGAGCTTTGGAAGGAGGAAATCGCGGGTTACGGCGAGTGCGCGAGACTCGTGAATGTTCGACATGATGCGATCAAGAAGCGGTTCTACACAGGCGTTGAAGGCTTCGAGTGCCGATTCGCTTGGCAGACACAGGCGATATCGCTCCATCCGCCCCCAGCTTGTTCGCGGCATCTTGGTGCCATCGGAGGTGCGGTCCGTGAACGCAACGAATTCATCCTGCGATATGCAGGCCAGCACGAATGCGGCCGCTTTCCGCTCGCGTGCATTCAGTACAACGATATCAGTAGAGCAAATGCCGTCGAGTGGTGCGATGCCGACCTTATGAAAATAAGGCCTGAGCTTCCCAAAAAGAAAATCGCCCTTCCGAAAGGTAAGCTTTCCGCTTGTTACCTTGCCGGCACCTTCCCACTCGGACAAGGCAATCGATTTGCGCGGCATATGCTCAAGGCCAACATAGGGAGTCCCGGGATCAAGCGCTTCTGGCTGAACCGATTCTCCAACTTGCTCCGCTACATCGCCAAGCGTTCCAAAGTCCCACCCTTCCGGCTTGCCTTCTTCGTCGAGGCGGTCGGGGAAGAGGGACCAAATGTCCGGGGCGAGGTAAGGGGCGCGGCCTTCCATCTTCGCGCAGGTCGGGCCAAAATCGACAAACCAATCCTTGAAGATCGCCTGCGCCATTGCCTCCAGCGTCTCGTTCATCCGCCGGTTCAATTCGATCTTGTCGTCCAGCGCGCTGAGGACGGAGGCAATCGCTTGCTGACAGGCAATTGGTGGCAACAAAATCTGCACACTCTGAATGAGTGAAGGACTCACGTTGGGCTGAGCGGAACCATAGCCGAGCCCCTCGATTTCCTGCCTAATGCTTGGTGTTGTAACGGCGTAATAAAGAAATCGACGATCAAGCTTTCTCTCGTCCCGTATCGAAAATCGACCCACCCGTTGGTTCAGCAGGGCGGGGAGGTCTGCCTCACGAACGACTGCGACCTCACCAATATAGCCAGTCATAGCGATCAGTATGTCGCCCCTCATGAGTTGAAATTCATGTGCAGCTCTCGCGACATTATCGTCAACAAAAGAGCAGCCCTCCATATTTAGGCGACCAGATTTCACATTCGCGATCTTGACGACAGGCGTGCCAAAATCCTTCCAGTCACTGCTCTTGAAAGCGTAGCCGGAGCGTACGGTTGCTACTTCGCCAATTGGGATATTGGGGAATTCAGCCATCGCTTTCAATCCTGCTCAAGCTCTCGCGGATCTGTTGCGTTAGCGCATTGGACTGCAAAAACTGGTTTTCGAGTGTAATTTGCAAAGTTGAAAATCGCTCAGAAAATGAGGCGACGTCCTCATCAGCCTCAGCCGCGCCGACATACCGCCCCGGCGTCAGCACGTAGCCGTGGGCCTTGATCTCCTCCAGAGTTGTCGACTTGCAGAACCCCGGCACGTCTTCATAAGCGCCCGCGCCGCCTTCGCCGCGCCAAGCGTGATAGGCGCATGTGATTTTTTCGATGTCGGCGTCGGAGAATTCCTTGCGCGTGCGGTCCACCATGTGGCCAAGTTTGCGGGCATCAATGAACAGGATTTCCCCGCGCCGGTCACGCAGCTTTGCATTACGGGCCACACCGTTGGATTTGTCCCGCGCCAGAAACCACAGGCAAACCGGAATCTGGGTCGAATAGAACAGCTGGCCCGGAAGCGCGACCATGCAATCCACCACACCCGGCGCGCCGTTCACGCCTTCGATCAGCGCCCGGCGGATTTCCCCCTCGCTGTTTTGCGTCGAGGACATGGAACCGTTCGCCAGCACCACGCCCGCAATGCCGGAAGGCGAAAGGTGGTGCACGATATGCTGCACCCAGGCGAAGTTCGCATTGCTGGCTGGCGGGATGCCATAATTCCAGCGCACATCCTCCCGCAGGCGATCGCCGCCCCAATCGGAAATGTTGAAGGGTGGGTTGGCGAGGATGAAGTCGGCCTTCAGGTCGCGCAACTCGTCCTTGTGGAAGCTGCCTTCACTGTTCCATTTGATGTCCGCGTCGATGCCGCGCACCGCGAGGTTCATCTTGCACAGCCGCCACGTCGTGTAATTCGACTCTTGCCCATAGACGGCAATATCGCCGATGCGCCCGCCGTGGAGTTCGACAAATTTCTCCGATTGCACGAACATCCCTCCCGATCCGCAGCAGGGATCGTAGACCCTACCCTTGTAGGGCTCGATCATCTCGACCATGACCTGCACGACCGAACGCGGCGTGTAGAACTCCCCTCCGCGCTTGCCTTCGGATCCGGCAAACTGGCTCAGGAAGTATTCATAAACGCGACCCAATACGTCGCGCGCTTTGCCTTTTTCCTCACCAAGGGTGATGCCTGAAACAAGGTCGATCAACTCACCCAACATCACAGCGTTCAAGGCGGGGCGGGCATAATCCTTCGGTAAGACGCCCTTGAGGTTCTCGTTTTCCTTTTCGATAGCGATCATCGCCTCGTCGATCATTTTTCCGATCGAGGGCTGCTTTGCATTTGCCTGAAGATGTGACCAGCGAGCAGACTGTGGCACCCAGAAGACATTTTCGGCCGCATACTCGTCGCGGTCTTCCGCGCCGTCTCGATAATCCGCCAACAGTTCTTTGCGCTTCGCTTCAAAGGAATCTGAAATATGCTTAAGGAAAATCAAACCAAGCGCGACGTGCTTGTAGTCTGACGGTTCCATATTCCCGCGTAGCTTGTCGGCAGCCTTGAAAAGCTCAGCCTCAAAACCAAGGTCGCCGCCATTGCTGTTCGCCCGCTTGGCGGAGGGCTTTTCGGTAGAGGGCGATGTTTCGCGGACCATGTCTTCCCGGGTTCATGTTGGCGCAACAGCGCTCGGTTTCAGATCAAAGGCTTATGATCGGACATGAAAGGGCAGGTTTCAACTGCTAAGCGTAATATCGTCGTCCCCACGGGCTTTGGCGGAGTTATGGGCTTTGGGAGGAACGGCTGAATCAGACGGCGTGGGGGGCATCCCGCCGCAACCGAAGCCTAACAAAAGGCCAGTTTCTGCTCCCCCCATCCCACCGGCACCCCCTCCAGCATCCCCGCCAGCGTCACCCCGTCCGGCTGCCGCCCGTCCAGGATCGCCTCCACCATGTCCGGCGCCAGCAGCGTGAGCCGCAGCATGCGGGACACATAGGACGAATTGATCTTCTCCGCCGCCGCGAGTTCCTGAATGGTGGCAAAGGCGCCCGATTCCAGCATCCCCCGCCAGCGAAACGCCCGGGCCAGCGCCTTGACCAGTGACGGATCAACAGATGTCTCGACCTTTCCCTTGGCCTCCCCCCCGCCGGGGGTGATGATCAGCTTCCGGCCGCCGCGCTTTTTCAACGTCAGCGGAACCCGGATGGTAATGGTGTGGTCTTTGTCCATCATGCTGCTTTTCCTATCTCTGCGGCCCGTCGCGGCCTGAATTCGCGTGCGAGTGAGCCGAGACCGTCCAGGCGCAGCCGGACCTCTGCACCGTCAGTCCCTACTTCCACCCGATCAACCATCAGGCAGAAGATCCGCGCCTGCTCGGACGGGAAAAGCTCGCCCCACATCTCGTCGAGCCTTTCGAGGGCAAGGCGTGTGTCCTCTTCGGTGATGTCGGCCTCTTCCTCCCGCGCCGCGCGCCAGGTGCCCACCACCACCTCCGGCTGGCGCAGCAGGGCGCGAAGCTGGTCCAGCACCAGCGCCTCGATCTCGCCCGCCGGCAAGCGGCGATAGGGCGCGTCATCCGCGCCGCCCTTCAGGACCGATTGGCTGACATAGTAGCGATACAAGCGCCCCTGCTTGCGTGTGTGCGTGGGCGACAGTGCCCGGCCATCGGCGCCAAAGATCAACCCGCGCAGCAGCGCCGGCGATCGATTGCGCGCCAGCCCACCTCGCATATGCGGATTGGTCGCCATGACCTCATGCACCTGGCTCCAGAGCGCCTGGGAAATTATGGCCGCGTGTTCGCCGGGATAGGATTTTCCCTTGTGCACGGCCTCGCCAAGATAAACCCGGTTGACGAGCAGCTTGTAGACCGCGCCCTTGTCGAAGGGGCGGCCGTGTTTGGTGAGCAGCCCCTCGGCGCGCAAGATCGGCAGCAGCCGCGTGGCGGATCCAATGTCGGCAAAGCCCTCGAACACGCGACGCACAGTGGCGGCAGCGGCTTCATCAATCAGCAGCTTGCGGTTTTCGACACGGTAGCCAAGCGGCACCGGCCCACCCATCCACATGCCCCGCGCGCGGGATGCCGCGATCTTGTCCCGCACGCGCTCGCCGATCACCTCGCGCTCGAATTGCGCAAAGGACAGCAAAATGTTCAGCGTCAGCCGGCCCATACTGGTCGTGGTATTGAAGGACTGCGTGACCGAGACGAAGGTTACCTCATTCTGGTCAAAAATCTGCACCAGCTTCGCGAAATCCATCAGCGAGCGCGACAGGCGGTCAATCTTATAGACCACCACCACATCCACCAGCCCAGCTTCGATATCGGCCAACAGGCGTTTCAGCGCCGGGCGTTCCAGCGTGCCACCGGAAACGCCGCCATCATCATAGCGATCATGCACCAGCACCCAGCCTTCGGAACGTTGGCTCGCAATATAAGCCTCGCAGGATTCGCGCTGCGCGTCGAGCGAATTGAATTCCTTCTCCAAGCCCTCATCGGTGGATTTGCGCGTATAGACCGCGCAGCGGCACTTGCGCGTGAGCGTCGGGGATGCGGCATCGCGGCGGGTCATGCGCTGGCCTTTCGCAAACTAAAGAACAGCCAGCCATTCCAGCGGGTGCCGGTGATAGCGCGCGCGATGGCGGAGAGCGATTGATAGGGACGGCCCTGATATTCGTAGCCATCGCGCGTCACGGTCCAGGTGGCACAGCTCATGGACGAGCACATATTCAATGCACATCAATGGCGCGCGGATGAGGTCTGGGTTGACGCTCATCAGGCCGGTCGGGGAAAGGCTTGCCCAACGCGCGACCATAGCCCGCATGACTAGCCTGGGCCGGCGATCAACTGGAATTCGCGGATTTTCTGCAATCTCGGACAGTCTCGCAGCGATTCGTTCGCCTGCTCGTGCACGCCGCCAGCGGCCCAGGGCAAGCGCAACCAGTTCCGGTGCCGCTCCGGGCACGGAGACGTTCGGCCAGCCACCTGAAAGTCGCACAGACTCCGAGCCGTCCGTCACTCTCAGTCTGTAGCGCCGTCCGAGGTGAAGGTGCGTCTCACCCGCAACATGGCGACGTGGCGGAGTTCGTGGTCGCAGATCCTCAAAAAATGGCTGCTGCCGCCTTATCCATCCCGCGCGTGCTGCCACGTGTGCGACCACGAGGTCCTCGGCGATCGCTTCCGGAGCCACGGCTTCGACTGAGCCATCAGGGTGAACATGAATGGCCAAAGTGCGGCGCTGCGAGCGGGGCCGCATCTCCTCGCCACCATTCTGGAGGCGAAATTTGGCCAACACTTGCCGCTCAATCGCCTCAGCGAAACCTTTGCGCGAGAGGGCATCTACCCTTCTGCGGTCGGTCGGCATGCGGTTCTATCAGGTGCCGCGCGGCCAAACGCTCCGCATGGCCAGAGGCGCGTGTAGCAACAGCACCGACGATCAGGCCATTGCGATTTTCCATCAGCGCATGCCCCATGAAGGCCAGCTTGGCTTCCTTGCCGCGTCCCTTGCGGTAAAGCCGGGCATCAGGATCGGTGGTTGATGCGTGGGTCTCGTTGCTGCGCTTCTGGCCGTGGAAGTTTTCCTCGCCATTGCGACCCGCGCCAGGCGGCGGGCCTGGGCCATCCTTCGGTCGGAAGCTTTTGGTGCTGGCCCAGGCTTCCAGCAGCGTGCCAT
>CAIYMY010000198.1 GCA_903927465.1 uncultured Rhodospirillales bacterium | reverse complement strand
ATGCGCACCGTCAGGTCATCCGCACCAAAAAGCTTGGGGTCCATTTCAGCGCTCATGAAATCAGTGCCGTAAAGCCATTGGTGATGGGATAGCGCCGATCCCGCCCAAAGGCGCGCGGCGTGATCTTCACGCCGGGCGGTGCTTGTCGGCGCTTATACTCAGCACGATCCAACAACCGCCAAACCCGCAGCACCAAAGCGCGATCAAACCCATCCGCTACCAGCGCATCCACGGATTTTTCGCCTTCCACCAGGCCTTCCAGAATGGCGTCCAGCACTTCATAGGGCGGCAGGCTGTCCTGATCCTTTTGATCCGGCTTCAATTCAGCGCTGGGTGGCTTGGTGATGACGCGTTCAGGCATCACCATCCCCTTGGGGCCTAGGCCGATCGCCGATTGGTTTTCGTTTCGCCACCAACACAAGGCAAATACCGTGGTCTTGTACACATCCTTCAGCACGGAATAGCCACCGCACATGTCGCCATAAATCGTCGCATAGCCGGTGCTCATTTCACTTTTATTGCCCGTGGTCAGCAGCATATCGCCGAACTTGTTCGATAACGCCATCAACGTCACGCCACGAATGCGCGATTGCAGATTTTCTTCCGTGATATCGGGCGGGCGATTGCCGAAGGCTGGCGCCAACATCCCCGCGAAAGCCTCCATCGCCGGGCCAATGCCGATATTCTCATAGCGAATGCCCAGAAGCTGCGCGCATTCGGCGGCATCTTCCAGGCTTTCAATGCTGGTATAGGGCGATGGCATCATCACCGCGCGCACGCGGTCCGCCCCCAGCGCATCCACAGCCACCGCAGCCGAAATCGCAGAATCAATGCCACCAGATAGCCCCAGCACCACACCGGGGAAACGGTTCTTGTTCACGTAATCGCGGAGCCCCAGGACCATGGCGCCGTAAATCTGTTCCAGCCGCGGCAAAGCAGGCGCGATTTCACCAGGCAAGCAGACCAGCTTCCCGCCATCACGCCGCCATTCCGTCAGGCGCAGCCCCTCAGTGAACATGGGCATCACATGGGCCAGGGAACGATCCGCATTCATCACGAAGGATGCGCCTTCAAACACCAGTTCATCCTGGCCGCCCACTTGGTTCACAAACACAAAGCCAAGCCCGTTTTCAACGCAGCGCGATACCGCCAGATCAAGCCGCGCCTGATGTTTTTCCGCCTCAAACGGCGAACCATTGATGGCGATCAGGATTTCCGCGCCGGTTTCACTGAGTGTTTCGGCAACGGCGGGGAACCACCAATCCTCACAAATCATCAGCCCCAGGCGAAAGCCTCGAAAGGGAATGGGGCCAGGCGCGGGGCCGGCATCAAAAACGCGCTTGTCGTCAAACACGCCGTAATTCGGCAATTCATGCTTGGCACGGCGCGCGGCGATCTGGCCGGCTTCCAGCAGGAATAGCGCGTTGAAGACCTTCTCGCCTTCGCGCCAGGGGCCGCCCACCACCAGGCCAGGGCCGCCATCAGCGGTCTCGGCGGCCAGTTCCGCAATGGCGGCTTCGCAGGCGGTAATGAAGGCGGGCTTGCGCACCAGATCTTCCGGCGGATAGCCGGCGATGGAGAATTCCGGCGTCACCACAAGATCGGCGCCAAGCTTTGCGGCTTCCGCGCGGGCCTTTCGGATCAGCGCCGCATTAGCGATCAGCGCACCCTCATGGGGGTTGAGTTGTGCCAGGGCAATTTTCAGGGTCTCGGCCATGGGCGTCTTCTAGAACTTTTCTCTGGCGGGTGAAATCACCAGATTTGAGCCAGCACTAAACCTGCCCGCCATTGCGCCGGCGGCGCTCACCACTTTTAGAGCAAATCCGGTTCGCCTTCGCTCACCGGGCATGCCCTAAACTTGGTTCTTGACCGCATTTTCCGAGCCGCCGAGTGTGTCCACTTGGCTTGAAAATGCTTTCAACAGGAACTCGCGGCCAATTTTCACGCGCGGCACGCCATCATAGGCAACGATATCCGCCGTGGCGTAGGTTTCGGACCAGGTATTGGGGATGAAGCTGCCCGTGCCCACCACATCAATGGGCGCGCGCGCTTCGGCCATGACACGGCATTTGCTGACCCCGAAGCCCGAGGATGCGACAATCCTCACCCGTGGGAAGCCGGCCTCGTCCAAGGCTTCGCGCATGCGCCAGATGGCGGCGGCGGAAACGCCGGTGCCGGTCAGGTGGCGCAATTCCGTCTCACTCCGGTAGCGGCGGGTCGCCTGGGGGGCATGGCGTTCCAGCACGGCGTAGCTTTCGGCGGGGTCCAACCCCTCAAGGAAGCGCCCGCCATGGGTATCTAGCCGCATGGCAAGCCGCCCGGCCGCGGCCAATTCCGTGAAGCGGCGCGCCACGGCCAGGCCATCGGTCACTTCCCGGCCGAAGTAATCCACCAGCACCGTCAGGTTTTCATCCGGGAAGGTTTCGTGGAACATCTCGGCCGCGCGCACCGTGCTGCCGGCATAGCCGATCAGCGCATGCGGCATGGTGCCATAGCCGCGCGGCGCGCCGAACCAATGGGCGGTCGCGTCATTGGCATTGCCGATGAAGCCCTTGGCGCCTTCCGCCTGCGCGGCGCGGCTGCCGACAGAAGCGGCATAGGCCATCATGTCCTGCATTTCCGCCCCGGCGCAGTGGCGCGCTTCCATCGCCAGGAAAGCGGTTTGCGGCAATTCAACACACATCTGATAGGCGTTATGCGCTGCAACACAGGCCGCGCCGAGCTTTTGCAGCAGCATGGTTTCCAGATCTACCAGCTGCACAAAGGAACCGCTGACATAAAGCAAGGGATCGCCCGCGCCGACCCATTGGCCTTCTTCATGCATCACTTCGATCTGGAACGCGGTGCCGCGAGACGCCGCGACCGCCTTCAGCCAATCAAGCATCAGCCGAGGCGCTGAAATCACCGGGCGACGCAGAAACACCGCATAGGTGACTTTGGTGTCGCCAAAGCGCTGCACCACGGCCTTGGTGCGGTTGAAATAGCTATCGGCGCGGGCGGAAATCACCGCATCCGTCACATCGGATGCCGCCGGAAGGGTTGTTCCCTCCCGGCTGCAGGGCGCGTTCACTGCGCTGCCTGGGCCGGTGCGGTCAGGCCGGCCACGCGCCGCGCCTTCAATTCCTCGGCAATCAGGAAGGCGAGTTCCAGCGATTGTTCGGCATTGAGCCTGGGATCGCAGGAGGTCGCGTAATTGGCCGAAAGATCGGTCTCCGAAAGCTTATGGGCACCGCCCAGGCATTCGGTGACGTCACTGCCGGTCATTTCCACATGCACGCCGCCGGCGAAGCTGCCTTCCGCTTCATGCACATCAAAAAAGCCGCGTACTTCGGAAATGATAGAATCAAAAGGCCGGGTCTTATAGCCGGCGACGGTGGTGGTATTGCCGTGCATCGGATCGCAAATCCAAACCACATTGCGCCCCGCGCGCGTCACGGCACGGACCAGCGGAGCCAATTTCGCTTCCACCTTATCGGCACCCATGCGGGAGATCAGCGTGAGCCGCCCCTTTTCATTGGTCGGGTTCAGAATTTCGGTCAGCCGCACCAATTCATCCGCATCCATGCTGGGGCCGACCTTCATGCCGATGGGGTTTCTGACACCGCGCAGGAATTCCACATGCGCACCTTCCGGCTGGCGCGTACGGTCCCCAATCCACAAGAAATGCGCCGAACAGGCATACCAATCGCCGGAGGTGGAATCGACGCGCGTCATGGACTGTTCATAAGGCAGCAACAGGCTCTCATGGCTGGTGTAGAATTCCGTCTCCCGCACTTGCGGCAGGTCTGACATGCCGCAGGCCTGCATGAAGGATAGCGTCTGATCAATCCGCGTCGCCAAATCCGCATAGCGTTCCGCCAGCGGGCTTCTTTCGACAAAGCCAAGATTCCAGCGATGGACCTGATGCAGATCCGCATAGCCGCCAGTGGAGAAGGCGCGCAGCAGATTGAGCGTACCAGCCGATTGCATATAGGCGAATTCCATCCGCGACGGATCGGGAATACGCGCCGCAGGGCTGAAATCCGGCCCATTGATGATATCGCCGCGATAGGAAGGCAGCGTCACGCCAGCAAGCGTTTCATTATCGGAAGATCGCGGCTTGGCGAATTGCCCAGCCATGCGGCCAAGCTTCACCACTGGCAGGGCGCCACCAAAGGTCAGCACCACGGCCATTTGCAGCAGCACGCGAAAGGTATCGCGGATGATATTCGCCGTGAAATCACCAAAGCTTTCGGCGCAATCGCCGCCTTGCAGCACAAAGGCTTGGCCATCCCCGGCACGCGCCAAGGAAGCCTTGAGGCGCCGCGCCTCACCGGCAAAAACGAGCGGGGGAAATCGCGCGATCTTGGCTTCCATTGCGGCCAAAGCCGCCTGGTCGGGATATTCCGGCACCTGCCTGATCGGCATGTTCCGCCATGATTCCGGGCTCCAGCCCCGCGCAGTCATTTCCGCCTATCTCCTTGAAACAAGACCGGGCACAATAAACACGAGCCCGTGCTTAGGGGAAGAGCAGGCGGGCAGCGCGGCAGAATGGCAAGGAAAGCAGCGGGCATGGATAGGCAGCAAGATATCGCAATTCGGATGCAAAAGGCCGTGCAGGCGGGGGCCATTCCCGGCCTGGTGCTGGCTTTGGGTGACCGGCATGGGGGTAGCTGGGATGCGGGTTTTGGCAGCCGGGCCGTGGGAAGTGCCGAACCGATGCAGCCTGATGCGGTGTTCTGGATTGCCTCCATGACCAAGGCCATCACTGGGGCGGCGGCCATGATGCTGGTGGAAGCGGGCAAGCTTTCCCTTGATGCGCCGGCAAACTCCCTGGTGCCAGGGATCGGCGCGCTTGGCGTGCTGGAAGGCTTTGATGAGGCGGGCCAGCCCAAGCTTCGCCCGGCGAAGCGCCCCATCACGCTACGGCATTTGCTGACCCATACCTCGGGCTATGCCTATGACATGTGGAGCGCGGATATCGCGCGCTTCCGCAAGGCGACCGGCACGCCTGCGGTTGGCACCTGCCGCAATGCAGCACTTGCCCTGCCCCTACTCTTCGACCCTGGCGAGGATTGGAGTTATGGGATCGGCATAGATTGGGCCGGCAAGATGATTGAAGCCGCGACGGGCGAGACGCTTGGCGCGCATCTGGCGCGGGTGATTTTCGAGCCGCTCGGCATGGTTGATACATCCTTCAAGCTGCGCCCGGATCAAAGGGCGCGCTTAGCCGCCATGCATGGGCGCGGCGCGGATGGCGCGCTTTCCGTCATTCCCTTCGAAGTGCCGCAGGAGCCGGAGTTTGAAACGGGTGGCGGCGGGCTTTACGGCACCGCGTGGGACTATTTGGCTTTCGCGCGCATGATTTTGAATGGCGGCAAGCACGGCAAGATCAGGCTGCTGAAGCCGGAGACCGTGGCCGAGATGGCGCGCGACCAGATTGCGCCACTTTCGGTGCGCCCGATGATTTCCGCGGTGCCCAGCGCCACGCGCGATGCGGATTTCTTCCCCGGCACGGCGAATGGCTGGGGGCTGACCTTTTTGGTGAACCGGCGCCCATCACCGCAGGGGCGGTCCGCCGGTGGGCTCGCCTGGGCCGGGCTTGGCAATACCTTCTATTGGATTGACCATGGCCGCGGCACGGCAGGGATTTTCCTGAGCCAAATCCTGCCCTTTTTCGACCCGGAGGCGATCAGCCTGTTTCGGGATTTTGAGAGCATGGTGAATGGTGCTTGAAGTGCTTTTCTAAAACACCACCACTGATCGAATGGACTTGCCTTCATGCATCAAATCGAAGGCGTCGTTGATTTTCTCAAGCGGCATGGTGTGGGTGATCAGGTCGTCAATATTGATCTTCCCTTCCATGTACCAATCCACAATCTTCGGCACATCGGTGCGCCCGCGCGCGCCGCCAAAGGCGGAACCTTTCCAGACGCGGCCAGTGACTAATTGAAAGGGCCGCGTGGCGATTTCAGCGCCTGAGGGTGCGACGCCGATGATGATGCTCTCACCCCAGCCGCGATGGCAGCATTCCAGCGCCTGGCGCATCACCGCGACATTGCCGGTGCAATCGAAGGAGAAATCGGCGCCACCGCCAGTCAAATCAGTGATGGCCTGCACCACCTTATCGGTGCCGATCTCATTCGGGTTGATGAAATGCGTCATGCCGAATTTGCGCGCCATGGCCTGTTTGGCGGGGTTGATGTCAACGCCGATGATCTTGTCGGCCCCCACCATACGCGCACCCTGGATGACATTCAGGCCAATACCGCCTAGGCCAAAGACAACCACATTGGCGCCAGGCCAGACCTTGGCCGTATAGATCACCGCGCCGATGCCGGTGGTGACTCCGCAGCCAATGTAGCAAATTTTGTCGAAGGGCGCGTCTTCGCGCACTTTCGCAACCGCAATCTCCGGCAGCACGGTGAAATTCGAGAAAGTGCTGCAGCCCATGTAATGGAAAAGCGGTTTGCCAGATGCAGCACCTTCACAACTGAAGCGGCTACTACCATCGGGCATGACACCCTTGCCCTGGGTGCCGCGAATGGACGTGCAAAGATTGCTGCGCTGACTGAGGCAGGTTTTGCAGGCGCGGCATTCCGGCGTGTAGAGCGGAATCACATGATCCCCGGGCTTCACGCTGGTGACGCCCGCGCCGATTTCGCGCACAATGCCGGCACCTTCATGTCCTAGGATGGCGGGGAAAAGCCCCTCAGAATCCAGCCCGTCCAGCGTGTAGGAATCCGTATGGCAAACGCCAGTTGCCATGATTTCGACCAGCACTTCGCCGGCTTTGGGGCCATCCAAATCCACAGTTTCAATGGTGAGTGGCTGTTTCGCTTGCCCAGCCACGGCGGCGCGCGTTTTCATCGGGCGGTATCCCTAAATGCTTTCGAGGGCGTATCCTGCACCGCTTGGCGATGCGGTGGAAGCCTTATGCCGGCACAGCCCGCGGTGCCGTGCGCGCGCCCGCTTCACGCGGCAAAGCCATGGCAGCGGCCAGCATGACAAGCCCAAGAACAGCCAGGGTCAGGAATAGCGCCGGCGCGCCGCCCGCAGCATCGCCATAGGCCCATGCAACAAGGTTCACCCCCAGCGGGGCCGCGACAAAACCCATGGCGAATTTCAGCCCAAAGGCCAGGCCGCGCCGCTTGCCCGATGAATAGCGCGCCAGCAGCAGGTTTTCGACTGGTGCCGAGAAATCGAACATGAAGCCGATGAACACAGCAATCAGCAGTACCCAAACGCCGCCAAACCAGGCCGCCAGGAGCATGAGCGGCAGTTTCACCACGAAGGTCGCGACATAAAGCGTCTTCATCGGCATCTGATCCGCGAGCCGCCCGCCAATCAATTGCCCCACACTACCCATCAACATGACAGCACCCACAATCAGGCCAAGCTGCGCTGGCCGGGCGGAATCAAGCAGCAGCATGTCGCTCAGCCATTTTGGCAGCGCAGTGGAATAGGCGGTATAGGCAATGGAGCCGAGCATGAAGGTGATGGCGAGCACGATCAGCACGCCCCAGGGAATGCGCGCGGCCTCTGCCGCCGCAGCCTGCGCAGCTTCCTGACCTGGCTGGTGATTGCTGGCGGCAACACGACCAGTGAGCAGGCAGAATAGCAGCGCTAAGCCCGCAATGATGGTGACAATACCGGGCAGGATCATCGCCATGCGCCAACCGGCAACCTCCGCCAGGCCACCGGCAATCACGGCTGCGCAGGCAACGCCGATGCTGCCCGCAATGCCCAGAATACCCATCAGTCGCCCGCGCGCATCGGGCTGCGCGGTCATGGAAACCCAGGCGAGTGCAACCGGATGATAAATCGCGCCAAAGCCACCCAGAAGCGCGAGTGCGAGCCCCATCTCAGCACTATCGGCAACAAAGCCGGCGATGATGGAAGCAAGCCCGATACCCAGGAAAAACACCGTCATCATGCGCGCATGGCCGAAGCGATCCGCGAGCCAACCGGCCAGCGGTGCGCCAACGCCAATCATTGCCGCACCGAGCGTCCAAAGCGCAATGATTTCCGCATAGGGTCTTTGCCAGACGCCTTCCAAAATCACGGCCAGCGTCAGGAAAAGCCCCGTCAGCACATGATGCAGGAAATGCCCCGCCGAGGCGAAGCCGATGATCAGGCGCTGCGCCGGCTGCATCACGCGCCCACCACGCGCGTGCGGGTGCGGAGTGTGACGAATTCCTCAGCCGCCGTTGGATGTATGCCAATGGTGCGATCAAAATCCTGCTTGGTCGCGCCCATCACCACGGCAATGCCGATGCCTTGCATCATCTCACCAGCATCTTCGCCGATCATATGCGCGCCGAGGATTTTTTGCGTACGTTGGCAGACCACGAGCTTCATGAGCGTCTTGCGGCCCTCGCGCTTGCTGATGGTATGGCGCATGGGGATGAAGCGCGTGACGTAGATATCAGCGGGACCGCGCTTGGCGGCTTCTTCTTCGGTGATGCCCACCGTGCCGATGGGCGGGTTCATGAAAACCGCTGTCGGCACATTTTCATAACTCACACGGCGCTGATTATTGCCGAACAGCGTATCGGCCAAAGCATGCCCCACGGCAGTGGCCATCGGCGTCAGGTTCACCCGGTCCAGCACATCGCCAATGGCGAAGATATGCGGCTGGTTGGTGGTGTGATCATCATTCACCACAATGGCGCCAGCAGCATTGAACGCGACGCCTGCCTTTTCCAGCCCCAATCCCTTTGTGGCGGGCGAGCGGCCCGTGCAGAAAAAAACCGCATCGAATGCCGTCGCGCTGCCATCGGAAAGATGCAGCAACCGCGCCTCACCTTGCGCTTCGATGCGCGTGGGGCTGACGCCGGCGCGGCAGGTAATGCCCTGCGCCACCAGCGCTTCCGCGGCGGCGCTGCGAATATCCTCATCAAAGCCACGCAGCGGCAGGGGCGCGCGATGCACAAGCGCCACCTCCGCCCCAAGCCCCTTCAGGATGCAGGCGAATTCCACTGCGATATAGCCCGCGCCGAGTACCGCAACGCGCTTGGGCAACGCCTTCAGCATGAAGATATCATCGGAAATCAGCCCAAGCTCAGCGCCTGGAATATCAAGCCGCGTCGCGACACCGCCGACTGCGATGATGATGCGCTCTGCCGTCACGCGCTTACCGCCAACATCAAGCGTATGCGCATCCAGGAAGGTGGCGCGCGCATCGAAGGAAGTCACACCTGCATTGCCCAGCAAGCGGCCATAAATCCCCGAAAGCCGCGCCATTTCGGCGTCTCGTGCCGCCGCCAGCTTCGCCCAATCATGCCCGTGATTTTCAAACGACCACCCGAAAGCCGCCGCATCTTCCGCCCAGGCGCCATATTCAGCCGCATTCACCATGATCTTCTTCGGCACGCAGCCGACATTCACACAAGTGCCGCCCCAGAAGCGTTCTTCAGCAACACCCACCCGCGCCCCATGGCCGGCGGCAATACGCGCGGAGCGCACCCCACCCGAACCGCCACCAATTACGAAAAGATCAAAATCATAAGCCATGGAAACCTCAAGAAAATCGATCAAACCGGACGTTTCGGGACAACAACGCGCACGGTGAAAATCTGCACCGGCTCATCATGCTGGTTGAAGGTTGTGTTGCGCATCAGCGCGCTACCGCGATCTGGCCGAGAGCGTGATGGTGCTACTTCCAGCACCTCGATCTCTACGCGCAACGTATCGCCGGGATAGACCGGCTTGGTCCATTGCAGCTCACCGCCGCCACCGACAATGCCGCCGGAAATGCCGCCAATGGCCTGCACTACCATGCGCATGGTCATGCCGGCAGTGTGCCAACCACTCGCGGCCAGCCGCCCAAAAAGCGGATGCGCGGCACCCGCTGCTTCATCCATATGGAAGGGCTGCGGGTCATAAAGCGCGGCGAAGCGTTTGACTTCCTCGGCATCAACCGCGACCGAGCCCGCGGTAAAGCGCCGGCCCGGGAATAGGTCCTCCAGGAAAATCGCCTCACTCACGTGCCAATACCACCAATGGCGAGGTATTTCACTTCAAGATATTCTTCGATCCCCATATGGCTGCCTTCACGCCCAAGGCCCGATTGCTTGAAGCCACCAAAGGGCACTTCGGCGGTGGAGATGATGCCTTCATTGATGCCGATAATGCCGTATTCCAAAGCTTCCGCGACACGGAAAATGCGCCCGACATCGCGGGCGTAGAAGTAAGAAGCCAAGCCAAATTCCGTATCATTGGCCATTTGGATGGCTTCTTCTTCGGTCTTGAAGCGGAACAGCGGCGCCACCGGGCCGAAGGTCTCTTCCCCGAAAATCTTGGCACCACGCGGCACATTCGAAAGGATCGTCGGTTCAAAGAAATTGCCGCCGCGCGCATGGCGCTTGCCGCCCGTGATAAGGCTTGCACCTTGCGCCAACGCATCGGCGATATGTTCTTCAACCTTGGCGACCGCATCGGCATTGATCAGCGGGCCTTGTGTGACGCCTGGTTCCATCCCGGGGCCAACCTTCAGCCCTTCCACAGCCGTCTTCAGCTTGGCGGCGAAGGTTTCATAAACGCCATCCTGCACCAGGATGCGATTGGCGCAGACGCAGGTCTGCCCCGCATTGCGATATTTGGACGCCATCGCCCCCGCAACGGCCGCATCCAGATCCGCATCATCAAACACAATGAAGGGCGCATTGCCGCCCAATTCCATCGAGGTCTTCTTGATGGTCGCGGCGCATTGCGCGAGTAGCACGCGCCCGACTTCCGTGGAACCCGTGAAGGAAAGCTTACGGATGATCGGGTTGCTGGTGAGTTCCTTCCCTGTCTCGCCCGAAGGCCCGGTGATCACATTGCAGACGCCAGAAGGCATGCCCGCGCGTTCTGCCAATACCGCCAAGGCAAGCGCAGAAAACGGCGTTTGCGATGCCGGGCGGATCACGCCCGTGCAGCCTGCAGCCCAACCTGGCCCCGCCTTGCGGGTGATCATGGCCGCAGGGAAATTCCACGGCGTGATGGCGGCGAATACGCCGATTGGTTCCTTGGTCACCAGAATGCGGCGGCCCTTGGCGTTTTGCGGGATCGTCTCACCCTGCACGCGGCGGCCTTCATCGGCGAACCATTCAATGAAGGAAGCGGCATAAACCACTTCGCCCTTCGCTTCGGCCAAAGGCTTGCCTTGCTCAGCCGTCATGATCGCAGCCAGATCATCGGAATTTTCATGCATGAGTGCTGCGATTTTGTGCAGGATCACGGCGCGATCTTTTGCCAACATTGCGCGCCAGGCCGGCCAGGCGGCATTGGCGGCTTCAATGGCGCGGCGGGTTTCGGCCTGGCCCATGGCGGGCACTTCGCCAATTACTTCCCCGCTAGCAGGGTTACGCACGGCAATGGTCTTGCCGCTATCCGCCTGCACCCAGGCGCCGGCGATGTAATTCGCCTGACGGAAAAGGGCGGGGTCCTTCAAGGGCAGCTTGGTGGTGGCGTCGAGCATGGGGGTCCTCCAGGGCTTTGTGCCAGAATAGGCTGAAAGCGTGCCTTTTCCCAAGCCTTGCGCACGCGGGCTTGCCTTCGCGCCCCGGCGGGCCATGATCGCCCCCAAGAAAGCCACAGGAACGCCCGCATGGATGCCACTCATAACCCCAGTCTGAAAAGCTGGGTCGCTACCGCCAATCAGCCAGGACAGGATTTCCCGATCCAGAACCTGCCCTTTGGCATTTTCAGTCGCGCCGGGGAAGCGCCGCGCGGCGGGGTTGCGATTGGCGAGATGATTCTGGATCTGCGCGCCGCGATAGGGGCTGGCCTGCTTTCCGGTGTCGCCGCAGAAGCCGCCGCAGGGCCAAGCCTGAATGCGCTGATGGCGCTGGGCAGGGGCGCTTCTGCTGCTTTGCGGGCGCAGCTTTCCGCATTGCTGGCGGCGGGTTCACCGGCTGAAACCTTGGCCGCGCGCGTTCTGGTGCCCATGCGTGATGCGCAAATGCACATGCCCGCCACGGTCGCGAATTTTTCTGACTTTATGGCGAGTTATGATCACTGCGCGCGGCTTGGCGTGCGGCGTGACCCCAAAAATCCCCTGCCCCAGGCCTTTCGCCATTTGCCTGTCGCCTATCATTCTCGTGCCAGTTCCGTGCGCGTGAGTGGCGAGGATGTGATCCGCCCGCATGGCCAATGGGCGCGCAGCGATGGCGAGGTACGCTTCGCCCCATCGGAAGCGATGGATTACGAATTGGAATTGGCGATCTGGATTGCGGGGGAGAATAAGCTTGGCACACCCGTGACCATGGCCGAGGCACCGCAGCGTATTTTCGGCTTCGGCTTGCTGAATGATTGGTCGGCACGCGATATCCAGCGTTGGGAAATGCCGCCGCTAGGACCGTTCTTGGCGAAAAGCGTTTCTACCTCGGTCTCGCCCTGGGTGGTTACAGCGGAAGCGCTGGAACCCTTCGCACAAGCGGCACCAGCGATTGATCCGCCTCCCCTGCCCTATCTGGATAGCGCCTGGAATCGTGCGGCTGGGGCGCTGGGGGTGCGGATGCAAGCTTTGCTGGTGACCACCAAGATGCGCGCGGATGGTGCCGCGCCCGCGCTTCTGACAGATACGGATTTCGCGCGCATGTATTGGACGGCGGCGCAAATGGTGGCGCATCACGGCACCAATGGCTGCAATCTGCTGCCCGGCGATTTGCTTGGCAGCGGCACGGTTTCCGGCCCGGAAGACACTGCCGCTGCCTGCCTCGCTGAACTTGGCCTTACCGGCCCCATCACCCTGCCCAATGGCGAAACCCGCCGCTGGTTGCAGGATGGTGATGAGGTGATTTTCCGCGCCCGTGCTGAAGCGCCCGGCGCTGTTTCCATCGGCTTTGGCGAATGTCGCGGCGCCATCGCGCCCGCCATTGCCTGGCCTGTTTGATCATACAAGAAGGAGAAACCCCATGCCCCGTCGCATCGTTGACATATCCGTGGCACTCCGTGCCGGCATCATCAGTGACCCACCCCATGCGCTGCCAAAGATCGAGTATCTCGATCACCACATGACCGCGCCTGGCATGGCGCAGGATTTCGGCATTAGCGTGGATCAATTGCCCGAAGGCGAATATGCCGCGATTGAGCGCGTGCAGATCAGCACCCATAACGGCACGCATATTGACGCGCCCTATCATTATTTCAGCCGCATGAATGAAGGACTGGTGCCGGGTGGCGAGCCTTCCTGGCGCATTGATGAGGTGCCGCTAGATTGGTGCTTGCAGCCTGGCGTGAAGCTGGATTTCCGGCATTTTGAGCATGGCTATGTCGCCACAGTCGCCGATGTGCAGGCCGAATTGAAGCGCATTGGCCATACGCTGAAACCGCTGGAGATTGTTGTGGTGAATACCGCCGCCGGCGCACGTTATGGGGAGGATGATTATATCCATTCCGGCTGCGGCATGGGCAAGGAAGCCACACTTTGGCTGTTGGAACAGGGCGTGCGCGTGACCGGCACGGATGGTTGGTCCTGGGATGCGCCGTTTTCACTGACCAAAAAGAAGGTCGCAGCCACCGGCGATGTTTCGCTGATCTGGGAAGGTCATCGCGCAGGGCGAGAAATTGGCTATTGCCACATCGAAAAACTTTCAAACCTGGATAAGCTGCCGCCCAGCGGCTTCACCATTTCCTGCCTACCCGTGAAAGTTTATCGTGGCTCCGCGGGCTGGACACGCGCTGTTGCGATTTTTGAAGAATAAGGGGGAAGCCATGGCACGCCGTTTCATTGATATTTCAGTGGCACTCAAAGGCGGGATCGCTTCCGACCCGCCGCATATGCTGCCGGAGATTGAGTATCACGACCATCACATGACCGCGCCGCGTCTGGCGCAGGAATTCGGCATCAGTGTGGATCAATTGCCCGAAGGCCAATTCGCCGCGCGGGAAGTGGTGCGCATCACAACCCATAGCGGGACGCATCTTGATTCGCCCTATCACTTCTTCAGCCGCATGAATGAAAGGACCGTTCCGGGTGGAGAGCCTTCCTGGCGCATTGATGAGGTCCCGCTGGATTGGTGCTTTCAGCCTGGCGTGAAGCTCGATTTCCGGCATTTCCCGGATGGCTATGTCGCGACGCCAGAAGATGTGAAGGCGGAATTGCAGCGCATCGGCCACACACTGAAACCGCTTGAAATTGTAGTGGTGAATACGCGCGCCGCCAGCCGTTACGGGCAGGATGATTTCATCCATAGCGGCTGCGGTGTCGGCAAGGCGGCCACGCTTTGGATGCTGGAACAGGGCGTACGTGTGACGGGGATTGATGGCTGGTCCTGGGATGCGCCGTTTTCACTGACGAAGAAAAAGGTGCAGGAAACCGGTGATGCGTCACTGATCTGGGAAGGCCATCGCGCAGGGCGAGAGATCGGCTATTGCCACATGGAAAAGCTCACGAATCTGGAAAGTCTGCCGCCGGATGGCTTCATGATTTCCTGCTTCCCCGTGAAGGTGCATCGCGGTTCCGCCGGCTGGACGCGTGCCGTTGCGATCATTGAGGAATGATGCGGCCCTTCTGTTTCTTGCGCTATTACTGATCCCCTTTGTCGCAGAGGCGTTGCGCGCTATTCCACCGTGACGCTTTTCGCGAGGTTACGCGGCTGATCCACATCCGTGCCCTTCAAAACCGCAACATGGTAGGCGAGGAACTGCACGGAAATGGTATGCAGAATGGGTGCAGCAAAGGCCGACACGCGCGGCAGCACCACAATGCGCTCCGCAAAGCCGCGCAGCTTTTCCGCGCCCAGATCATCGGTGAAGGCCATGACGCGACCGCCACGCGCTGCCGATTCCTGAAGATTGGACGCGGTTTTTTCAAATAGCGGGCCTGAGGGGCAAAGCGCGATCACCGGCACGGCAGGATCAATCAACGCAATCGGGCCATGCTTCATTTCGCCTGCCGCATAACCCTCGGCATGGATATAGGAAATTTCCTTGAGCTTCAGCGCGCCTTCCAAAGCAATCGGGAAAAGCGATCCTCGGCCTAGGAAAAGAACATCCCGCGCCTTGGCCACTTCCGCTGCCATGGCACGGATTTCACCATCACGTTCCAAAACGGCCGCGGCGTTGGATGGCACTTCCAACAATGCGGCGGTCAGCTCTGCTTCCTGTGCGACGCTAATCGCCCCGCGCGCACGGCCAAGCCCAATTGCTAAGCAGGCCAATATCGCAAGCTGCGCCGTGAAAGCCTTGGTGGAAGCCACCGCGATTTCCGGCCCCGCCACGGTCAGCACCGTGGCATCGCTTTCGCGTGCCATTGTGCTTTCCGGGACATTCACAATGGACAGAATGCGCTGGCCGCGTTGCTTCAATAGCCGAAGTGCTGCGAGTGTATCGGCGGTCTCTCCACTTTGGCTCAGCAGCAGCGCGCCACCGCCCTCCGGCAAGGGCGGGTCGCGGTAGCGCAATTCACTGGCGACATCGGCATCCACCGGCAGGCGCGCCAATTCCTCAATCCAATAGCGGCCGACCAGACCCGCCAAATAGGCACCGCCGCAAGCGGTCATTGTCAAACGCGGCACGGTCACGGGATCGAAGGGTAATTCCGGCAACACAACGCGCCGCTGCGCCGGGTCCAGATATTGCGTCAGCGTATCACCCAGCACCACCGGATGTTCGTGCAATTCCTTTTCCATGAAATGGCGATAATTGCCCTTGCCGGTGGTCGCGCCCGAAACAGCGGTGAGCTTGATCTGGCGCACCACTTCCGCGCCTGTCGCATCATGAAACCGCGCGCCGGTGCGATCCAGCACCGCCCAATCGCCTTCTTCCAAATACGCAATGCGTCGCGTGAAGGGGGCGAGTGCCAGCGCATCCGATCCCACAAACATCTCCCCCTCACCAAAGCCAACGGCGAGCGGCGCGCCTTGGCGGGCGCAAATCAGCAAATCCGGATGGCCCGCAAAAATCATTGCCAATGCAAAGGCGCCATGCACCCGCTTCAGCGCGGCGGCAGCCGCTTCTTCCGGCCCCTGCCCGCCTTGCAGGAAATCATCCACCAGAAGCGCAAAGGTTTCGGTATCAGTTTCCGTCTGGAAGGCATGGCCGCGCGCTTCCAATTCGGCGCGCAATTCGGCGTGGTTTTCGATGATCCCGTTATGCACAACAACAACGCGCGCCGTGCCATGCGGATGCGCATTGCGCGTTGTGGGCGCACCATGGGTTGCCCAGCGCGTATGGCCGATGCCGGTGGAGCCGGCCAATGGCGAGGTCTCCAAGGCAGCCGCCAGATTAACAAGCTTGCCCTCGGCCCGCCGGCGATCAATGCGGCCTTCAATCAATGTCGCAATGCCGGCACTGTCATAGCCGCGATATTCCAGCCGCCGCAGCGCTTCCAAAAGCCGAGGCGCCGCCGCTGCCTGCCCAACCACACCAACAATGCCGCACATCAGCGCTTCCCCTTGCCCTTGAACCCGCGTCCCGGCTTCACTACCTGACGCCCGCGCGCAATCGCCAGCGCGTCATCGGGCACGTCTTCCGTAATTACGCTGCCCGCTGCCACCAGCGCGCGCGCACCAATCCTGACAGGTGCTACCAAAGCCGTATCACTGCCAATGAAAGCGCCTTCACCAATTTCGGTGCGATGCTTCGCCACGCCGTCATAATTGCAGGTGATGGTGCCGGCGCCGATATTGGCCCCAGCGCCAATCGTCGCGTCGCCCAAATAGCTCAAGTGATTTGCCTTGGCGCTGGGGCCGAGCGTGGTTGCTTTCAGCTCCACGAAATTGCCAACATGGGCGTGAGTTTCAATGACCGTGCCGGGGCGCAACCGCGCGTAAGGGCCAATGATCGCACCCTGCTTCACCACGCATCCTTCCAAATGACTGAATGCACGAATGCTGACGCCATCTTCCACGGAGACTCCTGGCCCGAAGAAGATATTCGGCTCCAGTACCACATCCGCGCCAAGCTTGGTGTCATGGCAAAGATGCACTGTATCGGGCGCCAACATCGTCACACCACCCGCCATGGCGGCAGCGCGCAGGCTTCGCTGCACTTCGGCTTCTGCTTGCGCCAATTCAGCACGGCTATTGATGCCGCGAAGCTCAGCCTCTGGCGCTTCCACCGCGACCACGCGCTTGCCTTCAAGCCGCGCCTGCTGAATGACATCCGTCAGGTAGTATTCGCCCTTGGCGTTGTTGTTGCTGATGGCGCTGAGCCAGCGAAACAAATCCTGCGCCGGCGCGGAAATCACGCCGGCATTGCAAAGACCGATCGCGCGTTCTTGTTCAGTCGCATCCGCCCATTCGACAATCCGCGTGACTTCGGATTTCTCATCCAGCACCACGCGCCCATAGCGCGCGGGATCAGCGGGCCGCATGGCCAGCAGCGCAAGCCCAGCGGTTTGGCGAGCAGCCACCAGCGCCTGCAAGGTGGCGGTAGAGATCAGCGGATTGTCACCATAAAGCACCGCGACATCACCCTGATGCCCGCCAAGCAAGGGGGCCGCTTGCAGCGCCGCATGGCCGGTGCCGAGCCTTTCCCGCTGAACCACCACTTCTCGCGGCGCCACAGCGTCTTCCAGCGCCGACATATCGGGCCCAACCACCACCACAATGCGCCCAAAAACCTGCGCGCAAGCGCCGATCAAATGCTGGATCATGGGCCGCCCCGCCAGGGGGTGCAGCACTTTGGGTTGGGTGGAGCGCATGCGCGTCCCAAGACCGGCGGCGAGGATGATGGCGGCAGGGCTCATGGCGATGGTGGTAACGGGCAAAGAGCGCTTCGTCCAGAAGCGGGATAAACGCTCAGTGCCCGATGGTTCTAACGCGAGGAAATCGCAGAACCTTAAGCAGATTTATTGCTTCAGGCCGGAACAGCGCCCTGGGCCGTGCGACGCATGCGCCGGCGCAGCGAAAAGCCCATCATCGTGGCGCCAGCGAAAAGTGGAATATAGGCAAAGCTGGGGTCCACCTTCACGGTGCGGGCATTGGCCATTTTCAGCATGGTCTGGCGGATCCCGGTCCAGGGGTCGAGCGCCATCATGAAGCCCAGCAGCGCCGGCGCCAGAACCATCAGGATCGCAATAACCGCCGCCTGTTCGGCGTATTTCTCGAGCGAGGGGATAACCCGCGTGGCCAGCGCCGCCGCCATGGCGGCGAAGGCAAGCGCGCTCATGATCGGCAGCTTGCTGAAGATGGAAAGGCCAAAAACCGCCGCGCCGCGCTGACCGGCAAAGGTCACCGCCGGCAGGAAATAGGCCACAAGCACGGCGGCTATCCCACCAAGCAACAGAGCCATTTCAACGCTATCGGCCTTGCCACGTGAAGTTTCAATCATCCTTTGTCTCCCTGTTTGAATACGCACCCAACGGCTTCCCAGACAAATTTAGGTTACTTTAAAATGACATGTAGTTAATTTAATTTGCATAGGCAAGCACTTCCAACCGAGGGGCGCCAATGGGCAGCGCCCCCGGCCAGCATCCAGCCCGTGAATCGATTTGGCCTGAAAATGCTCCCAGTTCTTGCGGCAGCGGCAATTATTCAGCACCCTTGTGGCGCAACGGCCCCAAACGCCGATAAATAAGGAAACGCCATGCTGAGCCGCCGTTCGGTCGCCTTCCAAGGGACAGCACTTACCCTGAGCCTTTTGGCGCCAGGGCGCCACGCCCAAGCCCAGGCCGCAACCTGGCCAGACAGGCCGGTGCGCGTGGTGGTCCCCTTCGGGCCAGGCGGGGCAATAGACATCCTGATCCGCATCCTGGCGCCGCATTTTCCCCCGCTCAGCAATGGGCAGAACATCATCGTGGATAATCGCCCCGGTGCGGGCGGCACCATTGGTGCTGCGCATGTGGCGCAGGCGCGCCCAGATGGCAGCACCTTATTGATGGGCGAATTGGCATCAGGTGCGCTGGCGCATGAGCTTTATCGCGACCTGCCCTATGATCCACGGCGTGCCTTCACGCCCATCATTTTCCTGGCGGATATGCCGCTTATTCTGGTAGCGCGCAGCACGCTTGCAGAAAGGGATGTTGCCGGCATCCTGGCGGCTGCGAAGGCAAAGCCGGGCAGTTTCAGCTTTGGCAGCGTGGGCGCCGGCCATATTAGCCACCTGACCATGGAATTGCTGCAACGCCGGGCTGGTGGCGGCATGGAGATGCTGCATGTTGTCTATCGCAGCGGCGCCGATATGGTGGCCGCGGTCGCGAAGGGAGAGGTCGACCTTACCGTTACCTCCATCTCCTCCGCCGCGCCCTTCTTGCAGGCTGGTACGGTGCGCGTGATTGCTGTCAGCACGCCTAATCGCTTTGCCGGGCTGCCGGAAGTGCCAACGCTCAGTGAAACGGTGCCGGGTGTCGCGGGATCACTTTGGTATGGGCTGGTCGGGCCTGCGGGACTGCCCAGTGATATCATTGCCAAGGCAAATGCTACCTTCAATACAATCCTGGCGCAGCCGGAGATTGTAGAAACCCTGCGACGCCAGCAAGGCGCTTTGGTCGTCGGCGGAACGCCCGAGGCTTTCGCACTACATATCCAAGGTGAGATTGACCGCTGGACACCGATCATTCGCGAAGCCGCCATCCGCGTACAGTAAGCACCTGGTGTCTCGGGACATGCGACCAAACAAAGGTTTAGTGCGTGTCCGGTGAACGGACGTGAACGGGAGCCGCACTAAGCGCCATCACGGCTGAAGCGCCGCACCGATCCGCGCAATAACCCCTTCCCAATCGCCTAAGCGCTGCTGGCGAAACAGGCGCAGACTGGGATACCAGGGGGAGTCTTCGCGTTTCAACAACCAACGAAAATCCGGCGAAAAAGGCACCATCAGCCAGACAGGCTTGCCAAGTGCAGCCGCCAGATGCACGACCGAAGTATCCACCGTAATCACCAGATCAAGCGCGGAAATCAGCGCCGCCGTATCGGCGAAATCACCAAGCTCCGCGGTCAGATCGAATAGGCCAGAAGCTTGCAGCGCGGGTTGATCTGATTCCCGCACCTCCTTCTGCAATGACACCCAGGCATCACCAGATTGGAACAACGGCGAAAGCCTTTCCAGTGCCAAGGATCGATTGGCGTCATTGGTGTGGATCGTGCTGCCGCTCCAGACCAGCCCGATACGCCGGCGGCCTGCGGGCAGGCGTTGCGCCCAGCGTGCCACGTCTTCTGCTGGCGCCTTGAGATAGCCTTGCGGCCAGGCCGGAATGGTTTCAAGCCGGGTACCGAAGGCAAGCGGCAGGCTGAGAAGCGGGCAGTGCAAATCAAATTCGGTCGGCGCTTCATTATGACCGATGACTGTCACGCCAGGGTGAAAATCCTTGAAGACCCGGCGCAGCGGATTTTGCACTGAAAGCGCAACACGCGCCCCGGCGTTAGCGGCAAGCATGGCGTAGCGCGCGAACTGAATGGTATCGCCGAACCCTTGCTCAGGATAAACGAAAAGCCGTTGATCCTTGAGCGGCTGCTTGCCCCACCAAAGAGGCTTGGTATATTTGCGCGCTGCCAATGTTTTATGACGAAGATTGCGATATTCGTAAGAAAGCCAGCCTTCTTCAAAGCGCCCGAGTGTCAGCAGGGCAAAGGCGCGATTGTGATGTGCTTCGGGATGGTCAGGCTTCAGCTTCAATGCCCGGTCATAGAAAATCAGCGCTTCTTCAAAGCGGTTCAGGGCGGCAAGGATGAAGCCGTGATTGATGTAGGTCACTGGATCATCAGGGGCAATGTTCCGTGACGCGGGCGACATTTGCAGGGCGCGTTCCGTTTGACCCAGCCGCATCAGTATCGTATTTCGCCAGATTTGGCCTTGAAGCGATTGAGGGTTGGCGGCGATCACTTCCTCGGCGGCGGCCAGGCTATCCTGCAAGCGACCAAGCCCGCGCAGCGCGTCCACCCGGCACAAAAGGGCCAGTTCAAACCCCGGCCTGATCTCAAGTGCCTTTTGGATGAATGGCAGGGCTTCTGCATGTCGTTTCAGCAGGCAAAGCGCTGCTGCCATACTCGCAAGATAATCAGGTGAATTCGGCTGCAGAAGATGCGCCTTTTCATGCGCGCTATACGCTTCTTCCAGCCTATCCAGTTCCGCAAGGGCGCGGCCGCGTTGATGATGCGCATCCGCATGATCAGCCTTCCGGGCGATGACACGATCAAAGGCTATAATGGCATCCGCATAGCGACCAATTTTTAGAAGAAGCGTCCCGTAATTATGTCCAGCATCGATCGCGTGAGGATCCAATGCTAGGGCACGTTCAAAACTTTTCGCCGCATCCTCATCGCGACCCCGGCTCATCAGTGCAAGAGCAAGATTGGCGTGAAGATCAGCATTCTTTGGTGCTATTGTGACCGCTTGGGTCAGACGGCTTATGCCATCATCAAGGCGTCCTGCCTGTATGGCAGCCAAGCCGGAAAGATGCAGCGCGTCGAAATGATTCGGATAGCGCTTAAGAATGGCAAGACACATCGCTTCAGCCCCCGCGACATCACCCCGCCTCAGCAAAGCAACCGCTTCGGCAAATTGTGGGGCGCTGGTCCTGAGCTGTTTCTTCATGAGGATGTAATTCCCGCAGTTTGGCGGAATGGCTTTGCGACTGAAAACAGTATGGCGACGTTACGCGGGAAAAGTGTTAACGGCAGGTTTGCCTGTCAACAAAAGCCTGCTGCAACTGAACCCGGCCAAACGCTCGGCTGGCCTTGCCGGTGGACAGAGCGGCCACAAGACCCGCGATCAGGTAAGGCAGGCCTGCCATTTTCGGTTTGGCCAAGACCACCAGTTCAGCCTGAATTTGGAATTCATTCCAGTCCTGGAAGCCATTGCAGTTGACGTCCACGGTATTGATCCGCAGCACCCCATAGGGTGACAAGACCTGCCAGTTCTTGATTCAATCCGCCAGGCTCGCGATCCGCTGACCTATGATGTTCTGATGGATTTTCAGTTTGACGAAAGCCTCACAGGTTGGCGCCGTATTTGAGGATTGCCCCTTCCGTCCAGGGAAGGAGCCGCTTTTGCTGAAGAGCCTTGTCGCCATGCGGGCGGCCTTCATGGCCAAGGAAGTGTCGCCCGAGGCGGGAAAAGCAGGCTTTCGCGGCAAGGCTGGCCAGCGCTACGGTGCCCCCTTATCTTTTGAGGGTGTTTTTAGCGCTAGGCTTTCAGGAAATTTACTCGTTCGTATGTCATCACTGAATGACACTTGGCGTCTTAATTTTATGGCTTTTTTGTAACATGATCGAAAATTTACGGTATTTTGGATTCTCGGCTTAATTTTTAGTTGCGAAACTCTGAATTACCAAGCATCACGCGCGTCCCGGCCCTTGCGGCGCGGTTCCGACCCTTGCTGAGCATGTCGGCCGCCTTCGCCCGGATGGGATGAACGTCCCGGCACACCAACACGCCAAATCAGGCTGTCGGAGGCCGACAATGAACGAAGAAAGGAAGGCGTCGGTTATGAGTGCAACATCAGCAGGCGGCGTGGCTGAGCCGCGGCCAATGACCCGTGAAGAGAGGAAGGTCATCCTTGCCTCCTCCCTGGGTACCGTTTTCGAATGGTATGATTTCTACCTTTACGGGTCACTCGCGGCCGTTATCGGCGCGAACTTCTTCAGCCAATACCCCGAAACCACGCGCAATATCTTTGCGCTGATCGCCTTTGCCGCCGGCTTCCTGGTGCGCCCCTTTGGCGCCCTATTCTTTGGCCGGCTGGGCGATCTGGTCGGGCGGAAATATACCTTCCTGATCACCATCCTGATCATGGGCGCTTCCACCTTCGTGGTCGGCATCCTGCCCACATCGGACCAGATCGGCATTATGGCCCCGGTCATTCTGATCATTCTGCGCCTGCTGCAAGGCTTGGCCCTGGGTGGTGAATATGGCGGGGCGGCGACCTATGTTGCCGAACACGCCCCGCATGGGCGGCGCGGCTTTTACACCAGCTTCATTCAGATCACCGCGACGGCGGGTCTGTTCCTGTCGCTGCTGGTGATCCTGTTCACGCAGCTGGCCGTCGGCCCGGATGCCTTTAAGGCCTGGGGCTGGCGCATACCCTTCCTACTTTCCATTGTGCTGCTTGGCATTTCCGTCTGGATCCGCTTGCAGATGGAAGAAAGCCCGGCCTTCCAAAAGATGAAGTCGGAAGGCAAGCATTCCAAGGCGCCGATTTCCGAAGCCTTCTTCCAATGGAAGAACGCGAAGGTGGCGCTGTTTGCGCTGCTCGGCCTGGTCGCTGGTCAGGCGGTGGTCTGGTATACGGGCCAATTCTATGCGTTGTTCTTCCTGGGCCAGGTGCTGAAGGTGGATAGCTTCACCACGAACATGCTGATTGCCTGGTCGCTGTTGCTGGGTTCTGGCGGCTTCGTGCTGTTCGGCTGGTTGTCGGACAAGATTGGTCGCAAGCCGATCATCCTGGGCGGCTGTCTGATCGCGGCGCTGACCTATTTCCCGCTGTTCAAGCTGATGAGCGCGGAAGCCAATCCTGATCTGCACAAGGCGCACCAGACCATTGCGGTGCGGGTGGTGACGGATACAGCGGGCTGTTCCTTCCAGTTCAACCCAACAGGTACGGCGCGCTTCACCGCACCTTGCGACATTGCCAAGGCCGCGCTGGCGCGCGCTTCGGTGAATTACAGTGTCGAAGCTGCCCCCGCGGGCACAGTTGCCGCTGTGCATATTCAGGGCCAGCAGCCGATCATGGGCAATAGCCCGACCTTCGCGCGGGATTTGGCCGCGGCACTGACGACGGCGGGCTATCCAGCGGCGTCCAACCCATCGGTCGTGAAAATGTCCTCGCCTTTCGACATTTTCCGCGAACAGCCGGCGGTGTTGATTGGGGTGCTCACGCTGCTCGTGATCTATGTGACCATGGTTTATGGGCCAATCGCGGCGGCGCTGGTGGAGCTTTTCCCAACGCGCATTCGCTATACGTCCATGTCGCTGCCCTATCACATTGGCAATGGCTGGTTCGGTGGGCTGCTGCCGGCCACCAGCTTCGCCATGATCGCGCAGACGGGGGATGTCTATTACGGGCTTTGGTATCCGATCGTCATCGCCTTGATGACGGTGGTGATTGGCACCTTCTTCGTGCCGGAAACCAAGGACCGCGACATCTACGCGGAAGACAGCAAGTAGCTTGCCTTAGCCCACGCTACTGCAAGATATCATAAGGGGGCGGCGCCGGATTCCGGGGCCGCCCTTTTCTTTTGCGCAGAGAAAGAGACGTTCTTGCCTGCTTCGTCCAATGGATACAGGCTGTATCAAAATCCGATGGGGGTGAGCCATGCCAGAAACCAGCCTTTATGACGCGACCCATGCGCGCTGGCGGCGCGCTCCGGAAGCCTATTGGACGGAAGCAGCGCGGGGCATTGACTGGGACCGCGCGCCGCAGCGCATCTTTGATGCCTCGATGGGTGTTTATGGCCGCTGGTTTCCCGATGCGGCTTTGAATACCTGCCACAACGCCGTGGATCGGCACGTTGCCGCCGGGCGCGGGCAACAGGATGCGATCATCTATGACAGCCCCATGACCGGGCAAATTCAGCGCATCACCTATGCCGAATTGCAAAACCGCGTGGCGAAGCTAGCGGGTGCCTTGGCCGCGCGCGGTATCGGCAAGGGCGACCGGGTGGTGATCTATATGCCCATGGTGCCGGAAGCGGCGATTGCCATGCTGGCAGCAGCGCGCCTCGGCGCCGTACATTCGGTGGTGTTTGGTGGCTTTGCCGCCGCCGAATTGGCTTCCCGCATTGCCGATGCCAAGCCCAAGGCCATCATCAGCGCGTCTTGCGGGTTGGAGCCGGGGCGCGTGGTGAAATACAAGCCGCTGATCGATGAAGCGATTGCGCTTTCCCCGCATAAGCCATCATCCGTGTTGATCCTACAACGCCCGCAAGCGCCTTGTGATTTAATCCCTGGCCGAGATGAGGATTTGCTGGTGGCCGAAGCTGCCGCCGCGCCGCATGCCTGCGTATCCGTCGCCGCCACTGATCCGCTTTATATCCTGTACACATCAGGCACCACGGGTCAGCCAAAGGGGATCTTGCGCGACAATGGCGGGCATGCGGTGGCGCTGCATCATTCCATGGAACTGGTCTATGGCATGAAGCCCGGTGATGTGTATTGGGCGGCTTCCGATGTCGGCTGGGTGGTGGGGCATTCCTATATTGTCTATGCACCGCTGCTCGCCGGCTGCACCACGGTATTGTTTGAAGGCAAGCCTGTCGGCACGCCCGATCCCGGCACCTTCTGGCGCGTTTGCGCGGATCATGGCGTGAAGCTTTTGTTCACGGCACCCACCGCCATTCGCGCCATCAAGAAGGAAGACCCGGAAGGCGTTTTCCTGAAGAAATACGATTTGTCGAAGCTTGAGGCGCTCTATTTGGCCGGCGAGCGTTGTGACCCCGATACCATCATCTGGTCTGAACGCCTGCTGCAAAAACCCGTGATAGATCATTGGTGGCAGACAGAAACTGGCTGGACCATCACCGGCAATTTCCGTGGCCTGGGGCTTTTCCCAACCCGCGCCGGTTCCGGCGGCAAACCCGCACCTGGCTATGATGTGGTGGTGCTGGATGAGGCAGGTCAGCCAGTCCCGCGCGGGCAGATTGGCAGCCTGGCGGTGAAGCTGCCTTTGCCGCCCTCGGCGCTGCCCACACTCTACAATGCGGATGAACGCTTCAAGGAAGCCTACCTCTCGCATTTCGCCGGGCATTACAGCACTGCCGATGCCGGGATGATTGATGCAGAAGGCTATGTCTCGGTGATGAGCCGGACGGATGACATCATCAACGTCGCGGGGCATAGGCTTTCGACAGGCGCCATGGAGGAAGTTTTGGCGGCGCATCCGGATGTCGCGGAATGCGCCGTGGTTGGTGTGCGCGATACGCTGAAGGGGCAAGTGCCGCTGGGGCTGGTGGTGCTGAAATCTGGTGTGAACAAACCGGAAGAAATACTGGCGCGGGAATTGATTGGGCTGGTGCGTGAGAAGATTGGGCCTGTTGCCGCCTTCAAGGATGCGAAGGTCGTAGCAAGGCTACCGAAAACCCGCAGCGGTAAAATCTTGCGCGCCACCATGCGCAAAATCGCCGATGCAGAGCCCTATACCGTGCCGCCCACCATTGATGATCCGGCGATCTTGGATGAGATCACCATCGTGCTGAAAGGGGCGATGAAGTAACTTGCTTTAATCTTCGATGCCATCGCGATTTTCGATGGTCATGAAGGTGGCGGTCAGGAAGGCAATCAGCCTTTCCTGACCGGCGGTGACGGCGAAGATTTCCGTCTGCACCAGGCTTAGCGTGCGCCCGGCTTTCAGCACCTTGCCGCGCGCGATGATATGATCACCTGCGGCAGGCGCCAGAAAATTGATTTTCATCTCTGTCGTCAGCACGCCGCTATTGGCAGGCATGAGGCTGAGCGCGGCATAGCCCGCCGCACTATCGGCAATGGCGGTCAACGCACCGCCATGCACAAAACCATGCTGCTGCGAAAGCTCGGGCTTCGGCGCAAGGCTGATCTCTACCTGCCCCGGTGCGATGCGCGTCATCTCCGCGCCGAAAAGCCGCATCAGCCCCTGTTTGGCGAAGCTGCTGCGCAGGCGCGCTTCCATGGCGGCAGCGTCAGTCACGTGCCAGCCCTATTCCACCTCAAGATTCGCGTAGATATTCTGGATGTCATCGTGATCATCCAGAAGATCGAGCAGCTTCATCACATCCTTGGCGCGTTCTTCGTCAAGCTTGATGTCATTGGTAGACCACCATTCAAGCTTGGCCGCTTCCGCCGTACCAAAGCGCGCTTCCAGCGCATCACGCACCGCGGCGAAATCCTCAACACTGGTGGAGATTTCATGGCCGTCTTCGGTGCTTTCCACATCCTCGGCGCCGGCTTCAATCGCGGCTTCCTGTATGGTATCGGCTGAGGCCACATCAGGCTTATAGCGCAGCACGCCCTTGCGTTCGAATTGGAAGGCGACCGAGTTTGTCTCCCCTAGTGCGCCGCCATTCTTGGCGAACATGGACCGTAAATCACCACCGGTGCGGTTGCGATTATCGGTCAGCGCTTCGGCAATGACGGCAATGCCATGCGGGCCATAGCCTTCATAGCGCACCTCCTCGTAATCCTCGCCCTGACCGGCGGTCACCGCGCGCTTGATGGCGCGGTCTATCGTGTCGCGCGTCATATTCGCGGTCAGCGCTGCCTTGATGGCAGCACGCAGCCGCGGATTGGCCGCCGGATCTGGCATGCCGATTTTGACCGAGACACTAATTTCACGAACAAGCTTACCAAAGGCCTGCGCCTTCTTCGCACCCTGGGCCTCCTTGCGGGCCGCGACGTTGCTCGCGTGGGAATGACCTGCCATTGCCGCAACTCTCCTTCATCAATTGGAAGAGCGGCAGCCTATATCCGGGGCCGGGGATGGCGGCAAGCGCGGGCTGTCGTCCCGCCAAAGCATCCTACTGCGGCTAAGTCATGCGTGAATAATCAGTTCAGCCCACGCGTAAACTTCTATCGAATGACGAAGGGTCGCTCAGAGTTTGATATCCCAAAACAGGGCGCTGTGGTCTGAAGCCCCGTCCGCCAAATCATAGCCCTTTTTTTGGGGGTCATATTTACCTTTTTTGGCGGGCTGTCCGGAATGATCAAGTACAGGGAGCGCCTTGCTACGCGCGGCCAGCGCCCGTGATGCCAAAATATAGTCCAGTTGTTGTCGTGCCCCCTTGTAGATGTAGGTCCAGCGATCATCCTCCGGCAGGCGGTTGACGACATTTTCTGCCGCGATTTGTTTTTCTATCCAGGTAACGGGCGTCTCATCAGGCAAGGCGTTAAAGTCCCCACATATGACCCAATTCGCTCTCTCAGGTTTCGGAAAGCTGGCCTTGATGATATCGATGATAGCCTTGCTTTGTGGTTCACGCCTTCCTGTGCCATCGGGGTCAGAGATACGTGATGTCAGGTGGTTGTTGAATATGGTCAATTCTTTGCCGTTCACATCAAAGGTCACCCCCAGACAGTCCCGGGAGAAGGTCTTTTTGCGCCGGTCGGCAGTGCCTTCGGGCAAGAATTGGTGAGTCATGATCTGCAGAATGGGCCATCGTGAAAGAAAACCCACATCAATCTGGCGCTGGTCGTTTCCATCAACGACAAGGTAATATGGATAAGCGTTCTTGCCGAAATATTTGCGGTTGAACTGAAACAGCGCCTCCTGGCTTTCGACCTCCTGCACGGCAAGGATATCTGGCGCATTGTCAAGGATAATGCGTGCTGTTTCCTTACGAAGCGATTTTGAGATCGGGCCGAAATCATTAATCGTCATGCCAAGCAGGTTGATATGCCCACCGTTTTCCACGAAATTATCTGGATCTACAGGCTTTGGCTGCTTGCTGCCGCGTTCCTTATCCAGGATCTTGTAGCGCAAAAACAGGTTTTCCAGATTGAAGGTACCGATGCGAAGCTCAACCATTTTGGGCCCCCTTTGTTCCGTAGACCACCTAATTTATAGCGATGAACTGATAAGTCCAGAAATATTTTTCCAATATTACCAACAACATTGTGAAAATTAGATGACAAAAAAGAACGTCTACCCTCACCACTTACCCGGAACAATGTGGGGGTATCTCAATCGAGAGGGCGGGCGCCCCTAAACGTTATCTCATTGAGGCAGCACCGCATCCAACCCACCCCCAATGCGCAAGGGTGCAACACGGCGCGCAAGCCCCGTTGCGTCATCCGTTTCCACAAACAGCCCGCACATCGTCGCTTCGTTTTCCGCCGGTGCAAGCCGTTCCGCCGGCACCTTGCGCCAAAAGCGGATGGAAGCGCCAGCCTTTTGCATCCCGATCACGCTATCATAATCGCCGCACATGCCTGCATCGGTCTGAAACGCGGTGCCGCCGGGCAGGATGCGATGATCCGCAGTCGGCACATGAGTATGGGTGCCGATCACAAGGCTCACGCGGCCATCGAAACTATGGCCCATGGCCTGTTTTTCCGATGAAGCTTCGGCATGGAAATCAATGATGATGGCCTGCACCGTACCCTGCGGTCCCAGCCTATGCTGCGCCAATTCCGCCTGAATGGCGCGGAAGGGATCATCCAAAGGTTCCATGAATAACCGCCCCATGGCCTGCAACACCAAGGCGCGCCTGCCATCGGCCAGCACCGCCACCACCGCGCCCTTGCCGGGCGTGCCGGGCGGGTAATTGAGCGGGCGGATCAGGCGTGGTTCGCCCTCAATATAGGGGATAATTTCCTTGCGATCCCAGGCGTGATTGCCAAGCGTCAGCACATCTACGCCGGCCACGAAAAGCGCGCGCGCCATCTCCGGCGCCAGGCCAAACCCGTGGGAGGCGTTTTCCGCATTCACCACCACAAGATCGAGCCGGAGCTTTTCGCGCAGCCCCGGCAAGCTTGCGGTAACCGCATCACGCCCGGCGCGGCCGACAATATCGCCAAGGAAAAGCAGCCTCACGCAGGGTCTCCACAAACAATGACGCCAGCTTCGGTGGCGATCAGGGGCAGGCGGAAATCCTGCGGTCCCGCCGGCACTTCGGGCATTTCCTGCCCGGCATAGGCGATGCCAATGGCTTTTGCACCCGGCAGCTCCGCCAGCGTGCGGTCATAATAGCCCCCGCCATAGCCAAGGCGCCGCCCGGCGCGGTCAAAGGCCAAAAGTGGCACGAGCACCACATCAGGGCGCAGTTCTTCGCCAGCAACAGGTTCCGATGTGCCCATGGGGCCAGGGCGCAAAGCCGCGCCGGGCACCCAGGCGCGAAAGGCAAGCGGCTGGCCGCGCGGCGGCGTGACCGGCAAGGCCATGGCGTGACCGCGTGAAGCCAAGGCCAGCATCAATGGGCGCGGGTCCAACTCCTCGCCCATCGGCCAATAGCCGGCGATGATGGCGCCCTTAGGCGGGGCGTGCTGCGCCAGCATGGCTTTTGCCAAACGCGCCGGCGCCTCAATATTTGCGAGTGTCGCGCGCTTTTCCCGCGCAAGCTTGCGTGCCGCGGCCTTGGCTGCCTGCAAAACAACATCCGATGCAGTGGCTTGGGCCTCGGTCACGCAGGGTTCCTGATGGCAAAAAGGGTGCGGAGCCACCATGGCCGCTGGCCTATCATCCTCCCAAGGCCTGCGTTTGCAGGTGGGCACCAGATACCCGAACCACGATTCGGACAGAGCCAGTTCCCGGAGGATGTGCATTGGCCCCGGGGATGAATTGCCTGGCGCACCTGGCAGCCCCGCAGCTTCTAGTTAGGCTTCCTCAAGCCGCGCGGCAATGGCCTCAAGCTTTTCAGCAAACCGCACCAAGCCATCAACTAGCGCAGGATCGGGCTCGGGGGCTTCGGCGGCAACGGCGCCGCCGGCCTTCAGTGCGTCATTTTCGGCCTTCAGATCCACCGCTTCATCGGCCAATTGCAGCGCAGCAAGCAGCAACATGCGCGTTTCGCCAAATTGGATGCCCATGGCCTTGAGCGCGGAAATGCGCTTATCAACCTCAGCCGCCATATTGGTCAGGTGCTTTTCCTGACCATCCTGACAGGCCACCGGATGGGCATAGCCGCCAATGCGAACCGTTACCTGCGCCATCAGCCCTGATCCTCAAGGTTGGCGCGCAGCCGCGCGATGGTGGTGTCCAAACGGGTGGCGAGGGCGGCCACGGCGGCCTTTGGCACCATATCGCCTTCAATCGGCGGGGTGGCAGCGCGACGGGCCTCCACGGCATGGCCAAGACGATCCAAAGCTGCTTCCAGCCGCATCATCGCTGACCCAATCGTATCGGATTGACCTTCGCTCATGCTTCTCCAGACGCCTTGGCGCCACAGGACCTAAGGGCTATGCGGTTATGAAATGCTTGGCATGCAAGGGCCTTTGGGTCAATGGTAAAGGCGTTTCTTAAGCTTCCCGCCGTGGTGGTACATGGGCGCGCGCAGGCCGAATGGGCGCTGCGGATTGCGGCCGGGCGGCCCTTGCTGCTGCTGTCTGCCCCTGGGGCGGCGCTGAATGCCGGGCCGGGTTGGTTCAGGGGCGTTTTGGAACAGGCCGCCGCCGCCCATCCTGGCGCACCCTTTACTGCCGCATTGGATTGCGCCGCCGCCCCTGGGGCCGCGCTGGCGGCTTTGCGGGCTGGCTTCAAGCTGATCATTTTCGATCTTGGGCACCCTTCAGCGGCCAGCGTGCTGGGTGCCGCCCAGGAAGCGGGGGCTGAGGTTCTGGGCACCAGACCGGAAGCGCTGGACCTGGGCACGCTTGATCCGCTTCGGCGGGATGATGAGAGGCGGATTTCGGCGCTTTTCGCCACAGTGCCGCCACAGGATGCGCCGACATAGCGCACTCGTGACAGGAAATGCCGGCTGCGCTATCGCCGCATTCGCCCTTCGAGCAAAGAAAAGGAACCCAAGATGAAGCTGACGCGCCGCGTGAAGGAAATCCTCTCCTGGTATGAAAGCGATACACCAGGCACCAAGGCGAATCTCGCCCGCATCCTGATGGAAGGGAAGCTTGGTGGCACGGGGCGCATGGTGATTCTGCCGGTGGATCAGGGCTTTGAACACGGCCCGGCGCGGTCCTTCGCGCCCAATCCTGCAGCTTACGATCCGCATTATCATTTCGAATTGGCGATTGACGCGGGCCTTAATGCCTATGCCGCGCCGCTTGGCATGATTGAAGCCGGCGCCGCGACTTTCGCCGGTGCCATCCCGACCATCCTGAAGGTCAATTCATCCAACAGCCTTTCCACCACCAAGGATCAGGCCGTGACCGGCAGCGTTGCCGATGCGCTGCGCCTTGGCTGTTCCGCCATTGGCTTCACCATCTATCCTTCATCCGAGTATCAGTTTGAGATGATGGAAGAACTCCGCGAATTATCGGAAGAAGCCAAGGCCGCCGGGCTTGCCGTGGTGGTCTGGTCCTATCCGCGCGGGCCGATGCTCGACAAGAATGGCGAAACCGCCTTCGACATCTGCGCCTATGCCGCACACATGGCCGCGCTGATGGGCGCGCATATCATCAAGGTGAAGCCGCCCACGGATGTGCTGAGCCTGGATGCGGCGAAGAAGGTCTATATCGAACGCAAGATTGACGGCAGCGATCTGGCGAAGCGTATCAGCCATGTGGTGCAGGCCTGCTTTAATGGCCGTCGCCTGGTGGTGTTCTCGGGCGGTGAAGCGAAGGGCACGGATGCGCTGCTCGCGGAAGCGCGCGCCATTCATGCGGGTGGCGGTAATGGATCCATCGTTGGCCGCAATGCCTTCCAGCGCCCGAAGGATGAGGCGCTGAAGCTGCTGGGCCAGATGATTGAGGTCTATAAGGGTAAGGCCTGAGGGCCGGCGCCGGGCGGTGAATGCCGCCCGGCTTGACCCAGAGCGCGATGCGGACGGAAATGGCCGCGTGATAAGGCGGCTTTTGCAATGAATGAAGGTTTAAGCGCGACGGGCTTGGATTTCACCCTGCCCGTGGCTGAGCGCGGTTATCGTTGGTGGTATTTGGATGCGCTTTCCGATGATGGCGCGCATGGCATCACCATCATTGCCTTTCTGGGCACGGTATTTTCCCCCTGGTACGCCTTTGCGCGGCGCGGTGGTGGCGGTGATCCGCTGAACCATTGCTGCATGCATGTGGCGCTTTACGGCAAGCCGGCACGCTGGGCGATGACGGATCGCCCACGCGGCGCTTTGCAGCGTGGCGCGGATTTTTTGCAGATCGGGCCGAGTGCGATGCGTTGGGATGGCAGCAAATTGGTGGTCGATCTTGCGGAAGTAACCGCCCCTGTTCCAGGCAAGTTGCGCGGGCGCGTGACGCTTTACCCCGAGGCGCTATCGCATCGCCACTTTCAGTTGGATGGCGCGGGGCGGCATCATTGGCAGCCGATTGCGCCTCGTTCCCGCGTGGAAGTGGCGTTTGACAATCCTTCATTGCGTTGGTCCGGCTTTTCATATTTCGATACCAATACTGGGACTGCGCCGCTGGAAGAGGATTTCATTTTCTGGGATTGGTGCCGCGCGCCTATGCCGGAAGCGACTGCGATTTTGTACAATGCATCGCGCCGCGATGGATCGTCGCAATCCCTGGCCTTACACGTGAACCGCGCCGGAGAAGTCGCAGATATGCCAATTCCCGCCCCAGCCTTGATGCCGCCTGGGTTTTGGCGCGTGCCGCGCCCGACACGGTCTGAGGATGGCAAGGCAGAGCTGGTGCGCGCTTTGGTGGATGCGCCCTTTTATACGCGATCCGAAATCCGCACGCGGCTTCTGGGGCAGAACGCTGTTGCCGTGCATGAAAGCCTGGCGCTGAACCGCTTTGACAATCTGGCGGTGCAGGCGCTGATGCTGCCCTTCAAGGTGCCGCGGGCCAGATCCTAATCATACCAACCAACATCCAGCGTCGCCACTTCGCCAAAGGTAGCGCCCCGCGCCATGGCCATGCGGATAATGGGCCATGATGTTGCTGTCATGGTCAGGAAGGGCATGGGATCGCGCCGGTCCCAAGTGACGTCGCGCGTGGAAAACAATTGGCGCAGATTTTCGCGAAACGGGCCTCGCCGGAACAGCGACATCTGCGTTTCAGTCAGCGCCGAATAGAATTGCTGCAAGCGTACCTCAGGCCGATAGCGCGGGATGAAGCCCGGTTCCACAACGGCGCGCGCGATATCTTCGCGCTGCCAGAAATGCAAACCACTTGTCGTGCGTGGATTACATTCAATGCCCCAGGGCTGGCCCGCCTCATCCACCATGACGTCGAAGGCGATGAAGCCGGTCCATTGCGCTGCGGAGATGAAACGCGTGATCCAGTCAGCAATCGCGGGATGTTCCACCCGTTCAAAGGCAACAGCGACCGAGCCCGATTTCTGCGCCGCACGATAAATGACGGTGGAGGCAACGCGGCCATCATGCGCGATGGAGCACGAACTATATTCCGCGCCCATCACGCAGCGCTGTACAATCGTGGGAATCGCGGGATCAGGCGCCGGCAAGGCTGTGCCGGCGGGCAATAGACGCACACCCCGACCCGAACAGGAATGCACCGGCTTGACCACCACCGGGCCAGATTGCACCAAAGCCTGGGCCGCTGGATCGCCGAGCGCATGGGTCTCCGGCACGGCAAGGCCCCAAGCGACTGCCTGCTGCGCAAAGCCATGCTTGTTGTGTAAGCGGAGCAAATTCTCCGGCGGCATGGTGAAAAGCCGCGTGGCGGCGGGCAGGCCATCGCGCAGAAAGGCGACATGCATGGTTTCTTCCGAAACCGGCACGACAAGATCAATCTTCTCATCCGCGATGATACGCCGAAGATCAGCCAGATAGGCCTGCTTGTCTTCCGCCGGCGCCGTCACGCGATGGCTTTGCGCCACCGCGCGCGAAGCGCCCGCCAGATGGCGCTTGAAGGGTTCCGCCACCACCACGCGCCAGCCAAGATCAGCAAAGCCGCGCGCCACATCCAGCGCCTTGGGCAGGCGCCCCAGGGTCAGCAGCAAATTGCCTGTCATGCCACGCGGGTGACACGGCACATCACCTGCCGCGCCGGGCGCGTGGTGAGCCGCGCTGCGGGGCGCACATCACCAGGCGCT
>CAIYMY010000197.1 GCA_903927465.1 uncultured Rhodospirillales bacterium | reverse complement strand
GAAGGGGCGCGGCGGGAAATAGGGCTTGCCCGTATCGCCGCAGCGCTGGAGCAACAGCTTGCCTTGGCGCAGCCCCTCCCAGAAGTGGCGGGTTTCGGGTGTGGGTTCCGGCCGGGCGCGGCCTGGTTCAAGGCTCATGGCTGAGCTTCCTCCTGATATTGATCAGGCGATGTTCCTATGGCTTGGCCAGAAGGGAAAGGGGGTAAATGCGCGGGGCGCGCGCCCTACAAATCCAGAATGCGTTCCGGCGTGACGCGCCCACGCAGCACATCCCAAAGCCCGATCATATTACCGCGAAACCGGCCCCAACGATCCGCCCAGGGTTCCGGAAAAGCCGAGCGCAGCAGATTCTTCGCGCAATGCCGCGCGGCACTTGGGATGGCGTGGCTCCAGGGGAAGGAGCCTTTGATCGCCAGATAGATTGGGTTCACGACCTGCGAATAACCAAGCCTGAGGCCCGGCACGCGGCCCGCTTTTGCGCCAAGATGCACACCGCGCGCGCCCGCAAGACGCAGGATTTTCCCGTGCGCGCCAAGCCGGCGCGTGACATCAATATCCTCATACCAGGCGTAAAGTGGCAGGCGTTCATCAACGCGAATATCATGCGCGCGCACGGCAGCCATGCGGAAGGCCATGTTGCAGCCATAGCCGTTGAAAGCCTTGGCCACGGCAAACGCATCCGCAACACCGGGATCGGCGGCGAGCAACGCGGCGCCTTCGGCCAAATCATAGCCCGGCGCATTGGCGCCATCGGCGATCACCGTGCCGGTGGCGACCACCATATCGGGGTGTTTTTCAAAACAGCTTTCCAGCACGGCAAGAAACTGTGCATTGCAGAGAAAATCATCATCCAGAAACAGTACGACATCGCTGTTCTGCGCCGCGTCCAGAATACGGTTGCGCTGGCGCGGCAGGCCGGCAGGTGCGGTGATGAAGTCCACGCCGGGAATGGTGTCACACCCGGTGATGTCATCGGCCGAGACATGGCAGACCAGAATGCGATCCGCTGGGCGCGATTGTCGCGCAAGATCACGCAATACACCCGCCAGAATGGCCGGCCTGCCACGCGTGGCGATGCCAATGGTGATATGCATCAGGCGCTACCTTGCAGCGGCGCAGGCAGAGGCGCTTCCCGCGCTTCCCGCGCCAGGCCGCCAATCAGCCGGCCCCAAAAGCTCATCGCGTAATAGGCGGCGTTGTGAAAGCGTAGTGTTGCAAGGCTGATCAGCGCACCGGCGATGGGGCGCACCAGAAAGGCGAACCAGACGGAAGGCGGTACGCCATGCCGGCGCAGCACGAAGCCAAGCCCACGCCCGTAACTCGCGGCACGGGAAACGGCCACCTCCGTCAAGCGCTTATCCGGATGGATGATGCGCGAGCCCGAATCATATTGCGCAACGGCACCGCGTGCGATGGCGCGACAAACCAGATCATTGCCCTCAGCCGAGCCCCAGCGCGTTCCGGGACCAAGCTTCTCATCAAAGCCACCCAGCGACAGCATCAATTGGCGTGGCAGAAACAGGTTGAATTCAATCACGCTGGTCCAGACATTCGTCAGGTCAATCGCGCCTGAGGCTTCGCGCCAGCGCCCCGATCCAAGCCCACCTTCCGGCGATGCCGCAGGGCCGGTCAGCACGCCAAGCGATGGCACAGCAAGAAAGGCGGCATCAATACGCGCCAGCACACCCGTCGGATAAAGGCAGTCATCATCGGGGAAAGTAACGATCTTACCGCGTGCCGCACGCAGCCCAAGATTGCGTGCATGATTGGCGTTGCGGATGCTGGAACGAAGATGGGTGATGGTGAGGCGCGCTTCATAAGCCTGTAGCACCGGCGCCACGCGATCATCCGCATTCTGATCCACGATGATCACTTCAAAATCATCGCGCCCTTGCGCCAGCAGGCTTTCCAGCAATGCGCCGATTTCGCTGCTGCGGCCAAGCGTTGCGATAACAAGCGAAAACCTCATGTCGAGGCGATCCCAAGCGCGTCATGCACCACTTGCCGAAAGCTGCGGCGAAAATGCGCGTTGCTGAAGCGTTCCGCATTGGCGCGGCAATCCCCGGGCGTGATGGCGGGCGCCATGGCCTCAAACTGCTCCACCGCGGCGATCAGGCTTGCGGTAGTTTGTTCCTGAAAGAAAAGGCCGGTCGGGTGCGCATCCGGTGGCGCCACCACGATATCGCGCGCGCCGCCACGACCATAGGCAATCACTGGCGTGCCGCAGGCTTGCGCTTCAACGGTTGCGATGCCGAAATCTTCCTCGGCGGCGAAAACTGCCGCACGCGCGCCTTGGGTCAGCGCAATCAACTCTGCCCGTGCGACGCGGCCCTTGAAGGTGATATTGGGCGCATCGCCGGCGGCGGCGCGCGCCTGCGCCTCATTCGGGCCATCGCCGATAATGATCAGCTTCCGGTTTGGCATGGCGCGGAAGGCGGCAGCGATCAGATCAACCCGCTTATAGGGTACGATGCGTGACGCGATCAGGTAGTAGTCACCCTTGTTCTCTGCGGGCGTGAAGCTTGCAATATCCACCGGCGGATGCAAAACCCGCGCATCGCGGCGCCAGGTCTTTTGAATACGTTCCGCTATATAGCTTGAATTGGCGAGCACGATATCGGGGTTGAGCGCACTCGTCCGATCCCAAAGCCGCATGCGATGCAATAGCCAGCGCGTATAGGCGCCCTTCAGGCCGCGCGTCAGGCCCGCTTCGCGCAGATATTGGTGCTGCAAATCCCAGGCATAGCGCATGGGGCTATGCACATAGGAAACATGAACCTGCCCCGGTCCCGTCAGCACGCCTTTGGCGACAGCGTGAGAGGATGAAATCACGGCATCGTAACCGGAAAGATCAAGCTGTTCGATGGCAAGCGGCATAAGACCCAGGAATTTGCGGAAATGCTTTTTGGCAAAGGGCATGCGCTGGATGAAGCTGGTGGTGACAGGCTTGCCCTGCAAAAATCCGCGCTCTGCTTCCGGCATGAAATCACAGACGGCGAAGACATCCGCTTCCGGCCATTCCAGCAGAAGCTGTTCCAGCACGCGTTCCGAACCCGCGTAGCTATCCAGCCATTCATGCACCAGCGCGATCTTCATGGCGCGTTCTTTCGGATCAGAGACAACAAGGCAAGCGCTGCCTTTTCCCAAGTGTAAAGCGCCGCGCGCTTCAGCCCTGCATCCCGCATGCCGGCGGCGAGGCCTTCTTCATCCAGCAGCCTTTCCAGGGCATCCACCAAGGTCTCAGGGCGCAGTGGGTCGAACCAGAGCGCGGCTTCCCCACATACTTCCGGCACCGCGCCGGCATGGGCGGCGACAAGGGGGCAGCCGCAGGTCATGGCTTCCAAAGGCGGCAGGCCAAAACCTTCATAGCGGGACGGGAAAATCAGGCAGAGCGCGTTTTCGTATAACGCGCGCAATTCGGCATCGCTGACGCGCCCCAGAATGCGCCCGGCATCCGCGGCAGCCCCGCCCCCGGCGCGGAACACGGCGGGGTCAGCCGCGCCAGCCACGGCCAGCGTCAAGCCGCGAGCGCCGAGCAACGCCGCAGCGCTGGTCAGCGCGGCAAGGTTTTTATGTGCTGCCGGATTGCCGACCACCAGCGCATAGCGGCCCGCAGCAAGATCATGGCGCGCCAGCACGCCGCTATCCGCGCTGATGCGCAGCATGTGATCGCCACCTTCCGGCAAGACGCCGATGGAATCAGGTGCCACGCCCAGCGCTGCAGCAATGCGCCCGCGCGAAAATTCTGAAACCGTCAGCAATTGTGCTCCGGACCGCGCGAGCATCTTGTGCAGAAAGCGATACCAGGCGCGGAAGGTGAAGGAATAACTCTCTGGCGTGTCAAACACGCCGGCATCATGGATCACCACGGCCTGCGCGCGGCCCAGCATCAGCGGCGCGGTATTGCCAAGGTTGATCAGGAAGGAACCCTTAGCCGCTTTCGGCAATTCCCATTGTTCCCAAAGCTGGCCGGATTTTTGGCCAATGGCTTCGGCTGTGAAATAGGCAAAGGGGCATTGCGCCACGCTGCTTGGCATCAATAGCCGCGCTGCAGGCCAAGTATCATGCCCCGCCAGCCGATCCGCTGCCGTGGTGATTTCGCGCGCAAAGCGCTGCACGCCGGTCATGCCCTGCGTCAGAAAGCGGCCATTGATGGCGATCGGCATCATGCGCTGCGGCGCCCCTTTCCACGGATCAGCGCCAAAGCGCTGGCCTTGTCTTGCGGCGCGGCAATGGACCAGCCGGCGGCGAAAACCAAGCCAAAAATCAGCGTCGCCAGAAGCGCGGGCCATAGCCAGCCGCCCAAAGGCACCAACACCGCCAAACCAAGCGCCGCTGGCACGATGGGCCACAGCAATTCCCGCATGGTGTCGCGCACGGCCGGGTAAAGCTTTGCTGCGAACCAGCAGCGCCCCAAGCAATCCACCACGCAGCGTGCTGCCCAGGCCAGTGCCGCACCTTCAATGCCAAGCCAGGGCAAAAGCGCGGCGCTGAGCGGCAGGAAAATCGCTGCCAGCACCAAAGAGAATTTGGCCGTCACATCCGGCCGGCCGATCGCTTCCAGCAAAACGCCGGGAATGAAAGCAAGGCACGAAAAGAAAATGCCAAAGCCCAGAATGCGCAGCACCGGCCCGCCGCCCACGGCGAATTCCGTACCCAACCAAAGCCTGAGGAAAAGCTCCGCGCCCGGAATCAGGATTAGGGAGGCCGGCAGGCTGAGCAGCATCACAATCAGCGCACCGCGCTTGATCAACAAGGCCGTATGGTCGGGCAATTCCCGGAAGGAAGAAGCAATCGCGGGCAACATAGTCTGCGCTACCGCCACGGGAATGATCCAAAGCCGCATGATCAGATCAAGCGGTGTCGCGTAAAAGGCCACTGCTGTAAGCGTCAGCATGGCGCCAATGATGAAGCGATCCGCATAGAGCAATAGCTGCGTGAGCGCGCCGGAAAGGCTCATCCAAAAACCCTGGCGCAGCAAGGGCCGCATCAGGGCAAAGCGTGCCTCGCGCAAGCCAAGCCCCGGAACATCGCGATGCGCAATGATGGCATAGGCAATGCCGCTGAACAGCCGCACCAAAATCACCGCCAGCATCACGCCGATCAGGCTGTTCCAAACGAACAGCACCAGCAAAGGACCAAGATAATAAAAGGTATTGAGCGGGATATTGACCAGATTGGCGAGGCGAAAGCGCTGCCAGGCGGAAAGTACGCCCCAAAGCGCGGCATTCAGGACCACCAAAGGCGCACCGGCGGCCAGCAATTGAAAGGCGGTGATGGCTTCCTGCCGCAAGGCTTCCGGCACATTGAGGAAGCGCCCCACCAACCAGGGCATCGCCAGAAACAGCACTGCCGCCATGACGCATGAAACGCCAAGAAGCGCCAAAAGCGTCGCCCCAATCATGGCACGCGCTTCTTCAACCGCGCCGGCGCCAAGCTTTTCCGAAACGCCGCGCGTCAGCGCCATGCCAAGGCCGAGATCGAAAACGCCGAAAATGCCAATCAGCGCCAGCGCAAGCGTGAAAAGCCCCCAACGTTCCACGCCAAGGGCGCCAACCAGAAACGGCGTGATGACAAGGGCCAGCAGCAAGGGCAGGCCGCGCCCAAGCCCATTCCACAGAATTCCGGAGACTAGCCTGCGCCCGCCTGCGCGTTCCGCGGCTCCCGCAGGTTGCGCCTCAGCCATCGGAAGTTCCTTCAATCGGCGGCGCGCTGAGATTTCAAGGAAGGGGCGCGGGAAGCTTGCCGCGCCCGTTCATCATCAATGGGCGCCGCGGCGCGACAATACTGCAACTGGTGTGCGCAGCAGAATAGAAATGTCTGCCAGCAGCGACGGGCGCGACACATAGGCAACATCCAGCGCGACGCGGGATTCGTAAGAGGTTTCGCTCCGCCCGCTCACCTGCCAAAGGCCGGTAATGCCTGGGCGTACCGCCATGTAATGCGCGGCGGAGGCACCGTAGTAGCGATCAATCTCCGCTTCTTGCACGGGGCGGGGGCCGACCAGGCTCATTTCGCCGAGCAGCACATTGATCAGCTGCGGCAATTCATCGAGGCTAGTGGAGCGCAGGAAGCGCCCGATCGGCGTGATGCGCGGATCGTTCTTCAGCTTGCGGGTCGCTTCCCATTCCGCGCGCGCTGCGGGATCGTTCGCGAGCAACGTTTCAAGCCGCGCTTGCGAGTCAATCACCATGGACCGGAACTTCAGGCAGCCGAACAGCTTGCCGCCGCGCCCCACGCGCTGATGCGCGAAGAAGGCCGGGCCACCATCGGCGCGGACCATCAGCGCCACAATGAGGAAAAAGGGGGCGAGCAACACCAGCCCAACGCCAGCGCCGATAACATCAAGTGCACGCTTCGCTATGGGGAAAAGTGCCTTGCGGTCATGTTCCCGGCCGATGGCCTGGGTCGAGGTTTGCTGGATGGACTGCACGGGTACGCTGGACATGGTGTCCTGAACCTTCGAACCTGAAAGAAAGAAGCGGTGAAGCCTCTCACTGGGGGGCACCGGATTCCCGGTATTGATGAAGGGTTTAAGTCCTCAACGGGGGCGGATTTGGGCCGCGGTTGCGGCCAGATTGTGGCAAACGCGGCACATTTTTTGGTGCTGCGGGATCGGCTTCAGGGCAAATGAGAAAACCGTCAGTTAAGTTATTGACAAAAAGACATTTTATTGGCGAGCATACCAACCGGGCGCCAGCACCCAAAGCCCGTTAAAGCCGCCAATCAGGTCGCGGCCGGGCTGATGGCTGGCGCCTGCAAGGGCAAGCGCGCCTTCATCGGCCAAAACATAAAGGGTATGGGACTCAAATTTCCCCTCCGCCAGTTGCTGCGCCAGCTTGGCATTCAGCGCGGCCACTCGCTTCGGGTCGAGTCGCGCAAGATAGACCGCATCGGTCTCCAGCCCTTTGGTCGCGGCGTAGACCGCGATCTCCTCCCACCACGGCGCCTGATTACCAGAGGGGATGATGCGGATGCGCGTGTAATGCCGCGCGGCCTCAGCCCAAAACGGGTCTGAAAGGCGCAAAGGCACAGTGGCGGCGGTGGGCGGGAAAAAATGATGCAGCCGGGCAAAGCCAGGGCGCATGTCCAGCACCTGGATCAAAACAAGCCCCGCCAACACAAAGCCGGCCCGCCGCCCGCCGAGCCAGCGCACCAGCAGAAAGACCGAAATGATCAGCGCGGCATAGCCAAGCGGCCAGATGAAGCGTTCCGAAGCGCGCAGCGCATCCGCATAGCGCAAAACCCATTGCGGCAGCTCGACAATCGTATAGCTGACACCGGCAATGGAGACATTCGGCGAAACAGCAAACAGCGCCATGGCCACCAGCACCAGGATCAGCGGCCAAAAGCGCTTTTCGGGCCGGGTTGGGTTTTTCGCCCAGGCAATCACCCCAAGCAGCACCAGCAAAAGCGCGCCTAGCCCGGCATAGGAATGCCCAACTTCCAGGTGGTTCGGCCCCGGCAAATCCGGCAGGAAGGCGCCCCATGGCGAGGGATCAAGCGGCGCCAGCAGATCCATTTGCATCTGCCCATAGCCGCCCCAGCTTCCGCCAAAACCGCCGCCCAGCATGAACATCCCGCCCGCCCAAAGTGCGGCACCCACGAGGGCGAAGATAATGACCATTTCAGCGAAAAGCCCGCTGCGCTTCGCGCCATCTAGCCAGCGCGCCAGCAGGTCCGCAGTCCAAAGTGCGGCCACCATGGGCAGCAGATAGGCGTGGATGAGCGCGGTTGAGACCAGCAAGGCCGCCCAAGCCAGCCAACGTGCTTTTGCCCCATGCGTCAGGCAAAGCCACAGCCCCATCAGCAGCAGGAAATGCGCCGAAAGCGCGAAATGCCCGCCCATGCGCGCCAGCATTGTTGGTTGCAGCACAAAAAGCGCCGCGCCGGCCAGCCACGCCAAAGGGTCATCAGTGGCAAGGCCGATGATGCGCCATGCCATGAAAGCCTGCAGCGCCGCGCATCCATAAATCCAAAGCCCCCAGTATTGCGAAACCTCGATCACCGGGCTGATGGCCTTGAAGAAAAACGCCAGCAGCGGAATCGCATCCGCGTAGTAGATGGAGGAACTGACCTCCAGCCCCCAAAGCGGGTTGAGGCCGGGCGGCCAGGACCAGGGCGCGCGGCGAAAGAAGCTCCAGCCCAGCCAATATTGCACCGGGTCGGGGCCGATCATGCCGCTCAACATCCAGCCCGTATTCCAGGGCGGCAGGATATGGAGCCCGAAGGCATAGGCGATCACCGCCCAAGCCATCAGTACAGAAGCCGCAGCCCCGGCCCATAGTTTCAAAGCTTGTCGTGTCACGCCTTATCGCCAGGCAGGTAGCGTTCCACCAAATAAAGCGGCCGGCCCTTGGTCTCGTTGAAGATGCGCCCGAGATATTCGCCGATGATGCCAAGCATCATCATCTGCACGCCGCCCAGGAACAGAGTCACTGCCAGAAGGCTTGGGTAGCCAGCGACAGGATTGCCGAAGAAAATGGTGCGGAAGATCAACTGTGTCAGATAGCCTAAGGCACAGATCGCCGTGATCAGCCCGATATAGGTCGCGACCTTGAGTGGTGCGACGGTGAAGGAGGTGATGCCCTCCAGCGAGAAATTCCAGAGTTTCCAGTAGTTCCACTTGGTGGTACCGGCAGCGCGCGGCGCGCGGTCATAGCGCACGGCGATGGCGGGAAAGCCGATCCAGGCGAAAAGGCCCTTCATGAAGCGATGCTGTTCGCGCAGCTTCAGCAGCGCATCCAAGGCGCGGCGGCTCATCAGCCGGAAATCTCCGGTATCGGGGGGCAGCTGCACCTTGCCGCTGATCCGCTGCATCAGCCGATAAAACGCGGATGCGGTCGCCTTTTTCAGCCAGGTCTCGCCAGCGCGGGTATTGCGCTGCGCATAGGCGACATCAAAGCCCTGGTGCCAGGCGGCGATCAGGTCTGGGATTACCTCCGGCGGGTCTTGCAGATCGGCGTCAATCACGACCACTGCCTCCGCCCCGCGCGCGTGATCCAGGCCGGCGGTCAGCGCAATCTCCTTGCCGAAATTGCGGCTCAGATTGAGCACTGAGGCGCGCTGATCCTGCGCTTGAAGGCCGAGCATGATGGCAAGCGTGCCGTCCTTCGAACCGTCATTGACATAGACCACTTCCCAGGTGAGGCCGATGGCCGCCAAGGCCGCTGCCAGGCGCGCATGGAATTGGGGCAGCACCTCCTCCTCATTATAGGCGGGGACGACGATGGAAAGCGCGGGCGGGTCCTGGGACAAAAGCGGGGCCTCAACGGGTTTCTAAAGGGGGTGATAACAGCCGAGATGGGGCGAAAACATGGCCCTGCACGGCCTTCAAGTGGGGTTTGGCCATGGTTTTGCATCCCGCACTGGAATCCTGGATGCTTGTCGTTGAACGAGAGGAGCCTTCCCGCATGCCGGCCCCGCGCAATCTGACCGAGCTTGAAGCCGATATAAGCCGTGACCTTGAATTGGTGGCCCATCCGCGCGCCGCCTGGCTGGAGGCCAAAACCAGCGGCGGCGCGCCGGTGCTGGATTGCCTGATCATCGGCGCTGGGCAATGCGGCCTTGCGGTGGCGCATGCGCTGAAGCGCGACAAGGTCAGCAATATACTGCTGCTGGACCGCGCGCCTGAGGGCAAGGAAGGCCCCTGGGTCACCTATGCCCGCATGCCGACCTTGCGATCCTGGAAGGATCAGAACGGGCCTGATTTGGGTATTCCTTCGCTGACCTATCAGGCCTGGCATGAGGCGCAGTTTGGCGCGGCGCATTTCGCCGCCATGCGCATGATCCCCCGCGAAGCCTGGCAGGATTATTTGAATTGGCTGCGCCGCGTGCTGGCGCTGCCTGTGCAAAACGGGGTCGCGGCGGGGCGTATTTCGCCCGCGCGCACAGATGATGGGCTGCCCTGCCTTCGGGTGGAAAGCTCGGCCGGGCCTTATCTGGCGCGCAAGGTTGTGCTGGCGACAGGGCAGGAAGGCGTTGGCGAATGGTGGATGCCCGATTTCCTGCGCGCGCTACCAGCCGATAAGCGCGCCCATAGCGCGGATGCGATTGATTTCGCGGCGTTGAAGGGCCGCGTGGTCGCCGTGCTGGGCGCGGGTGCCTCGGCCTTTGACAATGCCGCCATGGCGTTGGGGGCCGGCGCGGCGGAGGTGCATCTGTTCTGCCGCCGTGCGGACCCCATGATCATCCAGCCCTATCGCTGGCTGACCTTTGCCGGATTTATGCGCCACATCTTCGAGGCGCCGGATGAATGGCGCTGGCGCTTCATGTCCTACATCCTTGGCCTGCGCGAGGGTTTCCCGGCCGATACCTATGCGCGGGTCAATGCCTTTCCGAATTTCACCATGCATGTCGGGCGCCCTTGGACTGGGGCGTGTGTGGTGGATGGGCGCGTTGAATTGGCAACAACGCGCGGTGCCTTCCGCGCAGATTATGCGATTTGCGGCACGGGCGTGCGCATGGACCCAGCGCTGATCCCGGCACTTGGTGATTGCGCGGATAACATCGCGCTTTGGGCGGATCGCTATACGCCGCCGGCTGAAGAAGCCAGTGAACGCCTTGGGGAGTTTCCCTATCTGGCGGCTGATTATGCCTTTGTGGAAAAGCGGGCGGGTGAGACGCCTTGGATTCGCGATATCCATCTATTCGGCATCGGCACCACCATGTCTTTCGGCCCGGCGGGGTCTTCCATCAATGCCATGACAATGGCTGCGCCCCGCTTGGCGGCGGGTGTCACGCGTGGCTTGTTCGAAGCCGATATGCCGCGGCTTTATGGCGATTTGCGCAGCTATGACATTCCGCAAGTGGTGCTTGATCCCAGCCGCATCGCGGCGGAGTAACTGGATCATGACATAGAAAACCCGCCCGGGCCGATGGCCGGGGCGGGTTCTTAAAGCTTATGCTGAAACGCAGGCGTTTCAGAATTTCCAGGTCAGGCCAGCCATGAAGCGGTTGCTGCAAATTTTTAGGTCGAGGCATTCCTTCTGGCTGATATCGGTGCCGTAATAGCCAACACTGACCGAAAAGCCCGCCGCGATATCGCGCTGCAGGAAGATGCCATAGGCAAGGTAATCCGGCGCACCGAAGCGTTCATTGCGCTCAATCCACTGATAGCCCAGGCGGCCTGACAGCGTCACATCAAACACCGGCGTCTTCCAATCAAAGCCACCTTCAAGCCAAACGCCAGTGCCGGAGCTGCCGAAGAAATCCGGCGAATAGGCCGCCGTGCCAAGCAGCGTCACGGCGTCAACTTCGTAGGAGAGCTTCATCACACCTTCAGCAAAGGCAAGATCATACTGGTTGGACGCAGCGGTATAGCCCGGATAGGAATAATAGACGCCGCCAATATCAACCTTGAGGCCGCTCAGTTCAAAGCGAAAGCCCGCAAGCCCATCAACTTCCTGGCGGGCATCTGTGCCTGCGAAGGTGACGTTGCTGACGAAACCACCGACATAGAAGCCGCTCTCATGCGAAACTTCGAGGCTACCCTGCGCGGCAGGGCGATTGCGGGTCTGGCTGATATTGCGGAACAAATAATCGGTCTGCCCGACCGCGGAACCGGTTACCGAAAAACCGCTGCCTAATTCGACCTGAGCCAAAGCTGGGCTTGAGATCAAGCCCAGCGCAAAACCCAGTGCCATAAGTTTCTTTATCATCCTACACTTTCCCTTCACGACGAGGTTGCACTGATGACAGAAATTCGCGTCACCAGTCTGGTATGAGGGTCGGTTTTAAGGGAGAAAGTTTTTCGAGCATTTAACGCCGGCCAGAAAAAATGTGCCTACGAAAAGCGCAAATATTTCCATTCAGATAAAAAAACGCCATTGAACAGATTTCGAAACTTGGGGGCGTGAAAAATTACAGAAATCCCAACTGGCTCTGAAACAACTCGGACCCGCAAAACGCATGGCGGGTCCGAGTCTGGGAGCCTCAAGCCGCCGGCAGCGGCATGGTCCTTTTGCGCCAGGCGGACGCCTGCATGGCCGAGGATTTCACATGCACCAGCACCGGGCGATCCGTGATGGCGAAGGCTTCCGTAAGCGCCGCTTCAATCTGATCTTCCGTCTCAATAGAAACCGCTGCCGCGCCGAAGGCTTTGGCCCAGGCGACGAAATCCGGGTTGGAAAGCCGGATCGCGGCATCATAGGCGCGGCCCGGGTAGCGGCCTTCATGATGCATGCCGATCGTGCCGTAGCAGGAATTATCAGACAGAATGATCACCGGAGCGACACCTTCGCGCACGGCGGTCGCGATTTCATTCCCAGTCATCAAAATCCCGCCATCACCCACAAAGGCGACCGCGCGCTTGCCTTTACGCCGCAGCGACGCCGCGACTGCCATGGGCACCGCCGCGCCCATGGCGCCGACAACGGAAGCAAGGAAACACTGCGTCTGCCGAAAGGGAAAATAGCGATGCAGGAAGGACGAGAAATTCCCGGCATCCGAAGTAATGGCCGCATCACGCGGCACATGCCGCGCCGCTGCCGCGCAGACTGCGCCGAAATTTACGCCATCTTCCATCTTGTCCCATTCGGGCGCCAATAGTTCGCGGTGAATGGCATTGAGGCCAGAAACCCAGCGCTTGCGCGCCTCACTCGCTTCCGGGGCATTGCGCGCGAGCAAGCCACGAATGACCGCCAGCGGATCAGCCGCAATCGGCAAATCCACGCGCCAGACGCGGCCAATTTCATTCGCATCCGGCCAGACCTGCACCATCGTCAACTGCGGTTCGGGTGCCGCGGGGAAGCTATAGGATTGGCTGATCGAATCAGACATGCGTTCGCCAAGGCAGATCATCAGATCGGCCTTTTTCATTTCTTCGATCAGCGGCTTCGGCACGCGAATGCCCATATAGCCGCCGTAATTCGGATGGTCGGCATCAAACAGATGCGGGCGGCGATGGGTTGGGCTGATCGGCAGCGTCCAGGCCTCGGCCAGCCGATTTAATTCAGCGGAGGCAGCCTCGCCATGGGTCGCAAGCGCGCCGCCCACCAGCACCAGCGGGCGTTCAGCATTAGCGAGCAATTCCGCAAGCTGATCCAAATCCTCAGCGCGCGGGCCGGCCATGGGCATGGCGCGCGGCTTCACCACGGGGCCTTCCGCGGGCGCATCGAAAATATCCTCAGGCAGGATCACCGCGACAGGGCCGGGGGTGCCGGATTCCGCCAGATGGAAGGCGCGCGCAATCGTCTCGCTCGCCTGGATCGGTTCTAGGACTTCGAAGACACCTTTGGTGATGTCGGACAAAAGCCGAGAATAATTCTGTTCCTGCAGCGCAAGCCGCCCAATATCCTTGCGTTCCACATGGCCGATCAGAATCACCAGCGGCGTTGCATCATGATAGGCCGTGTGCAGCGCGATCATGGCATTAGTCGCCCCCGGCCCGCGCGAGACCAGCGCCACGCCAGCACGGCCATTGCGCATGCGCCCATCAGCGGCGGCCATGAAGCCCGCGCCACCTTCATGCCGGCAGACCACCAGATTGATGCCCGGAAAATCGCTCAGCGCATCAGTGAGGCCAAGATAGCTTTCCCCCGGCACACAATAGATGATGTCAATGTCATGCGCCGCGAGGCTTTCGGCCAGCATATAGCCGACTGTCTTGGTCATGGGTCTCTCTCCTATCCTGTCTTACTCTGCGCGAATGCCAAGCTGTCGAATGACAGCTTCGAAATTTGCACGATACTCCGCCAAAACCTGTCGGAAAGCATCCGGGCCGGCGAAGAAAGCCTCGGTTCCGATATTGGTCAGACGCTCATGCGTGTCAGGCTGTGCAGCGATTTGTTCCACGGCGCCTGCGATTTGCGCAATGATGGCGGGTGGCGTGGCGGCCGGCGCCATCAGGCCGATCCAGCCGGTATAATCATAGCCCGGCATATCGGCGGCCTCCGCCAGCGGTGGGATATCAGGCGCCAAGCGACTGCGGCGCCCGCTGGTTGACCCATAGGCCTTGAGCTTGCCTTCGCGGATCAGTGCGCCGGAAGCGGCCAGCGTTTCAATCGCGAAATGCACCTGGCCACCAAGCACAGCCGCCATGGCGGGGCCGCTACCCTGATAGGGGATATGCAGCGCTTCCACATTGGCACGGGCGAGGAACAGTGCGGTCAGCACATGCTGCGATCCCGCAGCGCCGGAAGACGCATAGGTGTATTTGCCAGGATTGGCGCGCAGCAAAGCCAGCAGGGCGCGCGCATCGGGTGGCAGGAAATCTGCGCGCGCCACCAGGATATAGGGGGAGCCCGAAAACCGCGCGACTGGCGCCAGATCGCGGTCAACATCATAAGGCGTGCGATGGATCAGCGGCCCCAGGCTGATCGGCCCGATGGACGCGGCAAGCAGGGTATGACCATCCGGCACGGCTTTCGCGACGATATCTGTGCCGATGCTGCCCCCCGCACCTGGCCGATTTTCCGGCACGATGGGCTGGCCCAACCTTTCCGAAAGCCGTTGCGCCATCAGGCGCCCGACCTGATCTGTTGCCTGACCAGGCGGCCAGGGCACCACCAACCGAATGGGTCGGTTTGGCCATGCCTGCGCCCTTGCCGGCCGGATCACAAATGGCAGCGCTGCCAAGCCAAGTGTGCGGCGGTTAATCATGATGCGTTTCCTCACCCCAAACATATCCTGACGCATTGGCGCACAAGTGCAAGCGGGCGCAGCGCTGCCTATTGCGGCTTGATCTCGGCCGCACGCGCCAGCGCACCAAGCGTTGCCAATTCGCTTCTGATGAAGGCGGAGTATTCGGCTGGTGTCCATGGTGGGGGTGCGCCGCCCAAATCCTCAAGCCTTGCGCGTGTTTCGGGCTCGGCCAGCATGGCCTGGGTTTCGCGTGTCAGCCGCGCGAGGATGGGTGCCGGCGTAGCAGCGGGGGCGGATATGCCGAACCAGGCCGCCGAGACCACATCAAGCCCAGCTTCGCGCATGGTGGGCAGATCAGGAAATAGTGGCGAACGGGTTTCACTCAACAGCGCCAGGGCGCGGAGCGACCCGCCGCGCATATGCCCAACCGCGGAAGGCAGGCTATCAATAATGCCGGGCACAATACCGGCAATCACATCCGTGAGCGCCGGGCCCACACCGCGATAAACGACAGAGCGCACCTCAACACCCAGCGCTTGGCCAAGCCGCACGCCGGCCAAATGGGAGGAGGTTCCAATGGCCGCTACTGCCAGCGTCAATTCACGTTCCCGGCGCCCCAATTCCAGATATTCCTGAATATTGCGCGCGGGATGGTTGCGCGTGACCAGCAGGGCGGGGGGCGTGCGCGACAGCAGCGCGATATGCGCGAAATCCGCCATCGGGTCATAGCCGATATTGGGATAGATCGCCGGCGAGACGCCGTGTGAGGTGGAGGATGATACCAGCAGCGTATGCCCATCCGGCTCCGCCCGCGCCACCAATTGCGCGCCAAGCGTGGCACCGGCGCCCGGGCGGTTTTCCACCAGCATGGGCTGGCCAAGCCGAGGGCCGAGTTTCTCTGCCGCCAGCCGGCCAACAACATCCGTGGTGCCACCCGGCGCGAAAGGCACAATCAGCCTGATGGGGCGGGACGGCCAGGCTGGCCCTTGCGCCTGCGCTGCCCAAGGCAGCAAGGCAAGCGCAAAACCAAGACGACGTGTGATCATTCCACCCTTACTCCTGCGCGGCGCACAACGGGCGCCCATCTTGCCTGATCGGCGACATAGAAGGCGACGAAAGCAGCGGGGCTTTCGCTGATTTCAACATCAATGCCGCCTTCTTCCAACTTGCGGCGCGTATCCGGGTCATTCACCGTGGCATTGAGCGCGCCATGCAGGCGCTGCACCCGATCCATGGGCGTGCCGCCGGTAGCCAGCAGGCCAAACCAGGTTGCGGTTTGGATCTCAGGAAAACCAGCCTCGGCCGTTGTTGGTACTTCCGGCAGGGCGGCATTGCGCCGCGGCCCGGCAATGGCAAGGGCACGCACAGTGCCAGCCCTGATCTGCGGCTGAAGGGGTGCCAGTGCATTGGTGAAAACCTGCAAGCGCCCCGCGATCAGGTCATTCAAGGCGGGGCCTGTACCGCGATAGGGGATATGTTCCATCTCCACATCCAGGACCTGGCTGATCAACGCGCCTGCCGCATGGCCCGTGCTGCCAACACCGGGGGACCCATAGACGAAGGGCGCTGATGCCGCGCGCGCGGCCGCTTGCAATTCGCGCAAATTCGTCGCGGACACGGATGGATGGACAACAATCACATTGGCGCCGCTGCCAATCAGGCCAATGGGGGCAAAGGCGGTGGTGGGATCATAGGGTAGGTTGCGGCGGACCAATTGATTGATGGTCAGGCTGCCCGAACCGCCAAGCAGGATGGTGTAGCCATCTGGCGGCGTTTTCGCGACCACTTCAGCACCCAAGGCGCCCCCGGCGCCGCCTCGGTTTTCAATCACAAGCGGCTGGCCAAGCCGCGCTGCCATGCCATCCGCCACCAGCCGACCGACAATGTCATTGGTACCGCCGGGCGGGAAGGGGATGACGAAGCGGATCGGGCGATCCGGAAATTGCGCCAGGGCTCTGGTGCCGGGCAGCGTTAGCGCAACAAGAACCGCCCAAACACAACACCAAAGCGCCCGCATAAGATCAGCCCTTCTTCTTGCTGGCTTCCCATTCATCCAGATCAATGCGTGGGATTTCGATACGGTCCGTGGTGCGCGCGTACCAGCCGCGGCCATGCATGCGCCCAACCAGGTCAAGCTTCGGCGTATCAATGTAGTATTTCGCCAGATCCATCACGCAATCATCCTGCACATACATGCCAACCACCTTGCCGAGTACAATGATGTGCCGGCCAGCAGGCACGAATTGAAAAATCTCGCATTCCAGCGCAACCGGGCTTTCGGCGATGCGTGGCACCGCGATCTTGGTGGAAGGCGCGGTCGAAAGCCCCGCTTCGGTAATTTCGCTGACGCCGGGCGGGAAATCCACCGCGGTGATGTTCATTTTCTCGGCGAGGTCAGCGGAGACCATATTCACCACGAATTGCCCCGTCGCTTCGATATTCGCGACCGTATCCTTCAGCGCCCCCGGCGCGCGCGGACCACAGCCAAAGCCCACCACCACGGGATTGTCGGAGAAGGCGTTGAAGAAGGAATAGGGCGCGGCATTCACCACGCCATCCTGGTCCTTCGTGACCACCCAGGCCACGGGGCGCGGCACAACGGTGGACACCACCAGCTTATAGGCCTGTTCGAAGGGGATTTTCGCGAAATCGAAATTCATCGGAAGCTTCCTTGGTGTTGAGAGCGAATGATCAGACGACGCGATGCGGGGGCGAAATGCCCTGGATCAGCATAGCGGCGAGGTTTTCAATGCAGCGCATGCCCATGGCATGGCGCGTTTCGATAGTGGCGGAGCCGAGATGCGGCAGCAGCGCGACATTCTCAAGCGCCATATAGCCCGGATGCACGCGGGGTTCGCCATCATAAACATCAAGCCCGGCGGCGCGGATATGGCCGGATTTCAGCGCTGCGATCAGCGCTTCATCATCCACGGAAGGCCCGCGGCCTGAATTGATGATAATCGTACCCTTTTTCATCTGCGCGAGGCGTTCGGCATTGAGCCATTTGCGTGTGCCCTCGCCGCCTGGGACATGCATGGAAAGCACGTCAATGGTGGCCAGGAAGCCAGCATCGGTTTCGTGGAAAATAGCGCCTTGTTCGATTTCCGCCGGTAGGCGCTGCATGTCGCGGTAATGGATTTCCATTTGCACGCCGCGCGCCATGGCGGCCAATTCGCGGCCAATGCGCCCATAACCCAAGACGCCAAGTTTCTTGCCTTGCAGCGTGACACCCATGAGCTGCGTTGGCGCCCAACCTTCCCACTGCCCTGCGCGAACCATGCGCTCACCCTCTCCGGCGCGGCGGGCGGCCATCAGCATGAGGGTGAAGGCGCATTCGGCGGTCGCGAAGGAAAGTACTTCGGGCGTATTGGTGACAGCAATGCCGCGCGCGCGCGCCGCATCAATGGCGATATGGTCAAAGCCGACGCTGAAAGTCGCAATCACCTTCACAGTTTCCGGCAAGGCATTGATGGCGGCGGCGTTCATCCCATCTCCGGCGGCGCATAGGATGCCGCCCGCGCCGCAGGCCTTGGCGCGGGCGGCGATTTCTGCGCCGTCGCGGCCCCAAAGTGCGTCCTCGGTGTTCAGCCTGGCGTCAAAAACCTCAATCAGCCGCGCCTCAATGGCTTCGGGCAATTTCCGGGTGACAAGAATGACTGGCTTGGCCATGGGGGTTTTGTGCTCCGCGTCTTTGAACGGGGCGCACCATGGCCCGGCTTGGCCCGTCTTGCCAGAGGGCGGGTGAGGGGGCAGGGTCGGGTCATCATTCTTTAGCGGAGAAACGGGTCATGGATTTGGGTTTGAAGGGCAAACGGGCCTTGGTCATGGGCGGTTCCAAGGGACTCGGGCGGTCCATTGCGGATGCCATCGCGGCCGAGGGCGCCGTTGTGACCGTGAGCGGACGCGAACAGGCAAGCCTTGATAAGGTGGCCGCGGAATTGAAGGCGCTCGGCGCCCAGGCGGCCTATGGCATTCCGGCGGATGTCTCATCCGGGGCGGAGATGGATAAGCTGGCCGATGCTGCGGTCGCTGCCATGGGGGGCGTGGATATCCTGGTGCTGAACCATGGCGGGCCGCCAGTTTGCACCGCTTCCCAGATGAAGGAAGAAGATCTGGTCAAGTGGTTCCAGAATATCGTGGTCTCCCCCATTCGCATCACCAATCGCCTGATGCCGGCGATGCGCGCGCAAAAATGGGGCCGGGTGATTGTGGTGGGCAGCACGGGCATGCAGCACCCGATTCCGACTCTGGCGCTTTCCAATACGCTGCGTGCTTCGATCT
>CAIYMY010000196.1 GCA_903927465.1 uncultured Rhodospirillales bacterium | reverse complement strand
GATATGGAAAAGAACTTGCGCAGCAGGATTTCGGCGACCGTCAGAAAGGACAGCGCAATCAGCCACCAGCCAGAGAGAATGGCGAGAAATCGGGCAGGTGGTGCGAAAAAGCGGCTGACCGGGTTGGGGTCTATCGGGGTCATGGGCGGCGTGGCCTTATTCAAAACGCTGCGGCCCGCCTTGGCGCGCCGGTTGCTTGGCAAATCGAACGCCGTGTTGCACAGAGACCGCAACCTGGCAAAACTCATCACTCACGGCGGCAAGGTTCGTGCCGACCTTTTCGGGAGAAGACTTGATGCGCACCCCCCTTTCCCTGCTTGGCGCGGCCTTTGGCGCCTTGCTCGCCGCCGCTCCGGCCTTGGCGCAAAGCCCAATCCAACTGCGTGTGGCGGGGCACTTCACCTCCAATTCCCGCCATACGGAGGGTATTGAACGGCCCTTCTTCAACGCCCTGGGTCAGACCACGGGCATTAATTTGGCCATGACCTTCAACCCGATGGACCAGGTGGGTGCCGCCGCGCCGGATGCGCTGCGCCATCTGCGCAATGGCACTTTTGATGTCATGAGCGTCTTGATCGGCCAGACCGCGCGCGATGAGCCCTTTATTGATTCGCTTGATCTGATCGGCGTTTCCACGACTTTGGAAGAAACGCAACAAGCCATCGCGGGCGGGCGGGAAGCGCTGGATCGGCGCTTGCAGGAACGCTTCAATGCCAAGGTGATGACGCTATGGCCCTTTGGTGCGCAGATGTTTTTCTGCAATCGCCCCGTCGCTTCCATGGGCGATCTGCGCGGCTTGAAGGTGCGTTCTTATACGCCCACCATGTCGGCGCTGCTGCAATCGCTGGGTGCCACGCCCGTGACCTTGCAGCTTTCCGAAACCTATCAGGCATTGCAGCGCGGCACGGTGGAATGCGGCATTACCTCGGCCACTTCCGCCTATACGGCGAATTGGGGCGAAGTCATCCGCACCATCCTGCCGGTGTCGTTGGCTTCCGGCGTGCAGGGGCATTTCATGTCGCTCGCGGCCTGGCGGCGCTTCAGCCCGGAACAGCAGGCCGCACTCACGCGCGCTTTTGCTGATCTGGAAAAGCAGATGTGGGATTTGGCGCGCACCGCGAGCAATGAGGCCTTCGCTTGCTTCCAGGGCCAGGATGCCTGCACCACGCGCAAATTCAATGTGCAGGTGGTGACACCCCCGGCGGAAGATGAACGCCGTGTGCGTGAAGCCGTGACCGCCGTTGTGCTGCCCAGCTTCCGCGATAGCTGCAACCGCGTTTGGGCGGATTGCGCGCGGGTTTGGAATGAAAGCGTCGGCAAAGCGCGCGGCTATACCATTCCCTGATATGGCGGCTGTGTTCGCCATGCCGCGCCTCGGGCAAGGCACCTGGGGCATGGGGGAAGATCGCTCGCGGCGCACGGCGGAAGCCGATGCGCTGTGCGCGGGGCTCGATCTTGGCGTGTCCTTGATTGACACAGCCGAGATGTATGGCGAAGGCGGCGCCGAGGAAGTGGTGGGCGATGCCATTGCCGGGCGCCGCGATGGCGTTTTCATCGTCTCCAAGGTCTATCCGCATAATGCGTCGCGGCGCGGCGTGGTGGCGGCGTGTGAACGCAGTCTGAAGCGGCTTCGGATTGAAACCATTGATCTTTATCTGCTGCATTGGCGCGGTTCTGTGCCGCTGGCTGAAACCGTGGCGGGGTTTGAAGCGCTGCGGCAGGCCGGCAAAATCCGGCGCTGGGGCGTTTCCAATCTGGATCTGGATGATCTGGCAGAATTGGGCGCCGCACTTGCCGATTGTGCGACGGACCAGGTGCTTTACAGCCTTGAACATCGCGGCGCTGAGTTTGATCTGCTGCCCTTTTGTGCCGAACGCGCGATGCCGGTCATGGCCTATTCCCCCGTGGGGCAGGGCGGGCGGATGCTGCGCAGCCCAGCGCTTGCGGCGGTAGCGGCACGGCATGGCAAAAGTCCCGCGCAAATCGCCATTGCCTGGACGCTGCGCCAGCCTGGCGTGGTGAGCATCCCGAAAGCCGCGAAGCTTGCCCATGTGCGGGAAAACGCCGCAGCGCGGGAGATTACCCTAAGCCCTGAGGATATCGCGGCGCTGGATGAAGCCTTCCCCCCGCCGCACCGGAAGCGACCCCTGGCAATGCTGTAACGGCGTGACCCGTTTTGCCGGGCCACGCCATCAGAATGTAGTTATTCGAAACGATCTATTCCGGGGGCAATTGCGCCTCAGCGGCAGCGGCAACGGCTGGTGCGCTGGTTTCCTTCGGCGCAGCTTCGCGAGACCCGGCGGCGCCGGAACGCAACACCACCATCAGTTTTTCAATCGCGGTCGCCTTATCGCAGCGGTCAATCGCCGCGGCTTCGGCGGCCAGCCGGTCAAGCGCCAATTCATAGATCTGGCGTTCGCTGAAGGATTGGTCAGGCTGGCCCGCGTTACGGAATAGGTCGCGCACCACTTCGGCGATTTGCACCGGATCGCCCGAATTGATCTTCGCTTCATATTCCTGCGCACGGCGGGACCACATGGTGCGCTTGATGCGCGCGCGGCCCTTCAGCGTATCCATGGCCGGCTGGAAGCTTTCCGTGGTGCAGAGCTTGCGCAGGCCCGAGGATGACGCCTTGTTCACCGGCACGCTCAGCTTCATGCGGTTTTCTTCAAAGGTGACTTCAATGACCTGCAAGGAATAGCCTGCCGCCTCTAGCGTACGGATGCCCTGCACCGTGCCCACGCCATGTGTCGGGTACACAACGTAATCGCCCATCTTGAATTCCTGTTTCGGTCCAGGGGGCGGTTTAGGCGAGGAAGATGACATGGGCATTCCAGGACGAGGCGGGCCTCCGCCAGGCGGGCGCATCCCCATCTGGACATTCGGACGCATGGTGGGCGGTGGCGGAGAAAGCGGCGAAATACTTGGTGGCGGCGCCGGGCGTGGCGCTGGCGCCGGGGAAGGCAGGGTCACCATGGCAATGCCATGCGCTTGCACAAGAGCAGGCCGGCTTGGCGCTTCCGGTGCAGGGCTCGGCGCCTCCTGAAGGCCGGTCTTGGCAGGCACAGCTTCTGTCTCGGCTGCGGTTGCGGGCTTCGCCTTGGGCTTGGCGGCGGGCTTAGCGGTCGCGGGCGCGACAGTCTGAGCCGGCGCCTCGGTCGCCAGTGCTGCGGGCTTCGCTGCCGGTTTCGCGGGCTTCGGCGGGGCAGCTGGCTTGGCGGCGGCCGCGGTCACGGGCGCCACATGCTTCGCAGCAGGCGCTTCGACCTTGGCGGGCACAGCGGCGGGCTTGGCGCTTGGCGGCGGCGACGCTTGCTTGGCCGCAGCTGGGGCCGCAGCTGGCTTCGCAACGGGTTTGGCGGCGGGCTTGGGCGTGGGCTTCGCTACCGGTTTGGGGGCAGGCTTGGCCGCTGCCTTGGGCGCGGGTTTGGCGGCGGGCTTCGCCTTGACAGGCGCTGCAGCCTTGGGCGCTGGCTTGCTCGCCGGCTTCGCTACAGGCTTCGCGCTTGGCTTTGCCGCTGGCTTGGCCGTCGCTTTGGTCACTGGCTTATTCACAGGTTTCGGCGCCGCCTTCTTGTTGGGCTTCGTGGTCGCCTTTGCCGTGGCGGAGGATTTCTTCGCAGCCGGCTTTGCGGCCGATTTCGCCTTGCTGGCGGGTTTCTTGGCCGCGGGTCGGGCCGGCTTGGCGTGGCCTTTGGCAGGCGCCTTGGACACTGGCTTACGTGTCATGAAAACGGGACTCCCAACGCAGAACCCGGATCAGCGCGATCCGGTTGAGAATGCAGACCATCATCCACGGCAGACACCTGGGTCAGACCAGACGCCGACATGACGAAACATATCTTTAACACAAAAAACGCCTCTGGTCACCCGCCAAGCAGCGAATGCGGGCGGAATTCATAACCATTCCGGTCAGATATGCGCGCCCTTAGGGTGAAAAACTGTTCAGGGCTTGCCGGGATTGGGGCTGAGCAGCGCCTTCTTGCCCGGCTTGTCCTTCCAATCATCGGCATCCGCCGGCGCTTCGCCCTTGCGGGTGATATTGGGCCATTGCTGGGCGTAATCCCGGTTCAGCTCCACCCAGGGGGTCGCCTTGTCGTCGCTATCGGGCAGAATCGCCTCGGCCGGGCATTCCGGTTCGCAAACGCCGCAATCAATGCATTCATCCGGGTGGATCACCAGCATGTTTTCGCCGACATAGAAGCAGTCCACCGGACAGACTTCCACGCAATCCATGTATTTGCAGTTGATACAACTTTCACTGACAACATAAGTCACTGGCGCGATTCCCTGGTGCTGAGCCTGTCCTAAACCTCGCCTAAAATGACCTCAGACAGGAAATTAGACAAGGTGGCTTGACGCATAGCTGGTATGGTTCCCGCTCACATTGGTTCACGGGAACCACACTAAAACCCCTACTTGGTCGTATTTTCCGAGCCGCCAAGTGGTTCCACTTGGCTTGAAAATACTCCAGCCTTGTTTCACGTAATAACCTCATAAAGCGCCTGCGCCTCGGTGGCCGGGCCGCGCCGCTCTGCCAAGGCCAGCACGCGCCACAGGATGATCTGCCCTGAAGCTCCCTGGCCCACCGCCAGCGTCAGCACATCACCTGGCCGCAGCTTGGCATGGGGCTTGTCGGTCGGCAGGCGATTGATCCGCACCGCGCTCTTTTCCACCAGCCGCGCACATTCCGTCCGCGTCTTGCGGAAGCGCGCGCACCAGAGCCAGGCATCCAGCCGCTGATAATCCCGCCCTTCAGCCTCCGCCGCCACCGCCCCCCGCTCAGTCCTTTTTGAGCTTCAACGCGGCGAGTACCGCAAAGGGACTATCGGGGCGCGGCATGGCGGGGAGCACCACACGATCTTCCCGTGGTGGCCGAGGACCGCGCGGGCGGTCATTGCCGCCCTTGTGGCCGTAATGCTGGCGCTGCTGTTGTTGCTGCTGCCCGCCTTCGGGTTTCGGGCGGCGATCCGGGCGCTGATCCGGCCTGCGTTCCGGGCGCTGCTGTTCTGGCGGCGCGTGTTCTGGCGTGGTGCCCTCAGCCGCAATGGCTTCGGCCGGCTTGTCGTCGCGCTGGCGCTGATCTGGGCGCGGGCCGCGCCGTTCGGGGCGCCGGTCATCGCGGCGCGGGCCTTGCTCTTCACGCGGCTGTTGGCGCTGCTGCTGGCGCGCATCGAAGCGGGGCGCGCGCTGTTGGCCAATCCGCGCCGGTGCCGGTGGGCCGAATTGCTTTTCATCTTCGGTGTCGGCCGGGATCAGCCGGAAGCCCATGGCATCCAGTACCGGGCCAAGGTTTTCGCCCTTTATCCCCAAGCGGCTAGCCAAATCCCCCGGCAGTAGCGCGGGCGCTTTGCGCGTCAGGTGCCCCAATTCGCCGGCGATGCGTTCCGCCACATCAAGGCGCAGCAGCACAGGCCCCGCCGGCAGCCAGCCCATCGTCTCGGCAAAGCCGCGCGGCCAATCGGCAGGCGGCGCCACTGCAATCAGCCCGCCCGAGGGCAGCTTCGGCGTTTCAATGCCGCGCAGCAGAGACCAAAGCTGCGCGCGCAAAGCCATGGCGCGCGGCTTCAGCGCTTCCGGCACATAAAGCGCATAGCGCCCGGCACGAATGCCAATGCCCTTCAATTTCTGGCGGAGATCAGGGCGGATTTCACTATCCGTTCGCCCCAAGGCCAAGCCCAATTCCTCACGCAACCGAAAGGCCGGGCCGCGCAGCGTATTATCCTCAGCGGCTTTTTCTTCCGCCGTGAAAATCGCGCCCAGATCCCGCTTCACCAGCGCTTCAATCCAGGTGGCCAACCGCGCGCGGATGCGTTCGCGCTGCGCGCCATCCAGGAACTCAGTGGGCAGTACCTCAATCAGCGGCTTGCCGGGTTCAGAGCCAGGCTTGAGCTTCGCCACTTCCGCGATATCGCCAAGCCCTGCCGGCATATTGGGCGCATGGGAATAGGCCCAGGTCACACCATGCTGCGGCGTCAGCGCAAACGCCTCATCCTTCGCGGATTCCAGCATGGAAACGCGGCGCGGGATTTCCGCCCCAAGCGCGCGTCGCGCGGCGCGCAGCACAACGCGGCGTTCTTCTTCCTTTACCGTCGCGCCATCGGGTTCAAACAGGAAGCCCTTCACATGGCCGACAGGATGGCCTTCCACCACCACTTCCCCACGCCGCGTGACGGCGGAAAGCAATTCCTCATCGCTTTCATCGAGCGCGCGAATCAGATGCGCCGCGCGGCGGTCCACAAAGCGCGCGGTCAGGCTTTCATGCAAAGCGTCGGAGACCATATCTTCCACGCGCCGCGCTTCGGCCTGAAGTTCCGCCGCATTATTCAGCCAATCAGCCCGCGCCGCGACATAGGCCCAGACGCGAATGGCCGAAAGCCGCGCCATCAGCGTATCAAGATCACCTTCCGCCATGCCAAGCTGGGCAAGGGATGAGGCCACCCAATCGCTCGGCAACCGGCCTTCCCGCGCCAGATGCGTGAAAACGCGCGCGCAAATCCTTGTATGGCTATCATCCGCCAACTTGCGGAAATCCGGCACCTGGCAGGCTTCCCACAGCAAGCGCACGCGGGATGCTGTATCGGCCAGGCCGCGAATTTCTTCTTCCCGCACCAGCATGGAAAGCGTGATGTGGTCCACCGCATCATGGCCCTTGGCAAGGCCAGGCAACGGCGCCGACGCACCAAGACTATCGAGCAGTGTCTCGACCGTGGAAAAATCCAAATCTGAATTGCGCCAGGCGAGCGTCTTCAGCGGTTCGAACGCATGCGTTTCGATCTGGGTGATGATTTCATCATCCAGTGTCGAAGCCTCCGCCGTGGTGCCGAAAGTGCCATCACGCATGCCGCGCCCGGCGCGGCCAGCGATTTGCGCGATTTCTTGGGCGGTGAGCGCACGCGGCTGATGGCCATCAAACTTGTTGAGCGCGGCGAGTGCCACATGGTCCACATCCATGTTGAGGCCCATGCCAATCGCATCCGTCGCCACCAGGAAATCCACTTCCCGGTTTTGATAAAGCGCCACCTGCGCATTGCGGGTGCGCGGCGAAAGCCGACCCATCACCACGGCGCAACCGCCACGCCGGCGGCGCACCGCTTCGGCAATGGCGTAAACTTCCTGCGCGCTGAAGGCGACAATGGCGGAACGCGCCGGCAGGCGTGAAAGCTTGGCGGGGCCGGCATAGCTGAGCTGCGAAAGCCGGGCGCGGGTTTCGATTTCCGCGCGCGGAATCAAGCGGCGCAGCAAAGGCGCGATGGTCTCAGCACCCAGGAACATGGTTTCCACCATGCCCCGCGCATTGAGCAACCGATCGGTAAAGACATGCCCGCGATCAGGGTCTGCGCAAAGCTGGATTTCATCAATGGCGAGGAATTCCACAGGCCGATCCAGCGGCATCGCTTCCACCGTGCAGGCGAAATACTTCGCCTCCGGCGGCACGATTTTTTCCTCACCGGTGATCAGGGCGACGAAGCGTTCGCCCTTCATCGCCACCATGCGATCATAATTTTCACGCGCCAGCAGCCGCAGCGGAAAGCCGATACTGCCCGAGGCATGGGCGAGCATCCGCTCAATCGCGAGGTGGGTCTTGCCGGTATTGGTCGGGCCGAGGATGGCGCGAACCCTGGGTTCGAACATGCGGGGGTCAATGTCCAAGAAAATAAAACGCGCCGCTCCGTGGCATGACGCGGCGCGCTTGTCCATGGTGGCGGCAGCGGGCAGGGTGGCACGCCCGTGATGAGTCCCGCCACCCGCTTCGCCCTGATCTTCGCCGCGCAATTCGCGGCCTTTGGTGTGATGATGCCCTTTCTGCCGCCGCTTTTGCTGGCGCGCGGGCTGACGCCGGCTGATCTTGGCACGGTGCTGGCCGCCGGAAGTGCGCTGAAATTGCTGGCGGGGCCTTTGGGCGGGCGAGTAGCGGATAGGCTTGGTGATCCGCGATTGGTGCTGATTTGCTGCACCAGCGCGGCGGCGCTTTTTGCGGCGGGCTTTGGCCTAGCGGCTGGGTTTTGGGCGCTGCTGTTGGTGAATTTGGCGCTGGCTGCGGCACTGGCGCCCACCACCGCGCTTGCTGACGCGATGGCGCTGCGCGCCGCCCGCGAACCCCCTGGCTTTGATTACGGCCGTGTCCGGGCGGCTGGTTCCGCAAGCTTTATCCTGGCTTCGGTGGCCGCTGGCGCGCTGGTGGGCGTGCTGGGCGCGGGTAGCGCCGCCTGGCTCATTGCCGCCATGCTTGGCCTTGGCGCGGCGGCGGCTTTTCTGCTGCCGCGCGCTGATGGAAGCGGCAAGGGCCGGTCATCCGGCTTTCGCGCCGCGTTTTCTCTGCCGGGCTTCAAGCGGTTGATGCTGCTGGCGGCGCTGATGCAGGGCAGCCATGCGGCTTACTACGCCTTCGGGTCCATCCATTGGCAGGCGGCGGGGCTGAGTGCGGGGGTGATTGGCCTGCTTTGGGGCTGGGGCGTGGTGGCTGAGGTGGCCTTATTCGCCTGGGGACGGCGCTTCGCGGATTGGCTTGGCGTGCGGGGCCTGATTTTGGTGGCGGCGGGGGCGGGCCTGCTCCGTTGGTCCGCCATGGCGGTGACGAGCGATCTGCCAGCGCTGATCCTGCTGCAAAGCCTGCATGCGCTGACCTTTGGCGCCATGCATTTGGCAGCGATACGGCTGATCCAAGCCAATGTGCCGGCGCATATGGGCGGCACCGCGCAAACCCTGCTGGGGGCGGCGGTGGGCGCCATGACCACGCTGCTGACTTTGGCTTGTGGGCCTGGTTACGCTGCCTTTGGCGCCGGGATTTTCTGGGCCATGGCGGGGCTTTGCGCGGTGGTGCTGGTGCTGGCGGCGGCGGGTGGCCTCACCCGCAGGTAATCCGCGCGGCCACGCCGTTTTCAATCAGCACCGAGGCGCGGTCTATGCGGTAATCGCGCGTCATCGGCGTATTTGGCCCGCCCATGCGCACGGTAGTGATGCCTGGCATGGCTTGCAGGGCCGCGCGCACTTCTTCGGGCGCTTTGCCGAGCAAGCCAGCGAAGCGCGCCTGATGCTGCGCGCAGCCTTCGGGCACCAGAGTGGCCTGGGTCTGCGCCGGCGCAACTTCAGCGCATGCCATGGTGAGAAAGCCGACAGTCAAGGCCAGGGACCGCAGGTTCCGTGTCATCGTTCTTTCCTTTTGAAGCCACGTTGGGCAGATGGATAAGGTGGCCATAGCGCCGTGGCGAATTTGCGGCGCCGCAGGCCAGATTGCCGCGCGGCTTTGCTACCCTTGTGGTGGCCACAGACAGGGGCTATGGTGAACTGCCCCGGCGGCACCGCTGCGGGCGAGAATTCCGGCGGCATCGCCTGGCGCATGGAGCCCCAAAGGGCATGGCGCGCACCACGATGTTCAGCCCCCCGGCCTGAAGCAGCGCCCTTGGCGTCGGCTTTGTGGTTTCGCCGGGGAGCGGCCCTTCCTTCTCGCCGGCGCGGCCCGAGGCGCGCGAAAGTCAAAGCCTTTATGGCCATGGCCCCCGTAGCGCCCGCCGTCCCGCCTGCGCCTGTGACCTTCGTTGCTACGATGGTCCAAGGGTTCCCGGGGCAGGATCCAGGTGCGCCCACCCAGGGACCGCTGCGCCGCTTCGGCGCCGGTTCCGCCGAACGAGGTTTTGGCCGTAGCATGCTTTTGCACGCAGCGCCGCATATCGGAACTCGTTCGGGCCTCCCCACGCAATTGCGCCGGCGGCACTGCCGCGGCGCGGAGACTCCACCCCATGACCAAGCGCATGCTGATAGATGCATCCCACCCCGAGGAAACCCGGGTTGTGGTGATGGATGGCAATCGCCTCGACGAATTTGACCTTGAAACGACGCAACGCCGCGCCCTGAAGGGCAATATCTACCTGGCCAAAGTGGTGCGGGTAGAACCCAGCCTGCAAGCGGCCTTTGTGGAATATGGCGGCAATCGCCACGGCTTCCTGGCCTTTGGCGAAATCCATCCGGATTACTACCAGATCCCTGTGGCGGATCGGCAACGCCTGCTGGATATGCAGGAAGCCGAAGCCCGCGCCGAGGATGATGCTGATCTGGCGCCGGAAAGTGCCATGGACCGCGCCGCCTGGAATGGCGAAAGCAATGAAGCCTGGCAGCAGGGGGAAGACGCCAATGGCGAAGCCCCAGCTTCAGAACCAAATGGCGAAGCGGCACCAGCCGCTGAAGCTGCGGCGGAAGACGCGCCAGAACCCGAAGCCCCTGCCGCCGCTCAGCCGCTCGCGATTGAAAGCGAAAGCGTGAGCGCCGCGCCGGAAGCCGCCAGCGATGAGCCCGCCGAGGCCGATTTGGGCCGCGTTGAGGAATTGCCCGCCGAAGAAGACCAGACCCCGCCCGAGACCATTGGCGGCGAAGGCCCTGCCGAGACGGAAGAAGAACGCCGCGAACGCCGCATCCCGCCGCGCTTCCTGCGCCATTACAAAATCCAGGACGTGATCCGCCGCCGCCAGATCATTCTGGTGCAGGTTGTGAAGGAAGAACGCGGCGGCAAGGGCGCGGCGCTGACAACCTATATGTCGCTTGCCGGGCGCTTTAGCGTGCTGATGCCGAATTCCCCGCGCGGTGGTGGCGTTTCACGCAAGATCACCTCAGCCACTGATCGCAAGCGGCTCCGTGAAGTGATGGATGATCTGCAATTGCCGCAGGGCATGTCGCTGATTGTGCGCACCGCCGGCGCGCAACGGCCAAAGCCTGAAATCCAGCGCGATTGCGAATATCTGCTGCGGCTTTGGGACGGCGTCCGCGAACGCACCTTGGCTTCCACCGCGCCCGCGCTGATTTATGAGGAAGCGGATCTGATCAAGCGGTCCATCCGCGATGTTTATGGCCGCGACATTGATGAGGTGTTGGTGGAAGGCGATGGTGCCTTCCAGCAGGCGCGCGAATTCATGCGCATGCTGATGCCAT
>CAIYMY010000195.1 GCA_903927465.1 uncultured Rhodospirillales bacterium | reverse complement strand
GCCATGGCGGCCACCATGGAAAATCGTGGCAAGATCACCGCCTGCGATACCTCCGCCCCCCGGCTGGAGGGTGCGGCGCTGAGGTTCCGCCGCGCCGGGGTGGATAATGCCGAACGCCATTTGCTGAGCGCCGGGGACCGCTGGGCCAAGCGCCGCGCCGGCAGCTTTGACCGCGTTTTGGTGGATGCGCCTTGCACTGGCACCGGTACCTGGCGGCGCAACCCGGATGCCCGGCTCCGCACCCGCCCGCAGGATCTAACCGAGCTTATTGCAGTGCAAACCGACATTCTGGAAAAGGCGAGAGAATTAGTGCGCCCGGGCGGCAGATTGGTCTACGCTACCTGTTCCCTATTGCCCGCGGAGAATGAGGAGCGGATGGAAAGCTTCCTGGCAAGCAACCCGGATTTCGCGCCGATGGCGATTGAAGCGCTCTGGCCCACGCTGCGGCCAGGCGTGGAGCAGCCATGTGCGGGCCCGTGGTTGCGGCTTTCTCCGGGCGCGCATGGTACGGATGGATTCTTCTGCGCTGTACTGGAAAGAAAGCCATGATTGCGATCCGCCGCGCCCGTGCCAGCGATGCCGCCGCGATTGGTGCGCTGCATGTCGCGGTATGGCGCAGCGCCTATGCCGGCATTCTGCCCGATGCCTATCTGGCGGGGCTTTCCGCCACTCGCCTTGCCGCTGCCTATAAGCGTGACATGTTCGACCGACGCGGCGGCTATGCCGTGTTTGTCGCGGTCGCATCCGGCGGTGACGCGCCGGAAGGCAGCGCGGCTGAAGAAGCGACGATCATCGGCTTTGCCTCTTGCGGGCGGTCCCGGCGGGGGGACCTCGCGGATGGGGAGGTTAATACGCTCTATTTGAATGAGGATTACCGGGACCGCGGCACTGGCCGGCGGCTGATGCGCGCGGCGGCGGCGCATTTGCGGGTGGTGGGCTGCCGTTCAGCCATGGTCTGGGTGCTGCGCGACAACCCAACCCAATGGTTCTACCGCCATCTGGGCGGGCGGGTGGTCGCGCGCGGGCAGACCCGCGTGGGTGGCCAGGCGGTAGAGCAGGTGGCGATGCTGTGGGAGCCGATTGACACGCTTCTGGCGGCCACTGCGGCAGCGCCGGAGGCTTGAGCATTTTCAAGCCAAGTGGCCACACTTGGCGACTCGGAAAATGCGATCAAACCTGGAGCATTTTCAAGCCAAGTGGACACACTTGGCGACTCGGAAAATGCGACCAAACCTGAAGCATTTTCAAGCTAAGTGGACGCACTTAGCGACTCGGAAAATGCGGTCAAACAAACCCTAACTTGCCGGACGGCGCGGCTTGTGGTGCAAGCCCTCATGGCCCCTGAACCGCACGACTCCTCCCCCCGGCACGATCATGTGCTGATCCTCGATTTCGGTAGCCAGGTGACGCAGCTAATCGCGCGCCGCGTGCGGGAATCCGGCGTTTATTGCGAAGTTTGGCCCTTTCACCACGCGCCCGAAGAACGCATCCGCGCCTTTGCGCCGCGCGGCATTATTTTGTCTGGTGGGCCGGCCAGCGTGACCGAGGGCGAAAGCCCACGCGCACCGGACG
>CAIYMY010000194.1 GCA_903927465.1 uncultured Rhodospirillales bacterium | reverse complement strand
ACCCATTTCGCAGACCAGCTTATCGCCGGTATCTGGCGGCTCAATGCCTGATTCTGTCAGGGCAGAGGCGTGAAAAAACACATCCTGCCCATCTGGTCCCAGTACGAAGCCGAAGCCTTTACGGGAGTTATACCACTTCACCTCGGCCTCGATCGGCCCGGTGCTATCCTGGTGCTCGTTTTCAGGAAACACTTTTTTACTATCCACACAAAAATGACCGCAGCGCGCGGGATGCAACGCCGCTAATTGGCACCATGACACTTCGTTTCCAGAAAAGCGAGAAAAATCTTAAGTACGCCGCAGCAAAAGCTAAAAAAATGCCTTGAAACGCCGCGAGTCGAAGGCGGCGATAGGGATAGGCGGCGCGCGGCCGGCCAGAAGCGCCGCCACGACCTCACCCGTCCGGGCAGCGGCGACAAGGCCGGTATGGCCATGACCAAAGGCATGTATCACATCCGGCGTCGCGCGAGACGTGCCAAGGCAGGGCATGCCATCCGGCATCGAAGGCCGATGCCCCAGCCAGAATTTGATCCGGTCCGCCGCAATATCCTTGGGCAGGCCCGGAAAGCAGCTCAGCAGATGGTTTTTCAGAATTTCCGCGCGCTGCCAATTGGGGGCAGCGTCAATGCCTGCAATCTCCACCTGGCCCGCACAACGCAAGCCGCGCGCAGTACGCATGATGGACATTTTGCCATCGGATGGCATCAGCCCATAGCGCGGTGCCACTTCAGGCGCGCTGATTTCAGCGTGATAGCCGCGTTCGCTCTCGAGTGGCACATCATCCCCGGCAGCCCGCGCCAGCGGCTTGGAATGCACCCCGGCGGCAATTACGGCGGCATCGCAGGTGACCTCCCCCTGCCCTGTCGTCACGGCGCATAGCCGGCCAGCTTCAATGCGAAAGCCGGTGGCGTAATCGCGGTGCAGCTTCGCACCCTCGGCTTGGGCTAGCGCTATCAACGCCGCGACATAGGCGCCGGGGTCGGTGCAATGCCCACCCTCATCCACGAAAACCGCGAAGCCGTAGCGGCGGTCCAGATCGGGTTCGCGTTGGCGAAGCTCATCCGCGTCAAGCTCAATCCAGCGCACGCCGACCTGGTGGCGGATTTCCCAGGCTTTGCGCTCAGCCTCAAAATCGGTGCGGGACGGGTAGATATACATCAGCCCCCGCCTTTCGATCAGATGACCAACCCCGGCCTGTTCCGCCAGCGCCTGATGCAGCCGGGGCGCATCCAGCACCAGTGGGCGGAGCGCATGGGCGGTCTTCGCCACATCTTCCCACCGCCAACCGGAAGCGAGATAGCGGATCAGCCAGGGCGCCACCTTGGGCAGATAGCCCCAGCGAATGGCGAGCGGCCCCAGCGGGTCCGCGAGGAATTTCGGCAGCTTCTTCCAAATGCCTGGCACCGCGGGCGGGATCACCGACATGGGGCTGAGCCAGCAGCCATTGCCATAGGATGCCGCCTGTTCCCCGCCCGGCTCAGCGGGGTCCAGAATGGTGACGCGGTAGCCTTGCTTCAGTGCCGCGAGTGCCGAGGCCGCGCCGACAGCGCCGGCACCGATGATGACGACGTGGCGAGCCGCCATGCTCAGCGCGCCCGGGTTTTGGCGATGGTCTTGACGGTGCCAGATTGCACAGGCTGGCCGCCCAAATACTTGTCGAGGAAGAACAGGCGGTCTTGGCCCCAAAGGAATAGCTCGTCGCATACATAAGTAGGCGCGCCGAAGACACCGCGGGCGATGGCGTCGTGATTGTTGCGGTCAAACTCCGCCTGGATGCTCGCACTTTCTTCTTCACGGTGCAGGCTTTCGCCCGGCATGCCCTGTTCTTCGGCGATGGCCACGCGAATGTGCGGGTCGGCAATGTCGCGGTCTTCCAGCCAAAGTGCGGTCAGCAGGGCATGGGAAAGCCGCATGGCATCCATGCCGCGCGCTGCCGCCGCCATGACCATATGCCCGGCTGGGCGCTGATCTGATGGCGGATAATGCTTGGGCTTCAACTTGATGGGCATGCCAAGATGCAGCGCCCAACGGTCCAGTTCCAGCGCGTGGTAATCCTGGCGCGGTTCTGGGCGGGTGCGGAGCGCAATGCCGCCCGCATGCGGCACCACCAGGCGAAAATCATAGGGGCGCAGCACCAGCGTCGCACCATGGCGCTTGATGATGTCGGATAATTGCTTTCCGCCCAGATACATCCAGGGGGAGGAGAGCGTGTAGAAGCATTCAACAGTTTTGCTCATGGCATTAGCCTTTCGCGACACGGCCTGGATCGATTTGCGCCATTAGTGAGACATGGGCCGAGACAACGCGCCAGCCCTGGCCTGGAATGCGGGCCATGATCTTGGTCTCGCGCCCGATCAGGCCGCTATCCAGGCGTTGGAATTCCAGATTGGTGGTGGCGAAATCACGCCCGAAGGTGGTGATAGTGATCTTCTTCTGCGCGCGCGGCGCATAGGATTTCACGCTGGCGCGAAAGGCGCGGATGGCTTCGATGCCATAAAGCAGTTCCGTGATGCCATAACGCACCACGCGCGGATCTTCCCAGAAGCTGCTATCCAGCACCGCGCTGTCATTGGCAGCGATGGCGGCTTCGTACCTGTCAAACACCGCGCGGACTTCCGCGAGGATGTCGGGATTATTGATTTCCATGGCGCCTTCTCACGCAGCTTCTAAGGCGATCATGGCGCAGAAGCGCGCGCGCGACCAGCGGGCACGACCCAAAGACGAAAATGGCGACCCGAAGGCCGCCATTCCGTGTTTCGCTTAGAGCATGTTGCTTTCACATGGGTTCACGCAACCCGCTCTAAGTTGTTGTTTTTCGAGCATCTTCCCGCGTTCAGATGATTTCATCTGAACGCGATCTGCTCTAGGGCGAAAGCGCTCAGCCAGCCGCTGCCAAAGCGCGCTTGGCCATTACGCCCACCAGATGGGCGCGATATTCGGCGCTGCCATGGATATCGCTGTTCAGCCCATCGGCCGATTGCGCAATGCCGGCCACGGCATTGCCGGACCAACCGCCCGAAAGCGCCTTTTCCATATCCGCCTGACGGAACACGCAGGGTCCGGCGCCATTCACCGCAACCCGCACGCCACCCGCGCCCTTGGAGATGAAAACACCCGCCATGACATAGCGGCTAGCCGGGTTCTTCATCTTGGCGTAGCCGGCCTTCTCCGGGATCGGGAATTCCACCGCGACCAGGATTTCATCCGCTGCCAAGGCCGTGGTGAACATGCCCTGGAAGAAATCATCCGCCGCGATCTTGCGCTTATTGGTGTGGATGGTGGCGCCAAGGCCGAGCACCGCCGCCGGGTAATCCGCCGCCGGGTCGTTATTGGAGACCGAGCCACCAATCGTGCCGCGATTGCGCACCTGCACATCACCAATATGCGAGGCCATGTAAGCCAGCGCAGGAATGGCGGCCTTCACTTCAGCGTTATTGGCCACTTCCACATGCCGTGTCAGCGCGCCGATGATGATGGCATTGCCTTCGCGGCGAATGCCCTTCATTTCCGCAATACCGGAAAGATCCACCAGCGCTGATGGCTTGTTCAGCCGGTGCTTCAGCGCCGGGATGAGCGTATGCCCGCCAGAGACCGCCTTGGCATCCGGATCAGCCAGCAGCTTCGCGGCTTCGGCCAGGCTTGAGGGCTTGTGATAAGCGAAATCATACATGGCTATGGTCCTTTATTCTGCCGCCGCGCGGCGGCCGCTATTGATGATCTGCCAGAGTTTTGCCGGGGTCGCCGGCATTTCGACATGCGTCACGCCATAATCGGAAAGCGCATCCACCACCGCATTGATCACGGCGGGCGGGGACCCAATGGCCCCCACTTCGCCGCAGCCCTTCACCCCAAGGGGGTTATGGGTGCAAAGCGTGGTGTGGGTCGCAACCGAAACGGATGGCAAATCATCCGCCCTTGGCATGGTGTAATCCATCATGGAACCAGACAGCAGCTGGCCATCCGAATCATAGACGCAGGCTTCAAGCAATGCCTGCCCAATCCCCTGCGCGACACCGCCTTGCACCTGGCCTTCCACGATCATGGGGTTGATCACGCGGCCCACATCATCCACGGCGGTGAAACTAATTACGGAGGTGATTCCGGTTTCGGGATCAATCTCCACTTCCGCGATATGGCAGCCACCCGGATAAGTAAAATTCTTCGGGTCATAGAAGGCAGTTTCTTCCAGGCCCGGTTCTAATTCATCGATCGGGTAGTTGTGCGGCACATAGGCCGCGACGCTGATATCCACCAGCGCCTTGGTCTTGTCCGTGCCCGCCACGCGGAAAGTGCCGCGATCGAATTCGATGTCGTCCACCGAGGCTTCCATCAGATGCGCCGCGATGCGCTTGCCCTTGGTGATGATCTTATCCATCGCCTTCATCATGGCGCTGCCGCCAACGGCGAGGCTCCGCGAACCATAGGTCCCCATGCCGAAGGGCACCTTGGCGGTATCGCCATGCACGATATCAACCTGCGCCACCGGCACGCCGAGCTTATCAGCAACCAGCTGCGCGAAGGTGGTTTCATGGCCCTGGCCGTGGCTATGTGAACCGGTCAACACCGTCACGCTGCCGGTTGGGTGCACGCGGATGGTGCCGACTTCATAAAGCCCCGCGCGGGCGCCAAGGCTGCCGACCACGGCGGAAGGCGCAATACCACAGGCTTCCACATAGGTGGAACAGCCAATACCGCGCAGCTTGCCACGCTTGGCAGCTTCCGCGCGACGTGCCGGGAAGCCGGCCCAATCCGAAGAAGCCAAAGCCTGTTCCAGGGTCGCGTGATAATTGCCGCTGTCATATTGCAGCGCAACCGGCGTCTGATACGGGAATTGATCAGGCTGGATGAAGTTACGCCGACGGAGTTCCACCCTATCAATGCCGGTTTGCTTGGCCGCCACATCCATCAGGCGTTCCAGCAGGAAGGTCGCTTCCGGGCGGCCCGCACCGCGATAGGCATCCACCGGCACGGTATTGGTGAAAACGGCCTTCACTTCGCAATAGATCACGGGCGTGGTGTACACGCCGGACAGCAGCGTGGCGTAAAGATAGGTCGGTACACAAGGTGCAAAGGTTGAGAGATAGGCACCCATATTGGCCTGGGTTGCAACGCGCAGGCCCAGGATCTTGCCATTTGCGTCCAGCGCCAATTCCGTGTGGCTGACATGGTCGCGCCCATGGGCATCCGACATGAAACTTTCGGTACGATCCGCAGTCCAGCGCACCGGGCGACCAAGCTTTCCAGCGGACCAGGTGACGATGGCTTCTTCGGCATAGTGATAAATCTTGCTGCCAAAGCCACCGCCGACATCGGGTGCAATCACGCGCAGCTTCGATTCCGGCAAATGCAGCACATGCGCGCCCATCAGCAGGCGAATGACATGCGGGTTCTGGCTGGTGGTGGTGAGCGTGTAATCGCCCGAGCTGCGATCAAATTCGCCAACAGCAGAACGCGGTTCCATGGCATTCGGGATCAGGCGGTTATTCACCAGATCGAACTTGACCACATGCGCCGCACCAGCGAAGGCGGCATCCACCAACGCCTTGTCGCCGATATGCCAATCATAGCAGAGATTGCCAGCGACATCGTCATGAATGGCGGCGGCACCGGGCTTTAACGCCGCAGCCATGGTGGCAGCGGCAGGCAGCACTTCATAATCAACAATGATGGCTTCAGCAGCATCGCGCGCCTGCTGGCGTGTGGCGGCGATGGCAACTGCCACCTGGTCACCCACATGGCGCACCTTTTCCTGCGCGAGCACGGGATGCGGCGGTTCGGCCATGGGCGAACCATCCTTATTGTGGATCTGCCAGCCGCAAGGCAGGCCGCCCACTCCATCCTTCGCCATATCGGCGCCGGTATAGATTTTCACCACACCGGGCATGGAAGCCGCAGCGGCGCTATCTATCGATTTGATGCGGGCATGGGCATACGGGCTGCGCAGGATCCAGGCATGCAACTGGCCTGGCTTATCCGCATCATCCGTGTAAGCGCCACGACCCTGAAGGAAGCGGAAATCTTCCTTGCGGCGGACGCTGGCGCCGATGCCCTCAAACGGTGTTACCACGTTCATTTTCATCGCCTCCCATTAGGTTGATTATTTTTTGCCGCCTTTGGCAACCACGAAGGCGGAGCAGCGCCTGATCCGCGAAGGTGGAATCACCGGAGCGGTGAATCAGTCGCTCAAAGCAAGAGATAGCGGGATACGTAATACGGATCACGCTATACCCCTGCCCTTTTAGTCAGCGGCGCGCGCCATTTCCTGGCGCTTGCCCTGCATCACTTCTGCCGCGGCGGCGATTGCCTTGACGATATTGTGATAGCCGGTGCAGCGGCACAAATTGCCTTCAAGCCCTTCGCGGATTTGCTGTTCCGTGATGCCATTCGGGTGTTTGTTCACTAGGTCAATCGCGCTCATGACCATGCCTGGCGTGCAGAAGCCGCATTGCAGGGCATGGTATTCGCGGAAGGCTTCCTGCATCACATGCAGCGTCCCATCGGCGGCGGCGAGGCCTTCAATGGTGCTAACATTCGCGCCATTGCACATAACGGCGAGCGTCGTGCAAGACTTCACGCTTTCGCCATTCACATGCACCACGCAGGCGCCGCATTGGCTGGTATCGCAGCCGACATGCGTCCCGGTCATGCGGAATTTTTCGCGCAGCAATTCCACCAGAAGCGTACGACCTTCAACTTCGGCCGTATGGGTTTGACCATTCACGGTCATTGTCACCTGCGGCATAGCGCGTCTCCCAATCATGTTCTGCCCAGACTTGTGCGCCTGGGGCGTTTCAACCTGAAGCCTCACCCCTAAGATGGGGCTTCGTCAAGCTTTTCAATGTGAAATCTTGCCCGCAGAAAGCACCCTGCGGCAAGCCAGCGCCTTCCTGTTTAGTGCTTGGCGACCAGCGCCGCGCCCTTGGCCCCGGCCAGCGGGTTTTCTGCCGCCGGGCGGTCATGCAAATGGCAGGCGGACCAATGCCCGGGCTCCGTCTGGCGAAGCGCTGGTTCATCAACCCGGCAGCGGTCAAAGGCATAGGGGCAGCGCGTGTGGAAGCGGCAGCCCTTGGGTGGGTTGATCGGGCTAGGCACATCGCCCTTCAGGATGACGCGTTCCCGCTGCGCACCGGGCTCAGGCAAGGGTACGGCGGAAAGCAGCGCTTCCGTGTAGGGATGCTTGGGGGCGGCAAATAATTCGCGCTTCGGCGCCACTTCTACGATCTTGCCCAGATACATGACCGCAACGCGATGCGTCATGTGTTCCACAATCGCCAAATCATGGCTGATGAACAGCAGCGCGAGGCCGAGTTCCTTCTGCAAATCCTGCAGCAGGTTCACGATCTGCGCCTTCACCGAGACATCAAGCGCCGAGACCGCCTCATCGCAAATGATCAAATCGGGATCGGCTGCCAAAGCGCGGGCAATGCCGATGCGCTGGCGCTGCCCGCCCGAGAATTCATGCGGCCAGCGCCCCACGGCATCACGCGGCAAGCGCACGCGGTCCATTAAATCGCCAACACGCTTTTCAAGATCCGCGCTATCCTTGGCCAGGCCGAAATTGCGGATCGGTTCAGCCAGAATATCCCGCACCCGCATGCGCGGGTTGAGCGAGGAATAGGGGTCCTGAAACACCACCTGCATGCGCCGACGCAACGGGCGAAGTGTGCTTGCCGGCATGTTATCAATGCGGGTGCCATCAAGCGTCACCTGGCCGCCGGTGATGTCAAACAGGCGCAGAATGGCCTTGCCGACGGTGGATTTACCACAGCCGGATTCACCCACCAGCGACAGGGTTTCCCCCTTGGCGATTGAAAAGGAAATGCCATCCACGGCATAGACCTGGCCGGTGACGCCGCCCAGGAAGCCGGCGCGGACGGGGAAGTGTTTCTTGAGGTCATGGACCTCGAGCAGAGGCGTGCTCATGCCGCGACGGCCTCCTTCACGGCATAATGACAGGCAACGATATGACCAGGCGCTTTTTCTTCAAGCCCCGGTGAGACGCTTCGGCAAAGATCAGTGGCATAGGTGCAGCGGCTGGCAAAGACGCAGCCTTGCAGCTTTTGCTTCAGGCTTGGCACCAGGCCCGGAATTTCCTGCAAGCGGGTTTCCGTACCGTCAAGCGATGACCCAAGCTTCGGCACAGAACCAAGCAAGCCCTGGGTATAGGGATGGCGCGGGGTGCGGAACAAAGGCCCAACCTTGGCTTCTTCCACCTTGCGCCCGGCATACATCACCACAACGCGTTCAGCGACTTCCGCCACCACGCCAAGATCATGCGTGATCAGCACAATGGCGGCACCGACGCGGTGCTTCAGGTCACGCATCAGGTCCAAAATCTGCGCCTGGATGGTCACATCCAAGGCCGTGGTGGGTTCATCGGCGATCAGCAGCTTCGGGTTGCAGGCAAGCGCAATGGCAATCATCACGCGCTGGCGCATGCCGCCTGAAAGCTGGTGCGGGTATTCCTTCACGCGGCGTTCCGGTTCCGGAATGCCGACCAGCTTCAGCATATCAACCGCGCGGTCTTCCGCCTGCCGCGCCGACATGCCCTGGTGAAGGCGGAGCGTTTCCCCAATCTGCAGCCCTACCGTGAGCACGGGATTGAGCGAGGTCATGGGTTCCTGGAAGATCATGCTGATCTCATTGCCGCGAATGCTGCGCATTTCGACTTCCGAGAGGTCCAGCAGATTTTTGCCATTGAAGCGGATGGCGCCGGCAATCTTGCCGGGCGGCTCCGGGATCAGGCGCAGGATGGACATGGCGGTGACGGATTTGCCACAGCCGCTTTCGCCCACAACGGCCAGGGTCTCCCCTGCCTCGACATGGAAGGAAACGCCATCCACTGCGCGATTGATGCCATCGGGCGTGCGAAAATGGGTTTGCAGATTTTCAACTTCGAGAATCGCCATGGGTCAGATCCTCTTTGCCATACGGGGGTCGAGGGCGTCGCGAAGACCATCGCCAAGCAGGTTCACCGCGAGCACGGTGATGGACAGGAAGATGGCCGGGAAGAAGACGATGTATGGCTTCACCTGCCACAGCGCGCGGCCCTCGGCCATGATATTCCCCCAGGAGGGGATGATCGGCGGCGTGCCGGCACCAATGAAGGACAGGATGCTTTCCACGATCATCGCTGACGCGCAGATGTAAGTGGCCTGCACCGTGATGGGCGCCAGCGTATTGGGCAGAATATGGCGCCAGATGATCACCGGCGTGCGCGTGCCTGCCGCCACCGCCGCATCCACATAGGGCTGCTCACGGAGCGAAAGCACCACGCCGCGCACCAGGCGCGAGACGCGCGGGATTTCCGCAACTGTGATGGCGAGGATCACATTCTGCACCGAACCACGCGTCAGCGCCATGAGCGCAATCGCCAGCAGGATCGGCGGAATGGACATCATGCCATCCATGACGCGCATGATGATGCTATCGGCCCAACGGACGAAGCCGGAAATCATCCCAATGGTGAGGCCGATGATGGAAGCGAACAAAGCGACAGAAAACCCGACCAGCAGCGAAACCCGCGCGCCGTAAAGCACGCGTGAATAGATATCGCGCCCGAGCATATCCGAGCCGAACCAATACATCGCCGATGGTTCGCGCGTACGCAGGGCGGGGGCCAATGCTGTTGGGTCCCGGGTAAACAGTAAGGGCGCGAAAATCGCGATCAGCACCATCAGCGTGACCAGCGACCCGCCAATGGCAATGGCGGGGTTCCGGCGCATGAAGCCGAAGAAGCCTTTGCGCACCTTCACCGGCGGCATGATGTCGGGCAGGGTCGGCGCCACGGCCACATCGGCCGAAGTGATGCCCTTGGGGTCGAGGATGGAAGCGGACATCAGTATCTGATCCTCGGGTCCAGAATGGTGTAGAGAAGGTCAATAAACAGATTAACCAGCACATAGACGAAGGAAAACAGCAGCACGACGCCCTGAATAACCGGGTAGTCGCGCCGCAAAATGGCATCCACGGTCAGCCGCCCAAGGCCCGGAATGGCGAAGACGCTTTCCGTCACCACCGCACCGCCAATCAGCAGCGCAATGCCAATCCCGATCACGGTCACGATCGGCACGGCAGCATTCTTCAGCGCATGCAGGAACAGGATATTGCGCTGCCCGGCACCCTTGGCGCGGGCGGTGCGGATGTAATCCTGTTGCAGCACTTCCAGCATGGTCGCACGCGTGATGCGCGCGATCAGCGCGATATAGACCGTGCCCAAGGCGATAGAGGGCAGGATCAGATTTCGGAACCAGGGCCAAAGCCCCTGCTTGATTGGCGTATAGCCCTGCACCGGCACCCAATCGAGTTCCAGTGCGAAGATATAAGCCAGCACATAGCCCACCACGAAGACGGGCACAGAAAAGCCCAGCACCGCGAAGCCCATCACGGTGCGGTCAATCACCGTGCCCTGCTTCCAGGCGGCGACCACCCCCATGGGGATGGCAACCGAAACCGCCAGGATCAGCGTAATGATCATGAGCGACATTGTCGGTTCAATGCGCTGCTGGATCATGGTTGAAACAGGCAGGTTAGTGAAAATCGAGACGCCGAGATCACCCTGAAGAATACGCCAGACCCATTCCCCGAACCGGATCAAAAAAGGCCGGTCGAGGCCAAGGCTGGCGCGGATGCGTTCCACATCGTCAGGCGTTGCCTGATCGCCCGCGATTACCGCCGCCGGATCACCCGGCGCGACATAAAGCAGACTGAAAACAAAGAGCGCGACGAAGGCCATCACCGGAATGGTGGCCAAGACGCGTCGGACGATATAGGCAAACATGATCCCGGCAATCTTTCTTGTTTAGAACACGCTTTAGGACTTGCTGACACCCCAGAAGAAGGGCAGCGGCCCCTTGGTGATGCCGGAAACATTGGCACGCCAAGCCTGATACTGCAGGAAGAAGCCGGTCGGCGCATAGACCACGTTTTCAATCGCCGCACGGTTCAAGCGGCTGATCGCCGCCTTTTCCTCATCCAAGTTCTTGGCTTCGAACCAATTGGAGACTTCGGTTTCAACTGCGGGGATATTCGGCCAGCCAAACCAGGCACCATCGCCATTGGCGCGAATGGCGATATAGACGGCCGGATTGATGCAATCCGCGCCCGCATGCCAGGAATGGAACATGCCCCAGCCACCCTGCCCCACCGGGTTCTTCATGGCGCGGCGCTGGCCCGTGGTGCCCCAATCGGTTGCGACGAAGTCAACGTTGAAGCCAATGCGCTTCAGCAAATCAGCCGTCACGTCACCCATATTCTTGGTGATGGGCTGATCTTGGGCGATAACGCAAGGCACCGGCGTACCATCATAACCGCTTTCGGCCAGCAGGCGCTTGGCCAATTCCATATTCCGCGGACCCTTCAGGATATCACCGCCTTCTTCCGTATAAAGCGGCGTGCCCGGGGTGAAGTAGCCCGGGATGCGCTTCCACAAGGCGTCATCATTACCAACCAGGGCGCGCATGTAATCTTCCTGGTTCAGCGCCGCCATCACCGCCTGCCGCGCCTTCAAATTATTGAAGGGCTTGGTCAGGTGGTTCATGCGGAAGGTGCCGATATTGCCCAGCGGGTCAGCAATATCCGCGCGCACATTGCGGTTGCGGCGCAGCAGCGGGATCAAATCCGTGATCGGGTTTTCCCACCAATCGATTTCACCATTCTGCAGCGCGGAAGCCGCAGTCGCGGGGTCCGGCATGATGATCCATTCAATCCGGTCCACACCCATGCGCTTGCCACCGGCAAGCCAGCTCGACGGTTCCTGGCGCGGCTGATAATCGGCGAAGCGCTCAAACACGGCCTTAGCACCCGGCACCCATTCATTGCGCACAAAGCGCATGGGGCCAGAACCGATGTATTCATTGATTTGCTGGAAAGGATCGGTCTTGGCGATGCGTTCCGGCATGATGAAGGCCATCGGCGTGGAATTCTTGCCAAGCGCTACCAGCAGCTTCGGGTAAGGCCGCTTCAGGACAATGCGGAAATTCCGATCATCAACCGACACGATTTCCTCAAGCAGGGCACGCACCATCAGGCCCATGGAATCGCGCGCCATCCAGCGCGTCAGGCTGGCGGCGACATCCTTGGACGTCACGGCCGCGCCATCATGGAATTTCAGGCCGGGACGGAGCCGGAAGCTCCAGGTCAGGCCATTGGCGGTGACTTCTTCGCTTTCGACCATCTGGCGCTGCGGCTGCAGGTTCTCATCGAAGCCATAAAGCGTGTCCCACACCAGGGCCGCGGCATTGCGCACCACATATTGCGTGCCCCAGATGGGGTCGAAATTGGCCAAATTGGCCTGCGGCACGAAGCGCAGGGTGCGCGCACCTGCTGGTTGCGCCAAGGCGGGGGCTGCGATGCTGCCGCTGCCGGCCAGCGCGGCCACGCCGGCGGATGCCTTAAGGAAATTTCTGCGATCCATTTTCTGTCTCCCAATTCCTGTTCACGGCAGCCCTGACTGCCCTGTTACACATCACACTGCCTCAGCTTGCGGCAAACTCAGGGCATGCTAGCCCGAGTAGCCCGCTTCGGAGGCGCTGCAAATAGCCCTTTAACCATTGCCGCGCCAGCCCAGTCGTTTTGGGCGTAGCACGGCCCGTGCCAGCCGGGGCGTTTAGCTCTTGCCGATATTCCAAAACACAGTCGCGGGCGCGCGGAAGACACCGGTGACATTGCTCCGCCAAGCTGAGGGCTGCCAGTAGAAGCCCAAGGGGATGTAATACATCTGCTCCATGGCCTTGGCGTTCAGCAGGCGCGCGATGCGCTGGCTTTCAGCCGGATCGGCGCCCTTTTCCACCCATTCGGCACGCAAAGCCTCAATTTCCGGCACATTGGGCCAGCCGAACCAGGCATTATCCCCATTGGCGCGCAGGAACAGGTGATAGACTGGCAGCGCCAGGCTCTGGCCTGACGACGTAGTGTGGATAATGCTCCAGCCGCCGCGTTCCACCGGTTCCTTGCTGGTGCGCCGCTGCACCAGCGTACCCCAATCAGCCGCGATCAATTCAAGGTTCATCCCCAGGCGGCGGATGATATCCGCGGTCATGAGCGATAGCGCGTTGATCTGCGGGTAATCGCCCGGCGCAATCAAAACGACTTTTTCGCCATTATAGCCCGCTGCCCGCAGCGCTTCCTTCGCGCGTTCGATATTGTGGGTTTTCAGCGCCTCGCTGCCCTGTTCATTGGCGAGCGGCGTGCCGCAGGTGAAGACCCCCTCACACACGCCCCAGCTTGCGGGGTCATTGCCGGCAACGGCGGTCAGGTAATCGCGCTGATCCACCGCCATGGCCACGGCGCGGCGAATGGCGGGGTTGTTGAAGGGCGGTTGCAGCGTGTTGAAGCGGCAAACGCCGTAAGTGCCATCAAGCAGCCTTTGCTGCACCGTAACACCTCGGGCACGGCGGAGCTGCGGCAGCAGATCATGTAGCGGGTATTCCCAATAATCCTGTTCACCCGTCACCATGGCATTACTGCTGGTGGCGGGGTCCGTGATGATGGTCCATTCCACGCGGTCAATCTTCGGCGTGCGCCCGCCGGCCAAGCCATCCACTTCTTCCTGGCGCGGCACATAGCGATCATTCTTCGCCCAGACAGCGCGTTGGCCAGGGTTCCATTCATCGCGGATGAAGCGGAACGGCCCACTGCCCACGGTTTCGCGAATTTGCTGGAAGGCATCGGTGCTGGCGATGCGTTCGGGCATGATGAAGCAGGGAAATTGCGTCTGCCCCAAAGCCATGATCAGCAAGGGCGTTGGCTTATGGAAGCGGAAGCGAAAGCGCTTATCATCCAGGGCTTCCAGCATGGCGACATTGGGCCAAAGCACCTGGGTGAAGGGGTCTCGCTTGGCCCAGCGATTGATGGAGGCGACGCAATCCTTGGCCAGCACCCTTTCGCCATCATGGAACATCAGCCCATCACGCAGCGTGAAGGTCAGCGTCAGCCCATCCTGAGATGTCTCCCAGCCTTGGGCCATTTGCGGCTTGATCTCGCCCTTCGCGTTTTCGGCGCAAAGCTGGTCATAGATCATGAAGGCGTTGTTGCGCGTGACGACCGCCGTGGTCCAAATAGGATCAAGGCTGGTGAGGTTCGCCTGCGGAATAACGCGGAGCGTGCGCGCCGCGGCACCTTGGGAATAGGCTGGCGCGCCAAGCCCGCTCGCCGCAAGGCCAGCCGTGGCACCAATAAAGCTTCTGCGATCCATTTGCGTCTTCCTTTTCAGCTACGCCGAATGCCCCAATAAAGCGCGAGGCCCGCCACGCGCCCGGACAGATTGGCGCGCAAGGCAGTCATGGATTTATAGGAGCCGAGCGGGATATAGGGCAGTTCATCCATCGCGACTGTCTGCATATCCCGCGCCAGGGCCTGCTGCGTCGGCAAATCCGGCGCATCGAACCAGGCGTCTCGCGCCTCCTCAAGCTTCGGGATCTCCGGCCAGCCAAACCAGGCATTGGCACCATTGCCGCGCAGCGGGAAATGCGCTGCCGGATCGGCAAAATCGAACGACGAGAAGGAGGTGAACAGCATGGACCAACCGCCACGTTCCACCGGCTCACGCGAGGTGCGGCGCTGCACCGTGGTGCCCCAATCGCTCAGAACGATATCGGCATTGAAGCCGAGCCGGCGCACCAGATCGGCGCCTACCTGCGTGAGTGCGGCCGGCACCAGAATATCCGTGGGGCCAATCAGGCGCATCAGCTGATTGGTATAGCCGGCGTCACGCATCAATGCCCGCGCGCGGTCAATACTGCGCGGGCCCAACAGCGGCGCAATCCCCGCATCATTGGCGAGCGGCGTGCCCGGCGTGAACATGCCAACGCCCGTGGTGTAGAGCGAAGGATCCGTGCCGACCGATGCCTGCATGAAATCCTGTTGGCTGATGGCGGGCAGCAAGGCCTGACGCAAAGCCTTGTTGTTGAAGGGGCCATTCAGATGGTTGAAGCGCAAAATGCCGGTCAGCGGCAGCGGGTCAATCGCTTCGATCACCACTTGCCGGTTGCGACGGAGCAACTGCTGCACTTCTGGCGGCGGCTGTTCGTACCAGTCAATTTCACCGGTTTGCAGCGCGGCGGCGGCGGTCGCGGCATCCACAATGATGTGCCATTCCACGCGATCAAAATGCGCGACTTTCGGCCCGGCGGTCAGGCTTGGCGTGCCGGATTGGACCGGGACGTAATCGGCGAAGCGTTCAAACACCACCAGGCTGCCGGAATTGAATTCATTGGCCTTGAAGCGGAACGGGCCACTGCCGATGGCTTCGCGCACCTGCTGGAAGGGATCAGTCTTGGCCAGACGTTCGGGCATGATGAAGGCCGGGCTATTCGAAACCTGCGCCAGCGCATGAAACAGCAGCGGGAAGGGTTTTTTCAGTCGAAAGCGGATGCGCATGTCATCCACAACCAGGATGTCATCCGTGACGGTTGCCAGCTTTTGGCCGAAGGGGTTGCGCTTCATCCAGCGCTGCAGGCTTGGCACTACATCCTGCGCGCGCACGGGCTCCCCATCATGGAATTTCAGGCCAGGGCGGAGCGTAATGGTAACGCTGCGTCCCCCATCATCGCTGCTATGGCCTGCGGCCATTTGCGGATGAGGCTGAAACTGCGCGTCCATCCCATAAAGCGTATCAAAAACCATATGCCCGAAATTGCGGGTGATATTGGCCGTGGTCCAAATAGGATCGAGGCTGGTGAGGTTCGCCTGCGGCACCATTTTCAGCACGCGGTTCTGCGTGGGCTGCGCAATGGCGAAGGAAGGCAGCGTGCCGGCGGCTGCCGCCGCTCCCAGTTTGAAGACATCCCGACGTTGCATGTGAGCCCCCTTTTCTATCTTCTAGGCATAAGACCCGCTTGCCCCGGCCTGTGCAAGCGAGATTTGCCCTGAGCCCCGCTTATGACCAAACCCCAAAGCCGTTTCATGGGCATAATCTATCCAGTTTGCCTTGCTTTGCGTCAGGTGGGCCAAAATTTCCTGCCCGGAAGGCCGCAAGGACCTTGGCTGTTTGCGCCGCCCCGCTTTCCTGCGTTACAGGCGGCCATGGCTATACACGGCATTCTCTCCCGCATCGAAAGCACCCTTGGGCCAGAGCGCTTTCAACTGCTGATGGAATTTCTGCGTTTCGGTGTGGTGGGCACGGTCGGCTTCGTCGTGGATACCGCGGTGCTTTACGCGGGGCTCGCGCTCGGGCTTGGGCTTTATGGCGGGCGAGCGGTCTCCTACCTGGCTGCGGCGACAACAACCTGGGCGCTCAATCGGCTATGGACCTTTCGCGGGCGCGGCGACGGCCCCGTGCATCGGCAATGGGCGCTGTTCCTGTTGGTGAACCTGGTAGGCTTTGCGATGAATTACGGCACCTATGCTGCGCTGATCGAATTTGTCCCGATGGTAGCGGCGCATCCTGTACTGGGGGTGGCCGCAGGCGCCTTGGCTGGCATGTTCGGGAATTTTGTGCTGTCGCGCCAATTGGTGTTTCGCGCCAAGGATTAGGCGCGATGGGGTGAAGCTGTCCATCGCGCCCAATTCGTATAGGTCGAATGACCCAAGCGGTGAAGCGGCCGCTCAAACCTGGCTTCAGCTTTTGACGAAGCTGCAGCCACCTTCGGCTAGGGGACGGAAAGCTTCTGGGCCCGGAGTGGTTTGCAGCAGCTTGTAATAGTCAAACACGCCACTGCTTTCTGATGGCTTTTTCACCTCAAACAAATAGGCGGGATGCAGCTTGCGGCCATCGGCGCGGATACTGCCAGGGCCGAAGCAATCATCATCGCATGGCGTCGCCTTCATGCGTTCCACCGTTGCGGTGCCGCTTTGCTTGGCCTGCGCCACACCCATTTCAGCGGCGACCTTCAGGTAATGCAGCACGGCTGCGTAACCACCAGCGTGGTTCATGCAAAGCGCATTCTGGCCGATATTGGGACGCACGCGGGCGGAGAAAGCGCGTGTGCGATCATTCAAATCCCAATAGAAGGTTTCAGTGCAGATCAGGCCTTGAGTGGTTTCAAGCCCGAGCGCGTGAACATCGGGCAGGAACATCAGCAAGCTGGCCAGCTTGATGCCACGCCGCATGAGCCCAAATTCCGCCGCCTGCTTGATGCAATTCACCGTGTCGCTGCCAGCATTGGCAAGGCCGATCACCTTGGCGCGAGACGCCTGCGCTTGCACCAGGAAAGACGAGAAATCGGTAGTACCCGGGAAGGGCGTCCGCACCTGGCCCAAGACGCGCCCGCCGGCATTGCGGACGAAAGTGGCGGTATCGCGTTCCAGCGCATGACCAAACGCGTAATCTGCCGTGATGAAGAACCAGCTATCACCGCCCGTGCGCACCGTGGCACCGCCTGTGGATTTGGCAAGCATCCAGGTGTCGTAGGTCCAATGTACCGTCGTCGGCGCGCAGGCCCGACCAGTCAAATCCGATGTGGCTGAGGAGGTATTCAGAAAAATCTTGTTCCTGTCGCGGATAATGTCATTCGCGGCGAGCGCGACTGAAGAAGCGCCTCCATCCACAATCACATCTACGCCGTCGCGGTCAATCCATTGGCGTGTCAGGTTGGAACCGACATCGGGGCGGTTCTGGTTATCGCCAAAGACGATTTCAATATTGAAGCCGCGATTGCTCATTTCGGCTGCCGCTTGACGGATGCAGGCAAGCTTCGTGGGACCGGTGACATCGCGATAGGTGCCGGAAAAATCCGTCAGCAGCGCGATCTTGAGGGTATTGGCGGCCTGCGCCTTCGCGCTCCGCCAGGGCAGGCCACCAAGGGCTGCGCCACCGCCGGCCGCTAAAGCCGTACGACGTGTTACTTCCATGAGTTTTCCTCCCAAAATAGTTCGAAGCCTTTGCGGCTGACCGAAGGCTACGCCTTCTGGGGGGAAGGTAAAGCCCCCTGACGCCTGCAAATTCAGGCGCCCTGTAACTGCACCTTTTCGTCAGATTTTTCGGCTGCGTGATGGAAATTCGCGCGCTGATAGCCGGTCATGAAATCAGGATAGGTGATAGGCTCCATCCGCGCTGGTTCGCCGTCGGCGGTGATGGGCGCCATGACCGCGCGATAATTTGCATCCATAAAGAACGGAATCGCATAGCGTTCGCGGCCCGAGCGATTGATCACGCGATGCGGTGTGGCAAGGAAGCGATTATCCGTCCAGCGCCTGAGCATCATCCCGCCATTGATCAGCAGCGCGCCTTCGGGTGCTGGCGCATCCAACCAGCGCCCATCCGGCAAGCGCAGTGACAGGCCCGGCACCTTGTTCTGCGCCAGGATGGTCATGAAGCTTGTGTCCATATGGGGCGCGATGCCGAATTCATTCTCGGGCGCGGTTGGTTCCTGCGGCGGGTAATGCGACATGCGCAAGGTGAACATGGGTTCATTAAAAAAGGGCGCAAAGTAATCCACGGGCAGACCAAGCGCGCGCGTGTAGATCGGCAAAAGCGAAAGCCCCAGGCCCTCAAACGCCGCAAACGCTTTCAGGATATTGTCGCGAAAAACCGGCAAATCCGGCCATTGATTGGCACCGCGAAAGCGCACCTTGCCCACCACATCGGGATGATCAGCCGGCAGGTCTCGCTTGAAAAACACTGCCTCATTGGCATTGGGCAGCGCCACGTCACCCACCGCATTCACGCGCGTGGTGGCGCCCCGCATCGGCATATAACCGATGTTATGTTCATTGATCTTAAGCGCCAGCTTCGCTTCCGAAGGCTGCGCATGGAAGCGTGCGGCCTCAGCGAAGGTTTGATCGAGCAACGCTTCCGGGATGCCGTGATTGCGCACGAAGTAAAAGCCCACCTCGGTAAAGGCGTGGCGGAGTTCTTCGCCAAGTTTGTCGAGCGCCCCAGGCGCACCGGCGCGCAAAGGCGCTAGGTCGAGTACGGGAATGCTGTCAGCCATTCTACGCTATCCTTGCTTGATGGCAGGAAGCATCACGCCTCATGCGCCAACACGCAAGAGGCGCTGGCTAATGGGCCGCGCGACTCAAATCCCAGAGATTGGGAACGGTTCTATTGTCATAGCCCGAGATGAAATATTCTGGCTGGCTGGTCTCGGCATTGAACATCGCACGCTTCACCGCGCCGATATTGGCGCCATAGACATGGATGCTGATGCTGGTGCGCCCTTCCACCGCGTTTTCGACGCGATGCGTGTCGTAGCTGTCGTTGCTCAACACAACGACATCACCGCGCTTGACGCGGTCAACCCGGCCAGGACGCATTGGCCCGTCATTAGGGTCGGCGACCATTTCAGTGGAGATCTCCTCGCCCTGATGCACACCAACCAAGCCCCAGACGGTGTGGTTATGCACCGGCGTCTGCTGCCCTGGTCCCCAGACGAAACACACCACAGAAAACCGCTCCTGCGGGTCGCAATGCAGCAGCAATTGCCGAAAGGTATCGGTCGGCGCCGTATATTCCGGCGGCAGCCAGTTATCGGACAGCACAAGCCTGCGCAGCAGGTCCGGTGCTTCCTTCAGGAAGCGAGCCTCATCCGCCCCCGCATCGGATAGGGCTGTCATGCCGCGGACGAAGTCTCGCAGCGGGGCGATGTCTTGCACGAAGGCGCTTCCGTTATCCATAAAACGCAGGATTGAACATTCCTGCGGAAATTGCAACTTTTAGTTTAGCATTTTTTATAGCCCTTCCGCGGTCAGGACAATACGGCCGGTAACCTTGCCTTCGCGCAACCTATTAAGCGCCGTATCAGCCTGATTAAGCGGCATGCGGGTAATGGGGATAGCGGGCAGCGTGCCCTGCTGGGCGATACCCATCAATTCGCGTAACTCCTTGACATTGCCCACATATGACCCCTGGATTGTGAGCGCCCGCATGGGCATAACCGGCAGCGGAACCGCCAATTCGCCGCCAAACAGCCCCACTTGCACAAGCTTGCCGCCCTTGCGGAGCGAATCAAAAGCGCTCCGCGCGGTCTCGGTCCCGTTCACCAGGTCAATAATGGCCCGCACCGGGCCGCCACAGGCTTCCATGATGCGCTTGGCGGTATCAGCATCGCCGCCCAGGACGATATCACTCGCCCCTTCCCGCTTGGCGGCTTCCAGCTTGGCCGGGCTGACATCCACCACCACGATCCGCCGATGGCCCTTGGCCTTCAACACCGCAATCGCGTTCAAGCCCAGCCCACCCGCGCCGATGACCACAATTGGTTCATCCGCCGGCATCGGCATGACCTTGTTGATGGCGCTGAACACCGTAATGCCGGAACAGGCATAGGTCGCGGCCAGGGCAGGATCGAGGTTACCCACCGGCACCAGATGCCGTGGCTCTGGCGCCAGCACATGTGTCGCATAGCCACCATGCTGATAAACGCCGAGGCTTTTCGGCGTGAGGCACATGTTATCCTCATCCGCCAGGCAGGCTTCGCAGGTGCCGCAACCGACCCAGGGGAAGACAACCATTTGGTCGCCAACCTTAAGGCCTGCGCCATTTGCATCCGCGCCCCATTTCAGCACGCGGCCTACAATTTCATGCCCCATGGCGAGCGGCAGCTTCACCCCGCGATCAGAAAGCTTCAGGTAACCGCGCGAACCCAGATCATAGCCGCCTTCCCAGATATGCAGATCGGAATGGCAGACGCCCGCATGCGTGATTTCGAGCAATACCTGCTGGCCGGTCGGCTCCGGTGTCGGGATGGTGATTTCCTGAAGGGGCTTGCCGGCTTCAACAACTGCCCAGGCGCGCATGATGGGGTTTCCTTGATGCTTGTTTATGGGGGCATGGGATCAATAGTTTGCCCTGAGGTCAAGCTTTGCCGGCGGAAGCCAGAGGCCAAAAATTTTGACGAAATACAAAAATAGCCTATTATTGTTAAGGAATTCGGAGAGATGAAAATGACCAATCAATGGGGCCAGGGCGCTGGCGGCGGTCTTGGCGATTTGCTGGGGGCCATGATGGGGGGCGGCTCTGCGGATGGCCTCGCTTCCCTGGTTGGCAAGTTACAGCAGGGTGGGCTGGGCGCCGAGGTCGAGAGCTGGGTCGGATCGGGCGAGAATATCTCTGTGGCCCCCGAAAAACTGGCCCAAGCCTTTGGCGGCGATGAATTGGCCGGGCTGGCGCAGCAATTCGGCGGCGGCGCGGCTTCGGGCGGTGCCATGGCGGGGATCCTGGCGCAGCTTCTGCCCGCGGTGATCAATGGCATGACGCCCCAGGGCCGCTTGCCGCAATCGCAGGCGGATATGGGTGGCGGGCTTGGCGATGTGCTGGGCAGCGTTCTGTCAGGCATGATGGGCGGGCAGCCTCAGCAACAGCAGCAGCAGGGTGGCCTTGGTGATGTTCTGGGTGCGCTGATGGGCGCAATGTCGGGTGGCGGCGCGCAGCCGCAGGCCGGTGGCGGTCTTGGGGGATTGCTCGGGACATTGTTGGCCGGCGCTGGCGCCGCTACGGCAGCCGGTATGGCTGGAAAAGGTGGCAAGGTGCTGCCGCCGGGCGATGATTTGCCGACCAAGCCCGCAGCGCTTGGTGGCAGCGGCAAGGGTAGTGCAAGCAGCGGTCACCGCGACAATGATGTGGACCCGCGCAACCCGCTCGGCGATCCGGGCGGGCTGTTTCGGCGGCGTTAATACGCCGCCGCCGATAAGGGCGGCGTTCAATCCGGGCGGATATTGTTCTCCCGCACCACCCCGCCCCAGGTGGCGATCTGGGCGGAGAGGAATTGGGTGAAGAACGCCTGCCCTTGGGGGTTAAGGTCTATGCCTAGACCCTCAATCCGCTGAGCCGTCTCGGCGTTGGACAAAGCTGCACGCAGCGCCGCTTCCATGCGCTGCCTGATCGCAGCAGACAGTCCCGCCGGCCCTCCGAACCCCCAGAATGCCCGCGCATCAATGCCCGGAATACCAGCTTCAACCATGGTGGGCAGCGGGGGAAGACTGCGGCTGGGCTCAGCCGCTGTTTGCGCCAGCCCAATGATCGTGCCCGCTTGCATTTGGGCGCCCAAGGCAGCCGGGGAGGAAATGGCAAGATCAACTTCGCCCGAGGCAGCCGCAGTCCCCAAGGGGCCACCACCGCGATAGGCCACGTGAACAAGCCGAAAACCTGCGATGCGTCCTGCCAAAGCCATGGTCAAATGTGCAAGACTGCCATTGCCGATGGTGCCATAGGTGATGGTATCGGGCCTCACCTTGGCGGCCACAACAACATCCTCCAGACGCCTGTAAGGCCGAGAGGGATGCGTTGTAAGCACCATGGAAGCGGTGCCGAGAAGCATCAGCGCTGTCAGGTCCTTTTCCGTGTCAAACCCCATATTGTCGATCAATGCGGGATTGACCGCATGGGTATCGAACATGATCAGCCAAGTATTGCCATCAGGAGCGGCGCGCGCGACTTGTGCGGCGCCAAGCGCACCGGATGCGCCAGGCCGATTGTCAATGACGATGGGAACGCCGAGTTCAAATTGAAGCCTGGGCTGCAAGATACGGGCAAGCCCGTCAGCACCGCCACCCGGCGGAAAAGGCACCACGATGCGGATCGACCCGTTGGGCCAAGCGCCTTGGGCGCGAGCGATTTGCGGTGCCGCGAGCAAGGCTGGCACGCCGGCCAGAATGGCGCGTTTGCTGATCATGTGAAGCTTCTCCCGGTTTTTTTTGTTCAGGTTTTTGGCGCGGGCGGTATGGCCTTCGCCGCCATCAGCGCACGCCTGATCTCGGCTTCTGCCTTGTCCAATTCCACCGCAGCATCGGCACGCTGGGCGCGGGCGCGTTCAGCGATATTGAGGCTGTCTTCAATCGTCGCGACCAGCAGCTGATTGGCCTGCTTCACTGCGGCCAGATCAAACACGCCACGCTCAATTTCAGTCCGTGCTTCGGCATTGCCCTGGCGCAGCCGCTCCGCATTCGCGGTCAGCAATTCATTGGTCAGGTCATTGGCCTGCTTCAGCGTCTGCCCTGCATCGCGCATGCGCTGGATGGCCAGTGCCTGGGCAAGCTGCTGGCGCCAGAGCGGCACGGTATTGGCCACCACGGATTGGATCTTCGCGGCCAGCGCCTTGTCATTTTCCTGAATGAGCCGGATGGAAGGCAGCGCCTGCATCGCCACTTGCCGCGTCAGGCGCAGATCATGAATGCGCCGATCAAGTTCATCACGTGCCGCGCGTAAATCACGCAGCTTCTGCGCAGTGAGCATATCGCCGGCGGTGGCCTTCGCTTCAGCATCCGGGATGGCAGTGCTGTCAGTATTGATCAGCACAATCTCGCCAGCGGCGATGTGATCACCAAGGCCATGGAACCAATCAAGCGTCGCGCCATAAAGCCGTTCAAGCTTTTCGACATCTTCCAATAGCCGCGTGCGATGCGCATCCAGCTTATCGCCAATCGCTTCCACCTGGTCCTTCAGCCCTTCATAACGGCTGACCACCTGTGCGGCCTCAGCGCCCGCCTTATTGAACAACCGCGCGAAGAAGCCGGGCTTATCCGCAAGACCTGAAACATCGAAGCCGCGCAAAGTGGTCAGCAAGGTGCCGAGCGTCTGCCCCGCCTCCCCCGCTTCGCGATTCTTGGCCCCTTCCAGCATGGCATCCGCGGCGGCCGAGGCGCGGGTTTGCGCTTCCTGCCCGAAGCGCAGCACGGCAGCGGGATCCGTCACATCAAGCTGGGCGGCAAGGCGTTCAACCTCTGCCCGGCGTGTTTCTGGGGTGGTGATGATATCGCTCATGAATAGCCTTCCTCACGCAGCCTATCGGCCAGAACTTTGACTTGGATATCAAGCGCCGCGCTTTCCTCGGCGCGGAGATCATCGCGGAGCCGCCGTGCGGCAGTTTCAAGATCGCGCAGCAAAGTGCCCAAGGCGGGCGGCGGCGTGGCGCCGGCTTCAAGGCGCGATGCGATGCGTTCCAACCCATCCAGATGCACCACCAGGAAGCGGCGGGCGCGGGCAATGCCTTCGGGCCGTTCTTCCAGATCATCCAGCACCTGGCCAATGGCCTGCGCCACCGGGATGAGGCGCGGTTCATTGCCGCGCGTCGCGATGGTTTCAATGCCGGCAAGGCGCACACGGGCTTCGGCAAGTGGGCCTGAGGGCGGCGGTGGCGGTGGCGCGGGCGGCGCTGCTTCCGGGATTTCGGCATAAAGCAACCGCGTCCCGCCCCAGGCGCCGAGCGCAAACAACAGCCCAATGATCGGCCCTGCCCCGGCGCCAAGCCCGGTGGCGAGGCCCGCCGCCACGCCCATCAGCACGGCGGCGCGCTTGGCATCGCCGCGCCTGCCGCGCTTCATGATTCGCGCGGCGATGAAGGGCAGACCGATGCCGAGCAGGCAGCCGATCAGCGCTGTCTGGCGCATGGCGAAAAGATTGAAGAAGGCCGCCGGCACCATTGCCATGCCCATCATGGGCAGCAGCCAAAGCCGCCAAAGAGTATTCACAGCCCGAATAACCGCGCCACTGCGCGCCAAAGGGCAAGCATTCCCGCCAGCCCCATGGTGCCGCCGAGCAGCATGAAGCCAAGCCAGCGTTTCACGCCAAGCGGCAGGTTCGGGGATTGGGGCGCCGGCAGGGGCGCGTTGCGTCTTTCGCTCACGCGGCCTTACATCGCCTTTAACCTATGAGCTATCAAGACCGACAATGTGAAGGATTTCATCCATGGAACAGATCGCCATCATCGGAACCGGGCTGATTGGTCGTGCCTGGGCCATGGTTTTCGCCCGTGCCGGCCATAGCGTGCGGATTTGGGACCCGGTGGCGGGGGTGCCTCAGGCGGCACTCGGCCTTATCGGACAAAGCCTGCAGGATTTGGCCGAGGCAGGGCTCATCACCGAAGCACCCGCCGTGATCGCCGCGCGCATCAACGCTGCCGCCAGCATGGAAGAATGTGTCGCGGGTGCCGCGCATGTGCAGGAAAACGGGCCTGAGCGTGTGGAGCCAAAGCGCGCGCTTTTCGCGCAGTTGGATGCGCTGTGTGCGCCGGATGTTGTGCTGGCTTCGTCCACCTCCGGCATTCCAGCCAGCGCCTTTACCGATGCGCTTGCCGGGCGCGCGCGCTGCCTGGTCGCGCATCCGGTGAACCCGCCCTATCTGGTGCCGTTGGTGGAATTGGTGGGCGCGCCCTGGACCGCGCCTGAAGTGGTGGCGCGCACACGGGCCTTGATGGCGCGTGTGCGCCAGGTGCCGGTGACGGCGATGAAGGAAACCCGCGGCTTCGTGCTGAACCGGCTGCAAGCCGCACTGGTCGCCGAGGCCTTCCGCCTGGTGCGTGATGGCGTGATGAGCGTGGAAGATGTGGATGCCTGCGTGAAGGACGGGCTTGGGCTGCGTTGGTCCTTCATGGGGCCGTTTGAGACGATTGATCTGAACGCGCCGGGCGGTGTTGCGGATTACGCCGCGCGCTTTGGCGGGCTGATGGGCGGCATTACGGAGGAACAGACGCCGTTTTTGTATGATGAAGCAACGGTTGCGCGGGTGACGGCGGAACGCCGCGCGGCGCTGCCATTGGAGAAGATTGGTGAGCGTTCAGCCTGGCGGGATCGGCGGTTGATGGGGGTGTTAGGGCATAAGAAGGGGGTGGGGGAATGACGCTTTTGGCCGGGCTCACCTATCAACCTGGCTTATATGGACCTGCCAGCGGCCATCATGATTGCGACATCAAGTACCCTTCGTTTTAGGGTCAAGTCGGTCCAATTATGAAGTCTCGCTGGCGGAAAAGAGGATCCAGAATTTTTATAGATACACAAAAAGTTTTCGATTTTTTCTTTCAGTTTCTCAAATTCAGATTCGAATGCGGCTGCGACCTGAAGATTAGAATTTTGTGTGATATCAAAATATTCTCTAACCCAGCTATCGTTCACAACAGCTCTTTCTGGAACTATGCAAAGGGCTACTTTTGAGAAGGCTACCAGACTGTTTTCATGTCGTATATTGTGAACACGGGTGGTCTTGGGAAACTTCTTCTTTTTCAATCGGCACGCCGCCATTTCGGTCGCCCCAGCAATCTCTTGAGAGCTCCTCAGGGCGGGAAGCGTCTGTCTTAGCGTAGTTATTTCCTCTTCAAACTCCCGCCACATTAATTTCAGAAACCCTCCCCGATGCACCTGCCAATGGCTTAACCATTTTTCCACTTGCCTCTCTTCACACGCGTCTTTGACAAGCCAAGCCTCAGGTTTTTGCAACTGAATAATGGAAATTTTAATTGCATGTAGCCAATCCACACCTTGAAAATCACTTAGTTTGATAGGATCAGTTCCGCTGAACGCAGTCATGCAATGTTCCCTCCCGGATTGTTTTCTCACTTCGCCTGCAAAAACGCGAGACTCTCCCCTTCCAGCATCACCGCCGTCAGCCCGCCGCCGGACCAGGCGGCGGTATCAATGCAAATGCGGTTCTCCCGCACCACCGGCATGAAGCCGGCCGTATGCCCATGCACCACAACAAACCCATGATCGCGCGGGCTGTTCAGAAAATCATGCCGGATGCGCAGCAAATCCTCGCGCGATTGGTCTTCAAGCGCCACACCGGGGCGAATGCCGGCATGGACAAACAAGTACCCGCCTTCCTCATGCCATAGCGACAGATCGCGCAGGAAACGGCGCTGATGCGGGGCAATCGCCTCGGGCCAGGCGTCACGCGGTGCATCGGGCGCCACCCCCCAGGAATCGAGCGTCGCCCTGCCCCCACCCCCAGAGCCAATCCGCCGCCGCGGCGCCATCGCCGGCAAGCGCGCCCAGCATGGTTTCCTCATGATTGCCCATCAGATGCAGCGTGGGCAGGCCGGCAATGGGATCACCACCAGAAAGGTAATCCACCACGCCGCGCGAATCCTGGCCCTTATCCACGTAATCACCCAGATGGATCAGCATGGCGGAAGCCACAGGCCGGCGGCGCAAATCCTCGGCGATTTGCGTGTGCAGATCGCGCAGTTGCGGCAGCGAGCCATGGATATCGCCAATGGCGTAAATACGCCGCCCGCGCGGCAAATGCCCAGGTGCGCCGCGTATTTCCATCACTTCCGATCCGCCCTTGGGTCAAGCGCATCGCGCAGCCCATCGCCCACCAAATTGAAGGCCAGCACGACAACAAAAATCGCCAACCCCGGCATGATGGAAAGCCAGGGCGCCTGAGTCAAAAACCGTTGCGCGCTATTCAGCATGGACCCCCAGGAAGGTGCCGGCGGTTGTTGCCCGAGCCCGAGGAAGGAAAGCGATGCCTCGGCGATGATCGCCTCGGCAATTGCAAGGCTGGCCTGCACCAGCAAGGGGGGGATGATGTTGGGCAGCACATGGAAAAGCCCGATGCGCCAGGGCGGATTGCCAAGAGCGCGCGCTGCCTCCACCCAATCGGTTGATTTCGCATCGAGTGCCATTCCGCGCGTGAGCCGCACGAAAACCGGTGACGCCGTAATGGCAATGGCGAGCATGGCATTTTCCAAGGCGGGTCCGAGAAAGGCCGCCAGCGCAATCGCCAGAATCAGGAAGGGCACGGACAGCATGGCATCCGCCACGCGCGATATCAGCCCATCCACCCAGCCACCGATCAAGCCCGCCAGCAAACCCAGCGGCACGCCAATGAACAAGGCACCAAGCACGGAAATCACGCCGGCCATCAGGGATGCCCGCGCGCCCCAAATGACGCGGGAAAGCACATCACGCCCGTTTTCATCCGTGCCGAACCAATGCTCGGCGGAAGGCGGCTTGCGGATGCGGGTCCAGCTTGTTTGCAGCGGATCATAGGGCGCGATCAGCGGCGCCAGCAGCGCCATCAGCACAAAAGCAATCACCACCACCAGGCCAAACACCGCAAGCTTGTGGCGGAAAAACCGCTTCAGCGCGCGGCGCGTGGGGCTTTCACCCATGCTGATGGCCGGCACGTTCATGCCTGACGCAGCCTTGGATTGATGGCCATGTAAAGCAAATCCGCAACTAGCGAGAGCAACACGAAAATCAAGGCGGTTGCCAGCACCACGCCCTGCACCACCGGGTAATCGCGATTGAACACCGCATCCACAATCAACTTGCCAAAGCCCGGAATGGTAAAGACCTGTTCGGTCAACACGGCACCCGCCAACAGCCTGCCGAATTCAATCGCGCCCAAGGTCACAACCGGGATCAGCGCATTGCGCAGCGCGTGTTTCCAGACAACGACCCTTTCGCGTAGCCCCTTGGCGCGCGCCGTGCGCACATAATCCTGTGACAGTGCGGTCAACATCGCCGCGCGCGTATGGCGCATCAGCACTGAGGCAACGCCGGTGCCCAGCACGAAAGCCGGCATGATAGTGGTCGCGATGGATTGCCAGAAATCCTCAGTCAGCGGCACATAGCCCGAAGGCGGCAGCCAACCCAATTCCACACTGAAGAACAGGATCATCATGATGCCGAGCCAGAAATTCGGCGTCGAAATGCCAAACAGCGCAACACCATTCGCAACCCAATCCGCCGGCTGATCGCGCTTCACGGCGGAGATGATCCCCGCCGGCACACCGATCAGCACCGCAATGATGAAGGACATGGCGGCAAGCTGCGCGGTGACCGGCAGCTTATCCAGAATAAGCTGGCTGACGGGCATCCTGATGCGCCAGGAAAAGCCGAAATCGCCCGTCAGTACATTGCCGATCCAATAGAGGTATTGTTCGTAAATCGGCCGATCGAGCCTTAGCTCCGCGCGGATTTGCGCCAGCACCTGCGGGTCGCCCCTCTCCTCTCCTGCCAGGATCAGCGCCGGATCGCCGGGCATGAGTTGTTGCAGCCCGAAGATCAGGATGGAGAGGATGAAAAGCGTCGGCAGAACCTGCCCAATCCGCTTGAGAAGCCAGACCCACATGACGGTTACTGCAACCGCACGCCTTGCAGCCGCACCAAGCCATCCGCGATGGGCCGATAGCCGGAAAGCCGCGCGCTATGGGCCATGATGTTCTTGCGTTGCCAGAGATAGATGCGGTGGACATCATCGCCATAGGCGATGCGCGCGGCGCGGGCGTACAACGCCTGGCGCTTTGCCAGGTCCAATTCCGTGCGGGCATCATCCAATAGCTTATCCACTTCCGCATTCGAATAGCGGCCATCATTCTGCCCGCCGCCAGTGCGCGTGAAGCTAAAGATATTGCCATCCGGATCGGTGCGGCCAGACCAGCCAACCAGATAGGTTTCGAACTCACCCCGTGCTGCCGCCTGCAAGGAAGAAGCGAATTCCATGGCGCGCAAGCGAAGATCAAAGCCCGCTTCCTTCACCATGGCTTGGATCACTTCGCCAACCTGCCGCAAGTCCGGGTTGTTCGGCACGGTCATTTCAACCGTGACCGGCAGCGTCGCCCCCGCTTCACGGAGCAGCGCCTGCGCGCGCGCCAGATCGCGCGTGGTGGGCGGGAAATCGCGCACATGAAAGGGGCTGGCCGCCGGGAAGGGCTGGCGCGTGGGGACATACATGCCTTCATAGACAACCTGATTCACTGCAACGCGATCAATCGCCAATTCAAAGGCGCGGCGGATGCGCGCATCGCGCCCAAAGGGCGTATTGGCGCGGTCGCCATTGCCGGTATTGATGGTGATGCTTTGATAGCCCAATTCATCTACCGCAACGGCGCGCAGATTGCGGCTGCGTTGGATGGGCTTCATGTCATCGGGCTCCATCCGTTCGGCGAATTCCACCGCGCCGGATTGCAGATTAGCCAAGCGCACGGTGTTGTCCGGAATGGGCAGATAGGTGACGCGTGCGATATGGATATTCCGCGCATCCCAATATTCGGGGAAGCGTTCAGCAACAATGCGTTCCTGCGCCACACGCTCCACAAATCGAAACGGCCCGGTGCAGACGGGGCGCGTGCCGAAATTGCGCCCCAGTGCTTCCGCCGCCTTGGGGCTGACGGGCATGCCGGCACGATCAGAAAGGGGCCGCCAGGAAGGAAGCGGATGGCCCCTTCAGGCGAATGCGGATGGTCAGCGGATCCACCACCTCCACCGTTTCCATATCGGCGATTTCACTGCGACGGAAACTGCCTTGCAAGGTCAAATGCCGCATCAGCGAATAGCGCACCGCTTCCGCATCCATCATTTCATTGTCGTGAAAGCGCACACCTTCCCGCAGCGTGATGATCAGGCTGCGCGGGTCTTCCCAGCGATGGCCGATCGCCAATTGCGGGACGATTTCCAGCTTTTCGTTGATATCAAAAAGCTTGTCACACAGCGCGGCATAGACGATGCGCCCGACAAAAGTGCGCGACAAAGTCGGGTCCAGAATGTCCGGGTCTTCCTTCAGCGCAATGCGCAAATGCTGCGCGCTGGCGGGTGCGGCGGCCACGGCCAGCACACCAAAAGCGGCGAGCGCCGCACGGATCATGATTTTCATGCGTGATCTCCCATCCCGGTGGGTGAAGGGGCTTGGCCCCGGAAAAAGGCTTGCAGCCGCGCCAATCTTTCGCCGCCGCCGAGTGCGGCAATGCGTTCAGCAGGTGGCGGCAGGCTTTCGGCAAAATGGCAGGCAACCGCGTGGCCCACACCTTCAAGGCGCGGGGTTTCGGTGCGGCAGCGTTCCGCAGCAAAGGCGCAGCGCGTATGAAAGCGGCAGCCGGATGGTGGCGCGATGGGACTTGGCACATCGCCATCAAGCGGCGGCGTTTTGGTCTGCGCGCCCGGCATGGCGGCAACAAGGGCGCGCGTATAGGGGTGGCGCGGCGCACCCAATACTTCCTCCGCCGGGCCTTCTTCCACAATGCGGCCCAGATACATCACCGCGACGCGATCCGCGACATGGCGCACCACGCCAAGATCATGGCTGACCAACACGAAGGTCAGGCGTAAATCGCGGATCAGATCACGCAGCAGATTTATCACCTGTGCTTGCACCGAAACATCCAAAGCACTCACGGGTTCATCGCCGATGATCAGGCGTGGGTTGCTGGCCAGCGCACGCGCAATCGCGATACGCTGGCGCTGCCCGCCCGAGAATTCATGCGGCCAGCGCCCGGCGCTTTCCGGCCGCAAGCCGACACGGCGCAGCAATTCGGCAACGCGGCTGGCTTCCTCGGCACGCGGCACCAGCCGATGCAGACGGAGCGGCTCGGCAATGGCCTGCGCGACCGTCATGCGCGGATCAAGGCTGCCGAAAGGGTCCTGAAAAATGATCTGCATGTCGCGCCGACGTGTGCGCAGCGCGGATGGCGAAAGGCTGGCGAGGTCCTCACCAGCAAAACGCACCGAACCGCTATCAGGTTCAATCAGGCGCAGCATCACGCGCCCAAGCGTGGATTTGCCGCAACCACTTTCACCGACAATGGCCAGCACCTCGCCTTCCGCGACCGAAAGGGAAACGCCATCCACCGCATGCACTGCACCTGCGCGCCGGCCCAAAGCATCGCGCACCGGGAAATGCTTCACGACATCACGCAATTCCAAAAGCGCCGTCATGCCGCCACCCCCAGCATGCCATCCAGCGGGGCGCGCAGGCAGGCGCTGAAATGTCCGGGCGCGACCTCGGTCAATGGGGGGGCGCCTTCAGCGCAGCGCGCAATGGCAAAGGGGCAGCGCGGCGCGAAGCGGCAGCCAGGCGGTGGCGCGCGCAAATCCGGCACCGTTCCTTCAATGCTGGCAAGCCTTTCGCCGCGCACGCCTGCTGCTGGTGCGGCACCCAGTAGCCCGACGGTATAGGGATGTTCAGGCCGCGCAAAAAGATCAGCCGCGCGCGCCTGTTCCGCCACACGCCCGGCATACATCACCACAACATCATCGGCGTGATCCGCAACCACGCCCAGATCATGCGTGATCAGGATAACCGCCGTGCCGGTCTCCCGCTTCAGATCATCCAGCAGCCCCAGGATTTGCGCCTGCACCGTCACATCCAAGGCTGTGGTCGGTTCATCGGCAATCAGCAGCTTGGGCCGGCAGGCGAGTGCAATCGCGATCATCACACGCTGACGCATCCCGCCTGAAAGCTGATGCGGGTATTGGCGCGCGCGCCGCGCCGCATCCGGGATGCGGACCTTCTCCAGCATCGCGATAGCCGCCTTGAAGGCCGCGTCGCGGTCCAGGCGCTGATGCAGCCGCAAAGCTTCCGCCACCTGTTCGCCGGCAGTGAAGGCCGGGTTCAGGCTGGTCATGGGTTCTTGGAAAATCATCGCCATTTCAGCGCCGCGCAACGCCCGGCGTTCTTCCGCGGACATGCCGAGTAAATCGCGGCCCATCAGCCGCGCGTTGCCCGATACTTCCGCATTCTCTGGCAGCAGCCCCATGATGGCCAGCGATGCCACAGATTTCCCGCAGCCGCTTTCGCCCACAATAGCAAGCGTCTTGCCGGCCTCAGCGCGAAAGGAAATGCCATCCAGAATGCCGAGCATCCGCCCATCTTGGCGAAAGCCAAGACTAAGCCCGGACACGTCCAGAACCGGCGTGCTCACAGGGAAATCCCGATGGCGAAAAAGGGTGGCGTCATCACCGTGTTAGAAACCCCCAAAGCGCCGCTTTCGCAAGCCCCAGTCTTGGGCGGGCTGCTTTGACGGCAGGATTGCTGCCCAAAAGCAAAGCGCCCCTGCCGCGAACCGCAGCAGAGGCGCCCTGTTTCAGAAAGGCTGAGCGGCTTACAGGCGCACGCGCAGCAGATTGCCGATTTCACCCACAATGCCGCGCCGGAAGGCCAGCACGCAGGCGATGAAGATCACGCCCTGGATCACCGTGACCCAAGCGCCCATCTCCGCCAGGTAATTCTGCATGGCGACAATCACTCCGGCACCGATCATCGGCCCGAACACCGTGCCAAGGCCGCCCACCAGCGTCATCAGCAGCACTTCACCCGACATGGACCAATGCACATCGGTGAGCGTCGCAATGCCGAACACCAGCGACTTGGTCCCGCCCGCAACACCGGCAATTGTCGCGGAAAGGATGAAGGCCACCAGCTTATAGTCATCCGTCCGATAACCAAGCGACGTTGTGCGCGGTTCATTCTCACGAATGGCTTTCAGCACCTGGCCGAAGGGCGAATGCACAATGCGGTGGATCAGCAGGAAGCAAAGCACAAACACCGCGGCGACAAACCAATACATGTTCATATCGGGAGCAAGCGAGATGAAGCCGAACAGATGGCCGCGCGGTACTGCCTGAATGCCATCTTCACCGCCGGTGAAGGGCGCTTGCAAGCAGAGGAAGTAGATCATCTGCGCCAGCGCCAGCGTGATCATGGCGAAATAGATGCCCTGGCGGCGAATGGCGACCCAACCGAAGATCGCCCCCTGCACCCCGGCCAAAAGCGCCCCGATCAAGATCGAAACTTCCGGGGTCAGCCCCCAAACCTTGGCACTATGCGCTGTTATATAGCCCCCCATGCCGAAATAGGCAGCATGGCCGAAGGATGTCAGCCCAACATAACCAATCAGCAGATTGAAGGCGCAGGCGAATAGCGCGAAGCAGAGCAGCTTCATCAAAAAGACGGGATACAGGAAGAAGGGCGCCACCACCAAAGCTGCGAACATCACCAAAAGAGCGATGAATTGCGCCTTGGTGAAGCCGAAGATTGATTCCTGCGGGCCCGCAGGCACGGCACTGCTTGTCATGGATTGACCAGCCATGGATCACGCCCTCCCGAAAAGGCCGGCAGGACGCGCCAGCAAAACAATAACCATGATGATGAAGATTACGGTGGCCGATGCTTCCGGATAGAAAACCTTGGTCAGACCTTCCACGATACCAAGACCAAAGCCCGTCAGCACGGACCCCAGGATGGAGCCCATGCCGCCGATCACCACCACGGCAAACACCACGATAATCAGGTTGGTGCCCATTTGCGGATTGACCGAATAGATCGGCGCAGCCAGCACGCCGGCCAGCGCGGCCAAAGCCACGCCCGCACCATAGGTAAGTGTGATCATGCGCGGCACATTCACGCCAAAGGCCTGCACCAGCGGCGCGTTTTCCGTCGCCGCGCGCAGATAGGCGCCCAGCCGGGTCTTTTCGATCACAAGCCAGGTGGTGATGCAGGCAAAAAGCGCAAACACCACGACCCAACCGCGATAGACCGGCATGAACATGAAGCCGAGATCCCAAGCCCCTGATAATTCCGGCGGAATGCGATAAGGCATGCCGGAAGAGCCATATTGATTTCGGAAAACGCCTTCAAGGATTAGCGATAATCCGAAGGTCAGCAGCATCCCGTACAAATGATCCATCTTGTAAAGCTGACAGATCATAGTTCGTTCAAGTATCACCCCTGTCAGCCCCACCAGCAATGGTGAAAGGATCAGTGCCCACCAATAGCCGATGCCCAGGTAATTCAGCAGCATCCAGGCCACGAAGGCGCCCATCATGAACTGCGCGCCGTGGGTGAAGTTGATAATGTTGAGCAGCCCGAAAATCACCGCGAGGCCGAGTGACAGCATCGCGTAGAAGGCGCCATTGATCAATCCGAGCAGAAGCTGTCCAAAGAGCAGCGGCGTCGGTATGCCGAATATCTCATCCATGCGGAGATTTTCCCTCAGGGCACCGACGCGCCATGGCGGATGCCATGGGCGGGGCGCGAAGTGGATAACATTTGTGTCATATCAGGCCCGGATCATGGGGCAATTGCCCTCACTCATCGGGCGGAAAGCTTCCTCGGCCGGGGTGGTCTGCAGAAGCTTGTAGTAATCATAAGCGCCACGGCTTTCGGACGGCGCCTTCACCTCAAACAGGTAGGAAGGGCAAAGCTTGCGGCCATCCGGGCGGATGGAGCCGGCGCCGAAAGCGTCATCATCGCAGGGCAGCGCCTTCATGCGATTGATAACATCCACACCGGCAACCTTGGAAGCCGCAACACCCATATCGGCGATCGCCTTCAGGTAATGCAGCGTTGCGGAGTAATTCGCGATGGAAGCCATATTGGGGCGCACATCCCGCAGGCGCGGGCGAAGCCTTTCTGAAATGGCTCGCGTGCGGTCATTCAGATCCCAATAGAAGCTTTCGGTTAGGATCAGCCCCTGCGCGGTTTGCAGGCCAAGCGCATGCACATCCGGCAGGAACATCAGCAACGCAGCCAGCTTCACGCCACGGCGCGTGATGCCGAATTCGGCCGCCTGCTTCACCGTATTGATGGTATCGGCGCCGGCATTCGCCATGCCGATCACCTTGGCGCGCGAAGCCTGCGCCTGCACCAGGAAGGATGAGAAATCTGTCGTCGCCGGGAAGGGATAACGCACCTGCCCCATCACCCGCCCGCCGGCATTCCGCACAAAATTCGCGGTATCACGTTCCAAAGCATGGCCGAAGGCGTAATCGGCGGTGATGAAGAACCAGCTATCGCCGCCAGCGCGCACCATCGCTCCACCCGTGGATTTCGCCAGCATATAGGTGTCATACATCCAATGCACGGTATTGGGTGTGCAGGCCGGCCCTGTCAGGTCCGATGTCGCGGACCCCGTATTCACATAGGCCTTGTTCTTCTCACGCGCGATATTGGCAACCGCGAGACCGACCGAAGATGTCGGCACATCCAACACCATATCCACGCCCTGGTCATACCATTGGCGCGCGATATTCACGCCAATATCGGGACGGTTCTGGTGATCGGCATTGATCATTTCGACATTGAAGCCGCGATTGCCGAATTCCTGCACCGCTTGACGCGCGCACTCCAGCCCATAGGGGCCGCTAATGTCGCGGTAAGGGCCGGACATGTCGTTCAACACGCCGATGCGGATGGTATTCGCGGCCTGCGCACGGGCAGAGCGCCATGGCAAGCCACCAAGGGCAGCGCCGCAAGCAGCAGCACCCCCGAGAACACTACGCCTTGTTGTTGTCATGACGCTTCCCCCTTGCTTGATTAAATCACGAACGCACCAAGGAACAGCCGCCTTCACCGATCGGGCGGAAGGCTTCCTCAGCCGCTGTGGTTTGCAAAAGCTTGTAATAATCCCATGGCTTCGTGCTTTCCGCCGGTGTCTTCACCTCAAACAGGTATGAGGGGATAAGGCGCCGGCCATCTGCGCGAATAGTGGCCTTGCCGAACAAATCATCATCCGAAGGCTGCGCCTTCATGCGGTTCACCACATCAAGGCCGGAAGCCTTGGCGGCCGGCACGCCCATCGCCGCCACCGTCTTCAGGAAGTGCAGCGCGCCGGAATAGCAGCCGGCATGGATCATGTTCGGGTAATTGGTGGGCACGCGCCGCAGCATACGCTCGGTCCAGGCGCGGGTCTTGTCGTTCATGTCCCAATAGAAGCTTTCGGTGCAGACCAGCCCCTGCGCCACTTGCAGGCCCATGCCGTGAACGTCATTCACAAAAAGCAGCAGCGAAGCGAGCTTGATCCCGCGCCGCGTCAGCCCGAATTCCGCCGCCTGCTTCACGCAATTTTGCGTATCGGCGCCGGCATTCGCAAAGCCAATCACCTTGGCGCGCGAAGCTTGCGCCTGCAGCAGGAAGGCAGAAAAATCCGTGGTACCGGGGAAAGGTGTGCGCACCTGCCCCAAAATACGCCCGCCCGCACTGCGCACGAAGTTTGCCGTATCGCGCTCCAGAGCATGGCCAAAGGCATAGTCAGCCGTGATAAAGAACCAGGTATCACCACCCGCGCGCACTGTGGCGCCGCCTGTGGAACGCGCCAGCATGAAGGTATCATAGGCCCAATGGATGGTATTCGGGCTGCATTGCGCGCCGGTCATGTCAGCCGTTGCAGAACCCACGCAAATATAAGACTTGTTCTTTTCGCGCGCGACGCCCGAGACAGCAAGGCCCACGGAAGAAGTCGGCACATCAAGGATGAGGTCCATACCTTGGTCATACCATTGCCGGGCAAGGTTCACGCCGACATCCGGGCGGTTCTGGTGATCGGCTTCAATCACTTCAACCCGGAAGCCATGGCTTGCGCCAAACTCCGCCGCGGCTTCACGGGCAGCGGCGACCGAGGTCGGGCCCGTATTGTCGCGATAGGTGCCCGACATGTCGGTCATGACACCTATGCGAATGGTATTCGCCGCCTGCGCGCGGGCGAGAGAGAGTGGCAGCGCGCCGGTGGCGGCTGCTCCTGCGAGGATATTCCGACGTGAAAGGCTCATTTGTTGTCTCCCTAATTTGTTTGTCGCGCCGGCAAACAGCGCAGCCAAGCTTAAACCCCAAGATACTGATGCAACCGATCAAGCGAGGCATTCAGGTCTTCATTCGCGACCATATCCACCACGCGGCCATGTTCCATCACGTAATGCCGATCAGCGACCGTCTGCGCGAAGCGGAAATTCTGCTCCACCAACAGCACGGTAAAGCCGCGCTTCTTCAATTCGCGGATGGTGCGCCCGATCTGCTGCACAATCACCGGCGCCAAGCCTTCCGAAGGCTCATCCAGCAGCAGCAACCGCGCGCCGGTGCGCAGAATCCGCGCAATCGCCAGCATCTGCTGTTCACCGCCCGAAAGCTTGGTGCCTTGGCTGCGGGCGCGTTCCTTCAAATTCGGAAATAGCGTGTAGATTTCATCCAAGGGCATCCCACCCGGGCGCACCATGGGCGGCAGCATCAGATTTTCCGTGACATCGAGCGAGGCGAAAATCCCACGCTCCTCCGGGCAATAGGCAATGCCGGCACGCGCAATCACATCCGGACGCGCATTCACGAATTCCTTGCCATCATACTTCACCGAACCGGTGCGGCGCGGCACCAGCCCCATGATGGAACGCAAGGTGGATGTCTTGCCCGCGCCATTGCGCCCAAGCAACGTCACCACTTCGCCTTCGCGGATATCAATATCCACGCCGTGCAATACGTGGCTTTCGCCATACCAAGCCTCAAGCCCGCGCAGTTCCATCAGCGCGCCAGTGCTGGCCTTGGCGCCGGCGGGCGCTGTCATCACATCAGCCATGGGCGGCCTCCGTCGGGGCTTCCGAACCAAGATAGGCGGCAATCACATCCGGGTTGCGCGACACGGCGGCGTAGTCGCCTTCCGCCAGCACACTGCCGCGCGCGAGCACGGTGATGGTATCGCAAAGCCCCTGCACAACGCGAAGATTGTGTTCCACCAGCAGCACGGTGCGGCCCACGGATACGCGCTTCACCAGCGCCACCACGCGTTCCACATCATCATGCGCCATGCCGGCGGTTGGTTCATCCAGCAGCATCATCACGGGATCAAGCGCCAGCGTGGTCGCAATTTCCAAGGCGCGCTTGCGGCCATAGGGCAATTCGCCAGCCGTCAGATGCATCCATTCCGTCAGGCCCACATCGGCCAGCAATTCCTCGGCCCGCGTATCGAATTTGCGTAAGACCGAATCGGAACGCCAGAAATCGAAGGAACCGCCACGGGCGCGTTGCAACGCCACGCGCACATTCTCAATCACCGTCAGATGCGGGAACACCGCAGAAATCTGGAAGCTCCGCACCAGGCCAAGGCGCGCCACTTCGGCAGCCTTCATGCCCGTGATGTCGCGCCCTTCATAGCGAATGACACCACGCGTCGGCGGCAAGAACTTCGTCAGCAGATTAAAGCAAGTGGTCTTGCCGGCGCCATTCGGGCCGATCAAGCCATGGATAGTACCCCGACGAACATTCAGGTTCACGTCGCTTACCGCGACGAAGCCCCGGAATTCCTTGGTAAGCCCTACCGTTTCAAGGATGGTATCAGACACCCGAACCACGCCCCCCTTTTTATGCAGCGGTTGATACCGCGACGCCTCTTTGAGTCATTCCTATGCGAGGCTTGGCCTTCCTGCAAGCCACCCCCTTCAATTCCCGGGAAAAATTGACACCGGCCCTACCGAACAAAAAAAGGGCAGAGGTTGCCCCCTGCCCTTTCCAGCCCTTTCCGGCGTGCCGGCTTAGGCTTCAGACAATTCCTCAGGCTTCACCTGGCGCTCGGCCACCTTGGCGAGTTCCAGGATGAAATCGACAACCTTTTCCTCAAAAATCGGCGCGCGGAGGTTTTCCATCGCTTCCGGATTCTTGCGGAAGAATTCGATCACCTGCTGTTCCTGGCCGCGGTAGCGCATGGCTTCCTGACGCAGCGCGCCGCTCAGCTCATCCGGCGTCACCTGGATGTTGTTGGTCCGCCCAATTTCAGACAGCAGCAGGCCAAGCCGGATGCGACGCTGTGCTATGCCGCGATATTCGTCGCGCAAAGTTGCCTCATCCTTGCCTGCATCATCCGAATCGAGGCGCCCAGCCTTCAAATCGGCTTCCACACGCTGCCAGATCTGGCTGAATTCACTATCCACCATGCCTTCCGGCACGGGGAAGCTGGCCTGATCCGCGAGCTTGTCCAGAAGCGCGCGCTTGAGCCGCATGCGCGACATGCCATCATATTCGCGCTGCAAGCCTTCTTTCACCTGGGCTTGAAGCCCGGCAAGATCGGCTTGGCCCACGGTCTTTGCCAATTCATCATCAATGGCGCGCGGGACGCGCTGTTGCAGCTTTTTCGCCGTTATGGAGAAAAGCGCGCGCTTGCCCGCCAATTCGGCGGAACCGTAATCCAGCGGGAAGACCACTTGGATATCGCGGCTATCGCCCACGGACATCCCTTCCATCTGTTCGGTGAAGCCCGGGATGAAGCCAGGGCCGCCCACTTCAATCGGCATGTCGTTCGCAGACCCACCGGCGAAAGGCGCCAGCGCGGGTTCTTCGGTGCCTGCAATCAACCGCGCCGGGCCGATGCGCAGCGTGAATTCCACCGCCGCACCCGCCGGCATGCCATGCAGATAAATGAACGGCCGGCAGGCGCCAATTTCAGCCTGGTTGGGGAAGGTGAAGGCCAGCGTGCTGCGCCCGGCCGTCACATCAAAACCCTCACGCTGCATATCCAGGAAATCAACGCTGTCCTGGCCCAGGCTATAGAAATTGAAGCCAAGCTTGCCCTGAGTGCCTTCCGGCAGGCTGCCGCCGGTCACCTTTGTGCTGACCATCAGGCTTTGCGTGGCGCCCGGCGCCACGGCAATGCCCTTGGCGCCTTCCAGAAATACCTGCACCCAGCCGGCTTCGCTGGCAGTGCCGCTCACGCGAAGATCGAAATAGGGCAATGCCTCATCAGTGCCGACGGCAGCGATTTCGGACATCAAGCCGCCCGAAAGCCCAATTTCCCAACCGCGCGGCGCCTGGCCGGGGATGCCGGGCACGGCACCAAGGGCCGGGCCATTCGTCAGCAAATCCGGCACCACAGAGCCAGCGAAATCGCACACCATCACCTCACCCTTTGTAGCCGGGCGGGCATCGCTCACATCGGTCAATTCACCATTGCGCGTCGCGAGCGTTTCCAGGATTTTCTGGACTTCCGCATCCGCGGGCTCTGCGCGCATGCGTTCCAGTTCAATGCCGGAGAAATCGGGCATCGGCACATCCGGCAGCACTTCCAATTCCATGCGGAATTCAAGATCGCCACCATCGGGGAAGCTGGTCACCTCGATCTTTGGCTGCAGCGCGGGCTTCAGGCCACGATCGCTGACCACCTTGCGGGAGGCTTCGCCCACGGATTCTTCCAGCACTTCACCCATCACGGCAGTGCCGTAGCGCTGGCGCACAATGGAAAGCGGCACCTTGCCCGGGCGGAAGCCCGGCAGCGAAACCGTCTTGGCGATTTCTGAAAGGCGCTTTTCGCGGCTTGAGGCGATATCGCCCGCCGGAAGCGTCACGGAATAGGCGCGCTTCAAACCTTCATGCGCGAGCTCATTAACCTGCATCGGAGGATCGTCCATCCCAAGCTAGAGAAACAAAAGGCCGCGGCGGCGCCGGTGGTGCGGGCGAAGGGACTCGAACCCCCAAGGCTTGCGCCACCGGAACCTAAATCCGGCGTGTCTACCAATTCCACCACGCCCGCGCCGAACGGCGCCGCGCCGCGATCGGAGGCAGGGCTTTAGCCCATGCCTTGGCGCTTTCCAAGTGAGGTTATTTCAAAATGACTTCAAGAAACCAAAGCCTGGGCGCAGGCATCCAGAATGGCGGCCTCATCCAGCCCGTATTCCCGGTAAAGGTCGGGGATGTCACCGGCCTGGCCAAAGCGGTCCACGCCAAGCGGCACCACCTTCTGCCCGCGCACAGAACCAAGCCAGGCATGGGCAGCCGGGTGGCCATCCAGCACTGTCACCATGGCAGCGTCAGGGGCCAGCGGCGCCAGCAGGCTCTCAATCCAGCTCGGCGCGCCGAAACCCGCCCGCGCCTTGCGCCGCGCGGCCAGCCAATCGCTATGCAGCTTGTCCGGACTGGTGATGGCTAAAAGTCCGGCTTCGGGGATGTCTTCCCGAATGGTGTTGAAGGCGGCCAAGGCCTCCGGCGCCAAGGCGCCCTGATAGATCAGCGCAAAGCTCGCCCCGGGTGCGGGCGGCACCACCCAATGCGCGCCGGCGATCACCGCCGCCGGGTCCAGATTGCGTTCGGGCTGTTCCAGCCCGCGTGTGGAAAGCCGGAGCCAGACGGCCGAGCCATCGGGCTTTTGCATATGATGAAAAGCGTGGCGCATCAGGATCGCCAATTCATCCGCATGCGCGGGTTCATAGGCAACCAGCCTATCCTGCGCCATGCCGATCAAGGGCGTATTCACGCTTTGGTGCTGGCCGCCTTCTGGTGCCAAGGTCAGGCCAGAAGGCGTTGAAACTAAAAGAAACCGCGCATCCTGATAGCAGGCATAAATCAGCGCATCCAGGCCGCGATTGACGAAGGGGTCATAGACTGTCCCCACCGGCAAAAGCCTGGCGCCGTAAAGCCGATCCGCCAAGCCCAGCCCCGCTAGCAGCAGAAACAAATTCTGTTCCGCAATGCCCAATTCCACATGCTGACCTTCCGGCGACATGCCCCAGCGCTGGGCAGAGGCCAGCTTCGCATCGCGGAACACGTCATTCTTCTTGTGGCGGTCAAAAATACCGCGACGGTTCACCCAAGGCCCGAGATTGGTGGAAACCGTCACATCCGGGCTGGTGGTGACGATGCGCTTGGCAAGTTCCGCATTCTCCCCCTGCCCGCGCCCGATCTCAGCCAAAATCTCGCCAAAGGCGGCCTGGGTGGAGTGCTTGCGCCCCGCCGGCACGCGCGGCGTGGGGAAGCGGTCCGGCACATGGATCACGGGCGATTGCAGGGCGCGGCCCTGGGGGGACAGAGGCTTGGCGAAATCAATGCTGGCCAGGAAGTCGCGCAATTCTTCCTCGGGCACATCAAGCCCTTCGAATTCATCCCATTCATGGCCGGGGCGGATGCGCATGGCGGCGCGGAAGCCTTCCATCTGCTCCTTCGTCATCAGCCCGGCGTGGTTGTCCTTATGCCCGGCGAAAGGCAGGCCCATGCCCTTGATGGTATAGGCAATGAAGCAAGTAGGCTGATCGCCAGCGGCATCCTGGGCACGGAAAGCCTCGGTCAGGGTTTCAATGTCATGCCCACCCAGATTGGTCATCAAAGCGGAAAGCTCATCATCCGACATAGGGTCAATAATGGCGCGAATACCGGCCACGCGGCCAAGCTCGGCCAAGATGGCGGCGCGCCAGGCGGCACCCCCCTGGAAGGTCAACGCGGCGTAGAGGCTGTTCGGGCAATCATCAATCCAGCGGCGCAGTTGTTCGCCATCGGGCCGCGCAAAGGCCGCTTCCAGCCTGCGGCCATATTTGAGCGTGACAACATTCCAGCCCATGTCGCGGAACAGGCCTTCGATCCGGCCAAAAAGCCTGTCCGGCACAACGGAATCGAGCGATTGGCGGTTGTAATCCACCACCCACCAGACATTGCGGATATCGTGCTTCCAGCCTTCCAACAGGGCTTCGTAGATATTGCCCTCATCCAATTCGGCATCGCCCACCACGGCCACATGGCGGCCAGGCGGAATACCCTCAGGCGCCATGCGGTGCAGATGCACATAATCCTGGACGAGCGACCCGAAGGAAGCGAGCGCGACACCAAGCCCGACCGAACCGGTGGAGAAATCAACCTCAGACCCGTCCTTCACGCGCGACGGATAGGGTTGGATGCCGCCGAATTGGCGCAGCGTTTCCAGCTTGTCCCGTTGCTGCCGCCCAAGCAGGTAATTGATGGCGTGGAATACCGGCCCCGCATGCGGCTTCACCGCCACGCGATCGGCTGGTTTCAGAATATCGAAGTAAAGCGCTGTCAGTATGGAAATACAGGAAGCGCAAGACGCTTGGTGCCCGCCCACCTTCAGCCCATCCCGATTGGGGCGGATATGATTGGCGTGATGGATCATCCAGGAGGAAAGCCAAAGCAGCTTACTCTCCAGCGCATGCAGCATTTCCGTCCGCCGGGCGCTACCCGGCAAATGGCGGGCCTTGCCCTTGCCTTGCACTGTCATGATCCATTCCCCCAACAAGTTGGGCTGAATATGGCGGTTTGGTCCTGCCGGCGAAAGAGGCGATTTTATGCCCGGATGAGCCGCTTCAGCCCGCCCGAGGCCGCGCGCTGGCCATCCCCCACATAGGCTTCGTGATTATTTTCGATGCTCACCGGATCATAAAGGTAATTCACCATCAGGCCGCAGGATTGGCGAAGACCATTCTCCGAGACATCGCCGCGCCAATTCAGTCTTTCGACGCGCGCGCCATTGGAAAGGTGGAAATGGGCCACGGGATCAAGCGCGCGCCCTGCCCTGCCGGCCGGCGCTTCCTTCAGCAGATACTGCGCGCCCAGCCGGATCAGCATGGGCCCCAAGGCGCGGGAGAGCGCTTCCTGCTTGAGCCAGGCGCGGTCCGCCAACAGCCGGGCGCAATCCTGCGCCGTGCCGCCATTGGCGGCAGTAAGTGCGGCTTCTTCCTCAGCCGTCAGCAGCGCTGTCTTATTGGCAAGGCTTTTGTCGAGCCAGGCGCGAAAGCCCGGCATTGGGGAAAGCGTGCAAAAGGTTTTCAGCTTGGGGAATTCGGCCGCGAGCAATTCCACCACGCGCTTGATCAGGAAATTGCCGAAGGAAATGCCATCCAAGCCGCGCTGGCAGTTGTTGATGGAATAGAATACGGCCGTATCCGCCTGCCCGGCATCCTGCAACGGCGCTTTTTCATCGAGCAGCTTTTGCACGCTGGCCGCCATGCCGCGTTCAAGGGCGACTTCCACAAAAATCAGAGGCTCATCTGGCATACGCGGATGGAAGAAGGCGTAGCAGCGCCGGTCTGAATCAAGCCGATTGCGCAAATCGCGCCAGGTGCGGATGCGATGCACCGCTTCATATTGCACCAGCTTTTCAAGCAAAGCGGCGGGCGATTTCCAGTCAATCGCGCGCAATTCCAGAAAGCCAAGATCGAACCAGGAAGCGAGCAGGCCTTTCAGGTCAGTCTCCAAAGCCTGCAAGGGCGGTTCATCATCCTTGAGGCGCAGCAATTCCGCGCGCATTTCGACCAGGAATTTCACCCCATCCGGAATGGCGGCAAAGGCCGTCAGCAGCTTCAGGCGCGGCGGTTCCAAAGCGCGGCGCAGCCCCGCCAAGGCAATGGCGCGCACCGCCGCATCCGGCGCGGCGCTCAGTTTTTCAATGGCGCGCGTCACCGCTGCCGCATCGGAATCAAAACCGGCCAAGGCGCGGAGGAAACCAAGCTTGCCGGCCTCATCCAAGCCACGGTAGCGCACAGCGAGCGCTGCCGCACGGTTGCGCGCGGAAACCTCACCACCGCGCGCTTGCAGGCATTCGCGAAATTCTTCGGCAAAATCATTGGAAGCGGCGGGGCTGCGCTGCACCACGCTGGCCAGATCGCGCCAGAGGGAAGCCACGCGCTGCATGGCACGATTCATTAAGCCGGCTTCAATAGCGATATCGGACATGGTCTGTACCGAACCCCTTCAGGGGGAAGCCTATCGAAACATTTCTTAAAAAACAAAGGATATTTGGCGCGCTTGATTGGCTTCAGGAAGAAAGATCATGCCGCGCCTTGGCGATCAACGCCGGCAAATCCTCGGCGATCAAGCCTGGTGGGCCTGAAGCCGCAGCAGCGCCGTGCAGCCAGACGGCAGCGGCGGCGGCTTCGAATGGTGCCATGCCTTGCGCCAACAAGGCCGCGATGGCGCCGGCCAGGATATCGCCCGTGCCGGCGGTGGCGAGCGATGGCGGCGCATTGTCATTGATGATCACGCGGCCATCCGGCGCGGCGATGATGCTATCCGGGCCTTTAAGCACCACAACAGCGCCAAGCTGTGCCGCGGCGGCGCGCGTGGCGGCGAGCCTATACGCGCCCGGCGCGCCGAAAAGCCGGGCGAATTCGCCGGCATGGGGTGTGATCACTGCCGCGCCGCGCAGCAGATCGGGTGCTTCGGTAGCCGCCATCAAGGCGCCGGCATCGGCAACCAGTATTTTGCCCGCATCAATCACGCTGCGGATAGCCGCACGTGTCGCCTCATGAGGCAAAAGCCCAGGACCGGCGAGCCAGACCTTGCGCCGCGCATCCGCCAAAAGCGCGTCCAGCGTCGCATCGCTCACCAATTGGCCGGGCGCATCGGCGCGCAGCATCGCGGCCAGTTCCAGGTTTTCGGCATGCAGCGTGACCAAGCCCGCGCCGAGCCGCCGCGCCGCCGCCGCTGCCAGCCGCGCGGCACCAGGCATGGCCGCGCCCGCCAGAATGGTCAGATGCCCGCGCGTGTATTTATGGGCGCTGAGTTCAAGCGAAGGCAGCGCCCAAAGTGAGGGGTGATTACGCCAACACTGCGGCGCGATGCCTTCCAGCACTGCCTCGGGCAGGCCGATATCGGCGAGCAAGGTCTCGCCACAAAGCGCGCGGCCCGGCAGCAGCACATGCCCGGGCTTGAGGCGAAAGAAGCTGATGGTCTGCGCCGCTTGTGGGGCATGACCCAGGACCTGCCCGGTTGCGCCATCAAGCCCTGAGGGCACATCCACCGCGACCAAGGGTGCCTGGACCGCACGAAGGATATCCACGATTTCGGGCGCCAAGGGGCGCGTCAGGCCAGCGCCAAACAGCGCATCCACCACAAGCGCAGCGCGGGCAGCCTCGGCGGCATCGAAAGCCGCCATCGGGCCATTCCAGCGCGCCGCAGCAGCAGCGGCTGCCGTGCCTGGACTGGGGGGCGCGAGGGCCGCGACCGCAACGGGCCAGCCAGCCTGTTCCAGATAGCGCGCGGCGACATAGCCATCCCCGCCATTATTGCCCGGACCCGCCAGCACCAGGGTGCGGCAGGGGCGGAACCGGGCGCGAATGGCCCGCGCTACCGCCCTGCCTGCTGCTTCCATCAAGGTTTCGGTCCGCATGCCTGCCGCCAACGCCGCCGCATCGGCGCGCACCATCTCAGCGGGGGTCAGAAGCTCGGTCGGGTAAGGGCGCGGCATGAGCGATTTATAGCCTATCCGTCTGGCAACGGGATGGGCTGGATCAAGGGCCGCTCCAAACTGCTATAGAGACTTTCGTGAACAGGAGTCGTGCATGGCCTTCGTGATCGCCATCGCCCAACGGAAGGGCGGCGCCGGCAAATCCACCGTAGCGGCCAATCTGGCCACCGCGCTCGCGGAATCCGGCCATCGGGTCGGGCTTTTGGACATAGACCCGCAACGCAGCCTGGCGCGTTGGGACCAGCAGCGTGGCGCGAGCAAAAAGGCCCATACGCTACATTTTGAAGCGCCGACCGGCTGGCGCCTGTCCGCGACGCTGGAAAGGCTGAAGCGGGAACAGGATTTCGTGCTGCTGGACACGGCGCCCCATGATGACACGGATGCCAAGCTTGCCATTCGCGGCGCTGATCTGGTGCTGGTGCCCCTACAGCCCTCGGCGGCTGATCTTTGGTCCATGGATGCGACACTTGATCTGGCGAAGCTGGAAAGGCGCCCCTTCCGGCTGCTGCTGAACCGCGCCCCGGCTTCGGGCAAGCTGCGGGATGATATTGAAGGCCAAATCCGGGACCGCAACCTGCCCATGCTGGATGCGGTGCTCGGCAATCGCACCGCCTATGCCCAGGCTTTCATGGCCGGGCTTGGTGTGGTGGAAGCCGCTCCACGCGGTCCGGCGGCGGCAGAAGTACGTGCATTGGCAAATGCCTTGGAAGCGATCTGTAAAAAAGGTTTGAAATGATGAGTGATTTATTGCTGGCGTTGCATCTGCTGGGCGCAGTGCTTTGGGTGGGCGGCATGGCCTTCGCGCTTCTGGTGCTGCGCCCCGCCGCGCATGAGGTGCTGCAAGCGCCGGAACGCCTAGCCTTGGCGCAGGCAGCCTTTAGGCGTTTCTTTCGGATTGTGTGGCATGCAATGCCAATCGTGCTGCTGACTGGCTGGGCCTTGTTCTTCCTATGGCATGGCGGCTTTTCCGGCGCGCGATGGAGCCTACACCTGATGCATCTACTGGGGCTGATTATGGCATTGGTATTTCTTGCGCTATTCTTTGGCCCTTGGGGCGCCATGCGCCGGGCGATGGCGGCGGGCGACAAGCCCAGCGCGGCCCGCGCGCTGGAGAGTATCAGAAAGCTGGTATTGATGAATTTGATCTTGGGTTTGATTGTGGTGGCATTCTCCGGCGTTGGGCGCATTGCGGGATGAGCATTGCGCTGAAGGACGGCATCCAAATTGTGGAGGATGCCGCGCCTGAATTCGAAGCGGTCGCCGCCATCCAGCGCGGCCTGCATAATTTCAACCAGGAAACCGGCGGTCCTTATGACCGGGAGCCAGTCACGCTTCTGGTGCAGGATGCGGATGGCAAGACCCTGGGTGGGTTATTGGGACTGACCTTCTGGGGCTGGCTTTTCATTGATTGGCTCTATCTGGAACGCGGCATGCGCCGGCGCGGCATTGGTGAGAACTTGCTGCACCGCGCTGAAGCGGTTGGCCGCGAACGCGGCTGCACCAATGCCTATACGGATACCTTCAGCTTCCAAGCGCCAAGCTTCTGGAAGCGCAATGGCTATGTTGAATTCGGCAAGCTGGAAGGCATGCCCGCCGGCCATGCGCGGGTTTGGCTGCGGAAGAAGCTGTAGCTTTATTCCACCTTGATCCCTGCCTTGGCAACCACATCGGCCCACATCGCAATTTCTCGCTTTAGCACCGCATCGAATTCCGCTGTGCTTTGCCCGCCAGGTTCCGTACCCAATTCCAGGATACGTTGTGTGAGGTCGGGCGCGGCGATGGCCGCTGCAATGGCCTCATGCAATTGCGCCTGAATGGCGGGGGCGGTACGGGCAGGCAGGAAGGCGGCCACCCAGGTATCCGCTTCGAACCCCGGCACGGTTTCCGCGACACTCGGCACATCCGGAAATGCGCGGTTGCGCGTGGGCGATGTGACCGCGATGGGCCTGATCTGCCCTGCACGCGCCAGCCCCGCTGAGGCGGTGAGCGAATCAAAGCCAAGCTGCACATTGCCCGCGGCCAAATCCTGCAAGGCAGGGCCGGACCCGCGATAGGGGATATATTGGATGTCCACCCCGGTCGTCAGGCGAAACAACTCCGCCCCCAAATGTGGCCCACCGCCAGGTGAGCCCGCCGTGTAATTCAGCTTGCCCGGATTGGCCCGCGCATAGGCCAGCAATTCGGCAATGGTGCGTATGGGCAGGCTTGGTGTGGCCGTCACCAGCATGGGCGTGCGCCCCAGCAGGGTAATGGGCAGAAAGGCGCTTGGAATATCGAAAGGCGCCTTGTCCTTATGCGTCGTCGGCAGGATGGAATGGGCCGAGGCATTGATCAGCACCGTATAACCATCGGGTGCCGCGCGGGCGACCTCACCCATGCCAATAATGCCCGAAGCGCCGGCGCGGTTTTCCACCACAATCTGCCAGCCTTTTTGCTCAGTGATCTTGCGCGCCACCAGCCGGCCCAGAATGTCACTCGGCCCGCCAGGCGGGAAGGCGATCACGAAGCGGATGGGCGCAACTGGCCAGGCGCCCTGCGCCTTGACGATGGCGGGCGCCAAAAGCCCAGCGGCAAGCACCCCCCGACGAGATAAACGCGGCATGGCCGATGACCCCTTCTCGCAAAGGATCAGCGTGACCCAGTTTGCCGGATCACGCCATAGCCTTGCTTTCGGGGTGGTTGAGCTTACGCCTTCAGCGTCGCCAAAGCGTCATTCAAAGTCTTGCTGGGGCGCATCGCGGCCGAGGTTTTCGCATCATCAGGCCGGTAATACCCGCCCAATTCCAGCGGCTTGCCCTGGGCTTCCAGCAATTCGCCATAAATCGTCTGTTCATTGGCCGAGAGCAGATCAGCGAGCGGCTTGAAGCGCGCGGCAAGGCCCGAGCTATTGTCGCGTGCCGCCAAAGCCTGCGCCCAATAAAGTGCGAGGTAGAAATGCGTACCGCGATTATCAATCTCACCCACTCTGCGCGCGGGTGAGCGATTATATTCCAGGATCCTGCCATTGGCTTCATCGAGCGTCTCAGCAAGTACGCGCACATCGGCATTGCCTGTGGACTGCGCCAAATGTTCAAGCGAAGCGCCGAGGGCAAGAAACTCGCCAAGCGAATCCCAGCGGAGATAACCTTCGCCCTGGAATTGCTCGACATGCTTCGGCGCTGAGCCCCCAGCGCCGGTTTCAAACAAGCCACCGCCATTCAGCAACGGCACAATGGACAGCATCTTGGCCGAGGTGCCGAGTTCCATGATGGGGAAAAGATCGGTCAAATAATCGCGTAGCACATTGCCGGTGACGGAAATGGTATCGAGCCCCTTGCGGATGCGGTCGAGCGAGAATTGCATCGCCTCAACCGATCCCAGGATGCGGATATCAAGCCCTGAGGTATCGTGGTCCTTCAGGTATTTCTGAACCTTGATGATCAACTGCGCATCATGCGCGCGGTTCGCATCCAGCCAGAATATCGCAGGCGTATTGGTCAACCGCGCGCGGCGGACGGCAAGCTTCACCCAATCCTGAATGGGCGCATCCTTGACCTGGCACATGCGGAAGATATCGCCGGTCTCGACAGGGCGTGAAAGCAACACCGTGCCATCATCGGCGACCACGCGCACTTCGCCATCTGAAGCCACTTCGAAGGTCTTGTCGTGGGAGCCATATTCTTCCGCCTGCTGCGCCATCAGCCCGACATTGGGGACAGAGCCCATGGTCTTCGGATCAAAAGCGCCATTTGCCTTGCAGTCTTCGATCACGGTCTGGAAAAGCCGCGCATAGCAGCGGTCTGGGATCACTGCGTTGGTGTCATGCAGCTTGCCATCCGGGCCCCACATCTTGCCCGATTCACGGATCATCGCCGGCATGGAAGCATCCACGATGGTATCGCTGGAGACATGCAGATTCGTGATGCCGCGGTCTGAATTCACCATGGCAAGCGCGGGGCGTGCCTTATAGGTGGCGTCAATATCCGCCAGGATCGTGGCTTTTTCACCCTCTGGCAGGGTTTCGATCTTGGCCAGCATATCGCCAACACCGTTATTCGGGTTGACGCCAAGGCGTTGCAGCGTCGCGCCATGCTTCTGGAAGACATCGGCGAAAAACACCGAAACCGTATGGCCGAACAGGATGGGATCGGAGATCTTCATCATGGTGGCTTTGAGGTGCAGCGAAAACAGCACCCCTTCGCGCTTCGCAGTATCAATCTGTTCGGCGATGAAGGCGCGGAGTGCCTTCCGGCTCATGACCGAGGCATCAATGATTTCGCCCGCGATCAAAGGCGTCTTGGCCTTCAGCACCGTGACGCTGCCATCCTTCGCCACCAATTCAATGCGCGCATTGGTCGGCGCAGTCATGGTGGTGGCTACTTCCGAGCCATAGAAATCCCCGCCCGGCATGTAAGCCACATGGGATTTGGAATCCTTCGACCAGGCGCCCATCTTATGCGGGTTATTGCGCGCATATTGCTTCACGGCACCCGCCGCGCGGCGGTCTGAATTTCCTTCGCGCAGCACGGGGTTCACGGCGCTGCCCAGCACCTTGCCATAGCGGGCGCGGATTTCGCGCTCGGCATCATTGCGGGGGTTGTCCGGGTAATCCGGCACCTTATAGCCCTTGCCCTGCAATTCCTTGATCGCAGCCTTAAGCTGCGGGAGCGAGGCCGAGATATTCGGCAGCTTGATGATATTGGCTTCCGGCTTCAGGGCGAGCTTGCCGAGTTCGGCCAATTCATCATTCACCCTTTGCTCAGGCGTCAGGTTTTCCGGAAAATTGGCAAGGATACGCCCCGTCAGCGAAATATCCTTGAGGCTCATTTTCACGCCGGCAACGCCCACGAAGGATTCCACGATGGGCAGCAGGGAAAATGTGGCCAGCGCTGGCGCCTCATCTACCTTGGTCCAGACGATTTCGAGTTCTGACATGCTTGCACCTTCCATAGCCTGGGCCGTTGGGGCCGCCTTGAATGTTTTGAGAATTACGCCCGTCTTGTCGCACCAGGGGGGGCGAAGGGCAAGTGGGTAGGGCCACGGTTGCGCACGGGGGCGTTCGTCATGAAATTTTAATTTTTGCTATAATTCAAAGACTTATGCTGCCGGGATCAGCGGTCCCCGTACCCCTTGGGATGCGCTTCCCGCCAGGCCCAGGTGGTGCGGACAATCTCATCAATATCGCCAAAACGCGGCGCCCAGCCGGTTTCGTGCCGGAGCCTTTCACTCGCCGCCACCAGCACGGCAGGATCGCCCGCGCGGCGGGGGCCGATGCTGTGGGGGACGGCGCGGCCACTCACGCGTTCAATGGCGCCAAGCACCTGCTTCACCGAATGGCCTTCGCCATTGCCGATATTATAGCGGCAGGACCCATGGGTCTGGAGGCGCGTGAGCACACGCAAATGCGCATCCGCCAAATCAGTCACATGCACGTAATCACGAATGCAGGTGCCATCGGGCGTTGGGTAATCATCACCAAACACGGTCAGCGCCTGACGGCGGCCAAGCGCTGCGTCAATCGCGAGAGGTACCAGATGGGTTTCGGGGTTGTGGTCCTCCCCTGCGCGCCCGGCAGGGTCCGATCCGGCCGCGTTAAAAAAGCGCAGCGCCGCGTAGCGCAGGCCATGGATACGCTCGGCCCAGGCAAGCGCGGTCTCCACCATCAGCTTGCTCTCGCCATAGGGGTTCCCAGGGGCGACAGGGCAATCCTCATCAATCGGGATGCGTTCCGGCTTGCCGAAAAGGGCCGCGGTGGAAGACAGCACAAAGCGCAAGCACCCTGCTTCGACCGCCGCTTCAATCAGTCGCACGCTATTGCCGAGATTTTCCGCCAGGTAATGCATGGGCAATTTCATGCTTTCGCCCACCAGGGAAAGCGCCGCGAAATGCAGTACCGCATCAAAGCGCCAATTGCCGAAAACCCGCGCGAGTTCCGCGCGATCCGCCAATGCCGCCTGCACCAAAGTTGCGCCAACCGGCACGGCAGCGCGGTGGCCTTGGCTGAGGTCATCCAGCACCACAACCTCATCACCGCGATCAAGCAGTGCCAGCACCGCATGGCTGCCGACGAAACCCGCCCCGCCTGTCACCAGATAACGCGCCATGTCTTATTCCTGCCCTACAGCTTCAAGGCCGGGGCGATGCCTCTGCCAGCCTATCGCTGCGCGGCGCATCCAGCGCGCGGAGATAGGTGGCATCAAGGCCGTAAATATCCCGGCGCATGACCACGGTTCCGGCTTCAACTATCACCGTGTCATAATGAAGGCGCACAGGGATCGCCCGCGCGAGCGAAACACCCTGGGTCGCGCCACTTTCCAACACGCGGTCAAAGCGTTCCCGGTTCCAGGCCGGCATGCCGCTGAATGCTTCGGCCAGCAAATCCATCGGTCTTTCAAGCCTAATGCAGCCGGATGAAAAGGCGCGGTCTGGGCGGCGGAATAAATACCGATCCGGCGTGTCATGCATGAAAATATCATCGCGGTTCGGCATGACGAATTTGATGCGCCCGAGTGCATTCACCTCACCGGGGTCCTGGCGGATGATGAAGGGGAAGCGGTCCTTGGAATAGGCGCTGAAATCCACCGTGGTCGCGTCAACTTCCGTGAGTTCACCATCAATGCGCTGATAAAGCCGATAGCCCATGGCCTGCATGCGTCCGGGGTCTCGGCGGAAGCGCGGCAGCAAATCCTCCCGCGCATTGCGATCCGGCACGCCCCAGGGCGGGTTGAATTGCACCGCGACCAGGCGGACATCCAGCATGGGTGTTTGCCGATCCACCCGCCCCACCACCACGGCTATATCCTGCACCATGCGCCCCGCATCAATGAGCTTCAGTCGGAAATGGGGGATATTCACGTCAATCCGCCGGTCGGGCGGGGCGGCCAAGCCGCGGCGCATATCAAGTGCGACGCGAAGCTGCCCTATTTTGGTTTCAACGGGGGTGTTCAGCGCGGTCCAAGTCAGGCGACCGATGCGGCCATCGGCTTCCAGCCCTTCTTCAGCCTGAAAGCGCCGGACAGCCGCTTGTAACTGCGCATCATAAACCGCGCTTTCCGCCGCCGCGCCGCGCAACACTTCCGGATCAAGCACCGCAAGCCGCGCGCGAAGCTGCGCAACCCGCGCCGCATCCCGGGCGTCGGGTTCCAAAGTGCTGGCAAGGTTGCCTTCAATCAGCGGCCAACCTCCACGCGCGGCAATCGCCTTGAAGCGCGCAAGTTCTGCCTTGATGGGCGCCGTATCAGGATGAAGCGCCGCCGCCTGATCCAACACGCTTGCCGGTTCGTCGCTTGCGAAAAGCCTTTCCCTCCAGGCCGGGAAATTCGCCCGCGCGGCATCGCGCTTGATATCCACGCGTCCAGGCAGGGAGGCGACGCGCCCAAGCACCAGATCGCGCAGCGCCGCTTCTGCGCGCGCCATCACTGCATCGCGATCCGGCATGCCATAATGGCGCGGGTCAAGACCGTCTTCGCCCAGGGCTTCCAATCTTGCCGCCAAAGCGTCCAACGCCGCGCGGGATGCCGCGCTGGAGCGGCGCGACAGGCCAGCCGCAAACCCGGCCATTCCCAGCCCAAGCATGGCCCTGCGGCCCGCGAATCGCTTTCGATCACTCATGTGAATTTGTTAGCGCCTTGCACGACTTGCGCGCAATTTCCTTCCTTTGTGTCAGGAAAGCCGATCCGCGCCGAGCTGCGCCCCCGCAAGTTCCTGCACGGTGATGGGCTTATAGGGCGCCCGGGGACGGAAATGCCCCACCTCCTCCACCGGCACGTTGCGGGTTTCGGCAATCACCGCCGCCACGGTCGAGCCACAAAGACGCCCCTGGCAGGGTCCCATGCCGCAGCGCAGATAGGCCTTGGCCTGGTTGGGACCAGTCGCGCCAATCGCCGCTGCCCAGCGGAGTGAGCCTGCGGTCACTTCCTCACACCGGCAGATGATGGTGGATTCTTCAGGCGGTGCCAGCACTTCCTGCGAAGGCGCATAAAGCGCATCAAGAAAAGGCCTGAGCGCGCGCGCCTGCAATAGCGCATCTGCGCTGGCTTCGGCCCGGAAATCCCGATCCGCGCGCGAAATACGCCCAAGCCTTAGCCCCGCATCCAAAGCTGCCAATTGCCCCGCGGCCACGGCGGCTTCCCAGCCGCCAATCACCGCGCCATCGCCTGCTACCGCAATGCGCGCATGGGATGATGCGCCAAAGACATCCAGCTTGGGCCGCCAGCAAAGCTGCCGCGCATCCCAGACATGCTCCAACCCAATCGCCATGGAGATATGCGTGGAAGGCATCACGCCTTCATGCAGCAAAAGCGTATCGCAAGGCTCAACGCCGCCTTCGAAACGCAGCGCCTGCACCCGGGCCGAGCCTTCAGCGCGCAAATGCCGTGCCCCTGAAATCACCCGCATCCCGGCCTGACGCGCCTTCAGGATCAAGCCAATGCCTTTGGCAAGCTGGCCAAAGCCGCTGAAGATGCCGCCTGCCTCCAGCGCCGTGCGCAGAATGGGCTGGGTGCGCGTTTCCACCAGCACAGGCATAACACCCGCACGGATCAATTGATTGGCCAGCAGCCACATCAGCGGCCCCTGCCCCGCCAGCACCACCTTGCCCGATGGCACCATGCCCGCGGTTTTCAGGGCGATTTGCGCGGCGCCCGCACTCATCACGCCAGGCAGAGTCCAGCCCGGAATGGGCACCGGCCTTTCCTGCGCACCGGTGGCGAGCAGAATGCGATCAGCCGTGACTTCCATCGTCTCACCCTGGCGCGCGAGGGAAAGCGTGCCGGTATCGGGATCGAGCATCCAAAGCGTGGCGCCGGGGCGATAGGTGATATCAAGCGCGCGAAACCGCGCAATCAATTCAAGCCCAGGCGCCATGTCGTGTGCCAGCGCGGGATCGGCGCCGGCCAATTCGGCAGCGCGAAATACCTGCCCGCCGGGCGCGGCGTTTTCATCCACCACCAGCACGGAAAGCCCGCATTCCCGCGCCGTAATCGCCGCCGCCATGCCGGCAGGCCCGGCACCGATAATGGCAAGATCGAATTTACGTGGCACCTCGGCGGCTTGCACGGGCACCAGGCTCATCGCGGCACCTCTCGCGCGCCGTGCTGGCGCGCGATGCGCATGCCGACTGCGACCTGCACCATGCAGGCTTGCCGATTGGCCACGCCATCAATTTCAGCCAGGCAATCAAAGCAAACACCCATCATGCACCAAGGCAGGCGCGGACTGCCGGAAACAGCCGTTTCACGGATTGAAGAAAGACCCGAGATCAGAATGGCGGCGGCGGCACTGCTGCCTTCCGGCACCATCAAAGCGCGGCCTTCGACAAAAACCTGCACGGTTTCAGGCCGATGATCGGGGCGCGTGCGAAACATCAGAAACGCTCAGCCGAAAACGGGGTCAGGAAAGGATCAAGCGCGCCGCGCGCAATCATGGGGGCCAGCAATTTGCCATGCGCCGCGGCCAGCGTGACGCCGGAATGGCAATTGGCCGTATAGGCGCCGGGAAGCGTTTCGGACTGATCATAAATCGGCAGCCCATCGGGCGACATGACGCGCAGCGCTGACCAGGCGCGCACCACATTCAGCTTGCCGATCCAGGGAAAACAAAGCGCCGCACGATGGGCAATCTCCGCCATCACCGGTTGGGTCTGGCGTGTATCGAAGCCCACTTCCTCCACACTATCGCCCAGCATGATGCTGCCCTCACCGGTTTGGCGGATGGTGGTGGTGGGCATGGGAAGTGCTGCGCGCGTGCGTTCCGTGACCAGCACCTGACCGCGCTGCGGGCGCACCGGCGCCTTCAAGCCGAAATGGGACGCAAGCGTTGCATTGCCGAGGCCAGCGGCCAGCACCGCTCGTTCCGCCTGGATGGTGCCGAGGTTGGTGTCCAACAGGAAATTCCGTGGCGCCGTCGCGATACCGGTGATTTTCACATTGGGCAGATAAACCCCGCCAAGTGCAGTGAAGCTGTGATGCAGGCTGCGCAGTAGTGCCAAAGGGCTGACATGGCCATCATAGGGCGTGAAGGACGCGCCCACCACGGCGGGGCCAAGGCCTGGGAGCATTTCGCGCGCTTCCCGCGCATCCAGCATGCGATACTCAAAGCCGTAATTGCCCGCTTCGCGCTTCATCTGTTCCAAGCGCTCAGCACGTTCATTCATTTCACGATCGGAAAGGCATAAATGCAGCCCGCCCGGCTGAGAAAGGCCAAGGGATTGGCCGGTTTGCTTGGCCAGATCATTCGCCAATTCAGCCCAGCTTTCGGCTGATTGGCGTGTCCAGCGCTGATACCAGGGTGCGCCAAGCCCCTTGGATTGCACCCAAACCAGGCCGAAATTGCCACGGCTGGCGCGATAGGCAGCGTCACCCTCATCCAACAGCGCAACAGACAGCCCTTCGCGCCTGAGGCCCCAGGCAATGGCGGACCCCACCAGCCCGCCACCAATCACCATTGCGTCGAAGCGTCGTGCTGTCATGACAACACCTTTTTATCCCTTTCCGGTTAAGGAAAGGTGCGGGATCAGCGCCCGCCCCCCACCTGCATGCAAGAAGCGGTCACATAGGAAGCGGCGTCGGACGCCAGGAACAGAATGCATTCCGCCACTTCCTCGGGCTTGCCCGGCCGGCCCATTGGCACGAGCGGCCCAAGCCGCGCGAGCCGATCCGGCGCGCCGCCACGGGCATGGATTTCGGTTTCAATCAGGCCGGGATTGACCGCATTTACCCGCATCCCTTCCTGCGCCACTTCGCGCGCCAGGCCGATGGTGAGCGTATCCACCGCTGCCTTGCTCGCCGCGTAATGCACATATTCGCCCGCACTGCCGAGTTCTGACGCGCGGGAGGAAACATTCACAATCGCACCCCCCTTGCCGCCCTGCTTGGTGGACATGCGCTTCACCGCTTCCCGGCAGAACATGGCAAGGCCGGTGACATTGGCGCCCATGGTATTGGCCCAGCCGGCATGGGTGATGGTCTCAAGCCGCCCGCGCGGGCCTGTGCCGCCGGCATTATTCACCAGTACATCAATGCGCCCAAAATGCTTCATGACGGCTTCAAAGGCGCCGATCGCATGCGCCTCATCTTCGACCGAACCTTGCAGCAGCAGCACCTTGGCGCCGGCAGCTTCGCAATCGCGCTGCACGGCTTCGGCGCTGGCGCTATCATTCTGATAGGTAAGACATAGGTCATAGCCGCGGGCGGCTGCCATGCGCGCGGTGGCCGCGCCAATGCCGCGCCCCGCGCCGGTGATCATCATGACTTTGCGTGACATGGGCTCTCCCTCTTTGTTTTCGCGGCCTTTATGCCATGGGATGGCGGGCTTGCCGATACCCGCGCGGCGGGTGAGCATCCGGATCGGAGGCACGCCATGACACAATATTCCCCCACCAGCTTCGAACCGCTGACCTGCCAAGATGCCCTGCCGCGCTTTTCAGCGCTGCAACACGCATCAGCGCCGGCGCAAGACAGGAAAGGCTGAATCATGACACGCAATCTGGAGGGCAAAAGCGCGCTAGTGACAGGCGGAGCCTCTGGCATAGGGCGGGCCACGGCGCTCGCTTTTGCGCGTGAGGGAGCGCGGGTGGCGGTGGCCGATATCATGCAGGATGCGGCGCAACGCACAGTCACCGAGATCGAGGCGATAGGCGGCCAGGCCCTGGCCATCGCTTGTGATGTCACGGATGATGACGCGGTAAAGGCCATGATAGCCGCGACGGTGGATGCCTTTGGCGGCCTTGACTGCGCCTTCAACAATGCTGGCATCGCCCCTTATCAGGTGAATGCCGGGGGGCAGAAAATTGCGGATGTCGCGCCCGAAGCCTGGCGCCGCTTGATTGATGTGAATCTGACCGGCGTGTGGCTATGCCTGAGGCATGAAGTGGCACAGATGCGCGCGCAAGGTTCGGGCGGCGTCATCATCAATACCGCCTCGATTCTTGGGTTGATCGGATCGGCTACCTCCTCAGCCTATGTCGCGGCAAAGCATGGTGTGGTGGGCTTGACCAAAGTTGCGGCAGCGGACCATGCCGAAGATAACATCCGCGTCAATGCGGTTTGTCCGGGCTATATCGAGACACCAATGACCGAGGAGACGATCCGCCGGCGCGGTGGGCGCATTATGGCGCGCGTGCCAATGGCGCGCATGGGCAAGGCAGGGGAGATCGCCGAAGCGGTGGTATGGCTTTGTAGCCCAAAAGCAAGCTTTGTGACGGGTGTCTCCTGGGCGGTGGATGGCGGCTATACGGCGATTTGACGCACTTCCTGAAGCGGGCATGATTGCGCGCTGGTTTGATGCGACCATCCCGCCCATTTTTGTTCGAGGAACGCCAAATGTCCGAAATCGAGATCACCGATGATGCCGGACTGCGCTCCATTCGGCTCAACCGGCCCGAGAAGAAAAACGCGCTGACGCGGGCGATGTATGGCGCCATGGCGACGGCATTGCGTGAGGCCGCGACCGAACCTGCCATCCGCGCCGTGATGATCACGGGCGGCGATGCCTGTTTTACCTCCGGCAATGATGTCGCGGATTTCAGGGCGCGCGGGGAACAGCAGGCGGAGGTCCCTTCCCCCGCGCGGGACATGCTGGCGGCCCTCGGTGAATGTCCTAAGCCCGTGGTGGCGGCGGTGGCAGGCTACGCGATTGGCATTGGTACGACGCTGCTGCTGCATTGTGACCTCGTCTATGCCGGGGACAACGCCATCTTCCGCATGCCCTTTGTGGATCTGGGGTTGTGTCCGGAAGGTGGGTCGTCCCTGGTGGTGCCAATGCGCGGCGGGCAATTGCTGGCCAATGAATTGCTGATGCTGGGCGATGCCTTTGCTCCGGAAGTAGCGTTGCGTGCGGGCATCATCAATGCCGTGGTGCCGGTGGCAGAATTGCTGGCGCATGCGGAAGCCAAGGCGCGCGCCTTGGCCGCCAAGCCCCCCGCCGCCATGGCGAAGACCAAGGCGTTGCTGCGCCGCGCCGATGCGGCGCGGATTGCGGAGCATATGCAGGTGGAATTCGCGGCCTTCGGCGCGCTGCTGCGTGGGCCGGAAGCGGCGGAAGCCGTCGCTGCGTTTCAGGAAAAGCGCAAGCCGGATTTTTCGCGCTTTTTCGCTGGCGGAAAGGCTTAGCGCCATGCTGCATCAATGGCCGGCCCAGGCGCGGGTTTATCATGATGTCTCCGTGGCAGAAGCGCTGCCGGGCGAAGTTGGTGGCACGCAACGCATTGCGCTGGTCACCACAAGATCACTCGCGGGTAGCCGCATCGCAGCGGCAGTGCGCCATGCCTTGGGCGCAAGACTGGTCGCGGAAACCGCCGCCATGCGGGCCCATAGCCCGGTGGAAGATGTACTGGCTTTGGCCGTGCTGCTGCGCGAAAGCCGCGCGGAGTTGGTGGTGGCATTGGGCGGCGGTTCGGTAATTGATGGCGCGAAAGTCGCTTGCCTTGCCGTTTGGCGCGGCATCACGGATCGCGCAGCGCTGATTGACGCGGCATCCTCCCGCGGAGCATCGCCCGGTGCCTGGGATGGCGCCGCACCCTCACCCCGCTTGATTGCCGTGCCCACCACGCTTTCAGCGGCCGAATTCGCACCCCATGCCGGTTATACGGATTTGGCCGAGGGGCGGAAATATCGCGCGCTTGATCCCTGGATGGTGCCGCGTGCCGTGCTGCTGGACCCGGCAGCGACATTGGAAACGCCGTCTGTGCTTTTTCTATCATCGGGCATTCGCGCCTTGGATCACGCGGCGGAGCGCTGGTGCGCCCTGGAACCCGCGCCCTTTTCTGATGCTGTATCGCGCCAGGCCATGCTGATGCTGGCCGAAGGCCTGCCGCGCGTGGCGCAAGCGGCCGGGGATTTGCGGACGCGGGCACTTTGCCAGCAAGCGGCTTGGCTATCCGTTCAGGGCGGTTGGGCCGGTGTGACCGTGGGTGCCAGCCATGGGCTTGGCTATATTCTGGGCGCGGCGCGCCGGGTGCCGCATGGCATTACTTCCTGCCTAATGCTGCATGCGGTGATGCGCTGGAATGCGCCGGTGAATGCGGCACGGCAGGCGGATATCGCGGCGATATTTGGTGGTGCGGAAGCGGGCCCGGCCATCGAGGATTTTGTCGCAGGGCTCGGCCTACCGACGCGATTGCATCAGCAAGGGATCACTGAGGCCGAAATCCCTGCCCTTGCCGCGCGCTGGACAGGCGATGCGCCGATTGCGACCAATCCGCGCCCCGTGCGCGGGGCAGCAGATTTGGAGGAGATTTTGCGGCTAGCGATTTAAAGGTTTCGCCGTTCCGCGCGCAGCGTCGGCAGGCCAATGCCGGTGGCATCAAAGCCACCATCCACGGCAATCACCTGCCCGGTCAGGTAGCTTGCGCGGTCACTGCACAGGAAGAACACCGCCTCGGCCAATTCCACTTCCAGACCATAGCGATTAAGTGGAAGATGATCATGATAATCCGCTCGGATTTCCGGCGTGTGTACGGCCTTGGCCATCGCCGTATCCACCGGGCCAGGTGCCACCGCATTCACGCGTATGCCAAGGCTCGCGAATTCCACAGCCTGCTGCTTGGTCAAATGCGCAAGCCCGGCCTTGCTGGTGCCATAGGCAACGCGCAGCGTTGAAGCGCGCAGGCCGGAGATGGAGGTGATATTCACCATCGCCCCACCGCCATTCTCCGCCATGATGGGTGCCGCTGCTTGTGCCGCTAGGAAGGGGCCGGTCAGGTTCACCGCCAGCACGCGCGCCCAATCCTCCGGCGTGGTTTCCAGGATGGGTTTGAAAATGGCGATGCCGGCATTATTCACCAGAGCATCCAGCCGCCCGAAATGGGCGGCGGCCTTGCGCACAGCGGCGGTGATGGCGGGTGGGTCTGAAACATCACAGATGATTTCGAGTGTTTTCGAGGGCTCCGCCAGCGCCACCATGGTATCCCGCAATTGATCCGCATTGATATCCAGCAGCGCGACATTCCAACCCTCGGCCAGAAAACGGCGGGCGACAGCCAAACCAATGCCGCGCGCAGCCCCTGTCACCAAGGCAGTTTTCTGTGTCATGGCGCTTCCTCAGCGCGGCATGGCGCCGGCGCGCCCTGCCGTTACGCCGCCATCAATCACCAATTCGCTGCCCGTCATATGGCGTGACGCATCAGAGGCCAGGAAAACAACACCCGCCGCAATATCAGCCGGGGTTCCGGCTTCCCCAAGCGGCACGATATTGGCGGCCAATTGGCGCGCATCCACCGGCGCATTGCGCCCGCCCGGGCTGCCTTGCGGCATTTTCTGCCAGATATCGGTTTCAATGACGCCGGGATGGACGGAATTGCAGCGAATGCCATCCCGTGCCCCAGCGCATTCCAAGGCGACAGATTTCGAAAAAAGCCGCACCGCGCCCTTGCTCGCGGAATAACCGGCAAGCCCGGCGGAACCGCGAATGCCGGCGATGGATGACATCATGATGATGGAACCTCCACCCGCGCGGCGCATGGCCGGAATGGCGTATTTCACGGACAAAAACACGCCATCAATATTCACCGCATTCTGCCGCCGCCATTCCGCGAGCGTCATATCGACCAGCGGTTTCATGATGGCGATGCCGGCGTTGGAGACCAGCACATCAAGCCGGCCATAAGTGGCTTCGATGGTGGCGATCACTTCCGCCCAACGCGCCTCATCCGTCACATCCTGGTGCAGATAAAGCGCCTCATGCCCTGCCGCGCGCAGCTTGGCAGCCAAGGCTTCGCCCCCAGTATCATCCACATCGGTCAGCACTACGCGCGCACCTTCCACCGCCAAGGCTTCCGCGCAGGCCGCGCCGATGCCTGCCGACGCCCCGGTGATCAATGCGACTTTTCCCTGAACCTGGCCCATGGGCCGCCTCCCTTTTTTATGAAAACCGTTCCGCCGCGAAGGGCGAGAAATCAAAATTGGGCTTTTCGCCGGCCAAGAGTGCGCCCATCAACGCGCCAGTCGGCGCTGAACCCGTCAGCCCCAAATGCCCATGACCAAAAGCGCAATAAAGCCCCTGCCAGGCGCTGACCGGCCCCATCACCGGCACGCTATCGGGCAGGCAAGGCCGATGGCCCATCCAGATCTTGCCACCTTCCGTGCGCGCCTTGGGGAAAACCTTTTTTAAATCTTCCAGCAACAGCATGGCGCGCGATTCCGTGGGTGGCGCATCAAGCCCCGCGATTTCAACTGACCCCGCCACGCGCAAGCCTTCTTCCATCGGGCTAATAAAAACCTTGCGATCAGCGGGCGAGAGCACGCGCCCAACCCGCACCCCCGCATCCGGCAGCATCACGTGATAGCCGCGCTGGGTTTCCAACGGCACCTTCAGCCCAAGGGGTGCCAGCAAACGCGCTGACCAGGCACCGGCGGCGAGCACAATCTGATTTGCCGTGATATCTTCCCCCGCGCAACGCACACCAACAACGCGCTTGCCCTCGGTTAGAATCGACTTCACCTCGGCCACGCGAATCTCACCCCCCATGCGGCGCACGCCATTCGCCACCACGGCAGCCAAGCGCGCAGGATTCACGCAGGAACCATGGTCAGGCAGCAGAAGGCCAATCTGGTAATCCTCGGACACTTCAGGTTCCAATTCCCGCAAGGCCGGACCGACCAGCTTTTGCACCTTCAGCCCGTGCTTCTGGCGCAGCGCCAGGGAGGCATTGTCCTTCGCAAGCTGTTCCTCATTCCGATAAAGATACATCTGGCCTTCTTCGCGGATCAGGTCACTTGCCCCTTCCGCAGCCAGGATTTCACGATGCCGATCCGGCGCGGAAAACAGCAACGCGGAAAGCGCCACTGCGGCGGATTCCACCTTCTCTCGCCTTGCAGAAGCCACAAAGCGCAGCAGCCAGGGCATGGCACGCAGCCAATAGCGCGCGGGGATATGAAGTGCGCCGGCTGGGTCCATCAGCATTTTCGGCACCTGCGCCAGCACGCCCGGCATGGCGAGCGGCGCCACGGACCCATGGCTGATGGCCCCCGCATTGCCCGTATAGGCCGCGCCTTCCTTGCCGGCTTCCAGCACCAGCGGCTTCAAGCCACGCCGCGCCAAATGCCAGGCGATGCACAGGCCAACAATGCCCCCGCCAATAATGACCGGGGCGGGTTTGGGTGATTGCGTTTCCATGGCGGCATCCTGACGCAACAAACGGCCCCGGGGAAGCGCCCGGTTGACGCCCCGGGGCCAGCGCATCACCTTTGGCCCTTCCGGAGGATGCCAGCATGAAAATCACCCCCAATAATGCCGGGCTAGGCGCCCGCATCGAGGGCATTGACCTGAGCCAAACCGCCTCACCTGAGGATTTCCGCACGCTTTTGCGCGCCCTTGGCGAATATGGCGTGCTTTGCTTCCCGAAGCAGGATCTGGAAGCGCCGCATGTGGCGGCCTTCGGCAAGCGCTTTGGCGATCTGGAAGTGAATGTCGCCAATATGTTCCATGCGCCAGACCACCCGGAAGTGATGATCCTGTCCAATATGAGGGATGAGGCGGGCAAGCCTGTCGGCCTGAATGATGCCGGCCAGGGCTGGCATACAGATATGTCCTATTCCAACGAAATCGCGCTGGCGAACATGCTGCACGCCAAGCGCGTGCCGCGGCGCGACGGCAAGGTTCTGGGTGCCACGCAATTCCGCAATATGCACGCCGCCTATGCCGATCTGCCGGCCGAGGTAAAGGCACGGATTGAAGGCCGTGTTGCCATTCATGATTTCAGCAAATTCTGGGACATGATGCGCCAGCGCCCAGGCAGTATTCGTGGGCCCCTCACACCCGAACAACGCGCGAAAAAACCGCCGGTTGAACAGCCGATTATGCGAATCCACCCCATTACTGGTCGGCCCGTTCTCTACTGCAATTGCGGCTATGCCATGTATATCGAAGGCATGGAGCGTACAGAATCCGATGCGCTGCTGGATTACCTGTTCCGCCATCAGGCGCAGGATAAATATCTTTATACGCATGAATGGTCGGAAGGCGATGTGCTGATCTGGGACAATATCGGCACGATGCATAATGCCGTTGCGGATTACGTGCCGGGCGAGGATCGCTACATCCTGCGTGTGCAGGTTATGGCCACACTCGATTACGCGGCGCTGGCGGCATGAAGCTGGTTACCTTTCAGGGCGCGCATGGCGCTGCCCTTGGTGGGGTGGTGGGGGAAAGCGTGGTCGCCCTTCGCCCGGCCCTTTCCGCTGCCATGCGCGCGGCGGGCGAGGCTGATCGCAGCGCGGAGATCATCCCGGGCGATATGGTCGCACTACTCAGCAATGAAGCGGCGATGACGGCTGCGGGCCGTGCGCTTGCCTTTGCCGCACGGGCGGAAAATGCCGCGCTACGGCAACCATTGGCTGGGGCCAAGATCCTGGCACCGCTGATGCCTGGCAAGATTCTGGGTGTCGGGCGCAATTATGGTGATCACGCCAAGGAAGTGGGCGGCCCTAAGCTTGAAATGCCGCGCATATTCATGAAGCCCACAAGCTCCGTTATCGGGCCCGGGGCGGTGGTGAAAATTCCGCACGACGTGAAAAAACCCGATTGGGAAGTGGAACTTGGCGTGGTGATCGGCAAGCCCGCGCGTGACGTGCCGGAAGGCGCCGCGCTGGACTACGTGGCGGGCTACACGGTACTGAACGATGTCAGCGCGCGGGAATTTCAATTCGATGTGCCGCTTGCCATGACATCCTTCGCCAAAGGCATGGATGGCTTCTGCCCGATCGGCCCCTGGATCGTGACACCGGAAGAAGTCGGTGAGCCTTGGATGCTGGATGTGAAATGCTGGCTGAATGGCAAAGAAGTGCAGCATGGCAATACGCGTGATTTGATCTTTTCTGTCTCCGCCCTCATTGCCTTTCTGTCGCGCTACATGACTTTGGAACCTGGTGACCTGATCGCGACCGGCACGCCCGCCGGCGTTGGGCATTTCCGCGATCCGCCGCGCTATTTGAAGCCGGGCGATAAGCTGCGGCTGGAAGTTGAACGCGTTGGCGTGCTCGAACATTCGATTGGTTGAAATAACGGGGAGGAAAAAATGAAAAAGACTTTTCTGACCGCGGCTTTGGCCGCGCTGCTGGCGTTGCCCGCTTGGGCGCAACCGAAGGCGCCCGGCACGGATTACCCGAATAAGCCAGTGCGCGTGATTGTGGCCTTCGCCGCCGGCGGCAATGCCGATATCAATGCAAGGCTGATTTCAGCGGCGTTGTCGCAGCAATTGGGCCAGCAATTCGTGGTGGAAAACCGGCCCTCGGGCGGCGGCACTGTGGCGTTTGAAACCATCGCTCAAACACCGCCGGATGGCTATACGCTCCTGGTTGGCGCGCTTGGGTCGCATACACTCAATGTCGGGCTTTACGGCGATAGGCTGCGTATCCATCCACTGACAGGCGTGGATCACGTCACCATTTCCAGCCATTCGCCGATTGTGCTGGCGACCCATCCTTCGATGAATGTCCGCACGCTGGCGGAGTTTCGTGCGGCGGTCGCGGCTGGTGGAGGCAATGTGCCTTACGGGTCTTCCGGCAATGGTTCGACCGGGCATATTTCTTCGGCCTTGCTGCTGCATCTGCTGGGCGTGCCTGCGACCCATGTGCCGTATCGGGGATCAGCCGCGGCCTTTCAGGATTTGATGGCCGGGCGCATCAGCTTCCAATCGGACACGATCTCCTTTCTCGCTGAGCATATCAAGAACGGTACAGTGAACGGCATTGTCATCGGCACACCAGAACGCTCACCAATGGCGCCTGACGTTCCGACCGCGGCTGAAGCGGGCCTGCCGGCTTTCCAAGCCACCACTTGGACGCCATGGTCTGCCACACTCGGTACGCCACTGCCGATCCGACAGTTTCTTTATGAGCAAATCACGATTGCGCTTCGCAAGCCTGAAATGCGGGACAGGCTGATCCAGCTTGGCAATACCATCCCGGATGGCATGACGCCGGATGCAACGCGCGCCTTTATCGCGAGCGAAATTGACAAATGGGTCCCGATTGTGCGCGCCACGGGCGCACGTGTGGATTGATGGGAACTGCAAGATGAAGATCGAAAGACGCGCGTTATTTGGTGCCCTGGCCGCAAGCGCATTGCCGGGGATTGCGCAAGCGCAAGACATCACCTGGCCGACGAAACCAGTGCGCGTTGTGGTGCCTTACGCCGCCAGTGGTGGGACTGATATTCTGGTCCGCGCGATTGGTGAGGCCTTGCGCAACACCCTGCCGCAACCGTTCATCGTCGAAAATCGCGCGGGTGCGGCGGGCGTGATTGGTTCCGAAGTTGTGGCGCGCGCGGAACCCGATGGGCATACGCTGCTCGTTGTGGTTTCAACCCATGTCATGAACAAATACCATCTGCCCAGCATGCCTTATGATGCCATCCGTGACTTCACGCCGATTGCGATGCTGACACGGAATACCATGGTGCTGGTGGCCGGCGCCAATCAGCCTTTTGCTTCGCTTAGCACCATGCTCGCCTATGCCAAGGCCAATCCGGGTAAGGTCGGCACTGGTTCAACCGAGGCGCTTTCCTCCTTCATCGGGCAGGAAATGGCGCGGCGCGCAGGGGTGGAAATGCCCGATATCGCCTATCGCAGCGGCGGGCCTTTGATGAACGACATCGTCGCGGGCCATTTGCCGAGTGGTTGGACCAGCACAGTCAGTGCCATGCCGCATATGCAAACCGGGCGCGTGCGTGTGCTGGCGGCCTCTACCGGCACGCGTTCGCCCTTCTTCCCTGATGCGCCAACGCCCGCCGAACAAGGTGTGCGCGATTTTGATCTTTCCGGCTGGGTCGCCATGCTCGGGCCGCCGCGCATGGCGCCCGCTCTGGTGGATCGCATCTACCGCACCGTCAGTGCTGTTTTCGCCGATGAGACCTTCAAGCAGCGGCTGATGGCGCTTGGTGTGGAAGCCGATATGCGCCCAGGCGCAGCGTTGCTGGAAGCCATGCAGCGCGATGATCGTATTTGGGCCGCGGCCAGCGCTGCCGGCCATATCCGTCCTCAATAAGCAATAAAGGAAGTCTTATGGCCAACCCATCGCTCCGGAAGGCGCTTGCCGAAAAGCGCTTCATCCTCGCCCCCGGTGTCTTCGACATGATCTCGGCCAAGATCGCCGATGGCATGGGGTTTGACTGCATTTATGGCACGGGCTTTGGCGCTGTTGCCTCGGCCCTTGGTGTCGCCGATGCGGGCATTGCCACCTATGCGGATATGGTGGCCCGCATGGGCACCATGGCGCGTGGGTGCAAAACGCCTTTGGTCGCGGATGCCGATACTGGCTATGGTGGTCTTTTGAATGTGCGCCACACCACGCTTGGCTATGAAGCCGCCGGCATGACAGGCATTCAGCTTGAAGACCAGGAAATGCCGAAGAAATGCGGCCATACGCCGGGCCGGCGTGTGATCCCGGCCGAGGAAATGGTGCTGAAGATCAAGGTGGCCGCCGAAGCGCGGCGCGATCCGAATTTCCTGATTGTCGCACGCACGGATTCCCGCACCACGCTTGGCCTGGAAGAAGCCATCCGCCGCGGGCGCATGTATGGTGATGCGGGCGCCGATATCGTCTTCATCGAAAGCCCGGAAAGCGAAGATGAAATGCGTGCCATTGGCAAGGCAATTTCCAAGCCTTTGCTTGCGAATATGGTGGAAGGCGGGCGTACGCCCATCCTGCCCGCCGCGCGCTTGCAGGAAATTGGCTATGCCATGGCGATCTATCCCGCCATTGGCTTCCTTGCCGCCGCCGCCGCCCTTGAACGCGCCTATGCGCATTTGAAGGCAACAGGCGATAGCCTGGCGCTTGGCGAATCCTATGGCTTCAATAAAATGACCGAGCTCATGGGCTTCCCGGATGTTTGGGATTTTGAAAAGAAATGGGCCGTTCCAGAAAAGGACACTGCAGCATGAGCGCGCTTCCCCAAGTTAAGGCCTTGGTCTTCGATGTTTTTGGCACGGTAGTGGATTGGCGCAACGGTATCGCGCGCGATGCACGGACCTTCCTCGCGCGTCACGGACGCAGTGATATTGACCCGCATCGCTTCGCCGATGCCTGGCGCAAGCGCTACCAACCCGCCATGGAAGAAGTGCGCAGCGGCCGCCGCCCCTTCACGCGGCTTGATGTGCTGCACCGCGAAAACCTTGATAGTGTCTTGAAGGATTTCGGCGTGAGCGTAGCGGACGTGGGTGCGGAGGAGCTTCAGTGGCTGAACAGCGCCTGGCATCGCCTGGACCCTTGGCCCGATACCATCCCGGGCTTGATTCGCCTGAAGGCCAAGCACTTCATCGCGCCGCTTTCCAACGGCAATATCCTGCTGCTGGCGAATATGGCGAAGCGCGCGGGCATGCCTTGGGATGCGATCCTGGGGGCGGAAGCATCACAGGCCTATAAGCCGCAACCGGAAGCCTATTTGCGCACCTGCGAAATTCTTGGTTTGCAGCCCGCGCAAGTCGCACTTGTCGCCGCTCATAACGGGGATTTGGCCGCCGCGCGCAAATGCGGGCTGGCGACGGCCTTCGTGCTCCGCCCCAATGAACATGGGGCGGATCAAGCAACGGATACGAAGGCCGAACAGGATTGGGGCGCGATTGCGACCAGCTTTGAAGATTTAGCCGACAAGCTCGGCTGCTGAACGCGCATACCGCGCCGGGTTTTACTCGGCGCGGATATTTCCTTCACGGATCACGGGCGTCCATTTCGCGTGATCGCGCGTGAGGAGTGCGGCAAACTCCGCGGGGTTGGAGGCTATTACGTCAGCCGCCTGCACACGCTGCACGGTTTCCTTCACCTCGGCTGAGGTGATGATGGCGCGGAACACGCGATTGGCCGCGGCCACCACGTCATCCGGCATGCCGGCGGGGCCAACTATGCCGTGCCAGGTCATTGCCTCAAAACCTGGGAAAGTCGCCGCCACTGCGGGCACGCCCGGCAACGCCGCAACCGATGCTGGGGTGCCGATTGCCAAGGCACGCACGCGACCTTCACGAATAAAGGGAAGCGCGGTTGAAACGGAAGGGAAGGAGAATTCCGTTTCACCCTGGATCAGGCTTCGCATTACATCAGCGCCGCTACGGTAATGCACGGCCGTCAGCTTTACGCCGGCGCGGCGGCCCAGCAATTCCGCGGCCAAATGGCTGACATGGCCAACACCCGGTGATGCATATTGAATACCATCAGCGCGCGCACGCGCACGGGCCATCAATTCTTCCAGCGTTTGCACAGGCAGATTGGCCGGAACAACAACGGCAATCGGTAGATTCACCAAATGCGAAATCGGCGTGAAGGCGCGCATCGGGTCGTAATTCAGCGCGGGCTGTAATTCCTTGCCGATGCAATTGGCGCCAAGATCCGCCATCATCAGCGTATAACCATCCGGCCGGCTCTGCGCCACAACGGCGCCTGCAATGGCGCCACCAGCGCCAGAACGATTTTCTACCACCAAGGCCTGACCATTCGCCTGTGCGGCAAAGCCATTGGCCACCAGGCGGGAAAGCGTATCAACCGCGCCGCCGGCGCCGAAGGGCACAATCAGCCGCACCTGCCGGTCCGGCCAGGCAGATTGCGCGGAAACCGCTGATGGCAGCAGCGAAGCAAGGCCCAAACCGGCAAAGCCGCGGCGTGAGATGGAAATAGTCATGGCAAGAAACCTCCCGTTTCCGCTTATTTTGGCATGGGGTGGGCTTCCTGCAAGCGCCACGGCGCGGTTAAGGTTTCGTCTGAAATTTCAAGAAAGGCCCGCCGCATGACCTGGTCCATTGTCGCGCATGATCCCGCTTCGGGCGCCTTCGCTGTTGCAGTCACCACCTGCAACCTGGCGGTTGGCGCCACCTGCCCTTTCATGAAATCGGGCGTTGGAGCCGTCAGCACGCAATCCATGAGCAACCGCTATTTGGGCCCCGCCGTGCTGCATGGGCTGGAACGCGGCCTGACACCCGCCAAGGCCATTGAAGCAGCGCTGGTGGGTGATGAGGGCAAGGGCTTGCGCCAAATCCACGCGGTGGACCGCCATGGCCGCAACGCCGCCTGGACCGGTGATAATTGCGTTGAATGGTGCGGGCATATCGGTGGCGATGGCTTCAGCGTGGCGGGCAACATGCTCTCGGGCGGCGCCGTGGTGCAAGCAAGCTTTGATAGCTTCCGCGCCAATGCGGGCCTTGCGCTGCCGGAACGCCTGATCACGGCGCTTGATGCCGGAGAAGCCATGGGCGGAGATAAGCGCGGGCGGCAATCCGCAGCACTTGTACTGACCACGACCGAGGATTTCCCCGATATCAATCTGCGCGTTGATGATCACACCGCGCCGCTTGCGGAATTGCGTCGGCTGCTTGGCCTGTGGCGCATACAGGCGGAACCTGGACTTGCTTCCCGCCCGAGCAAGGCCCATCCCTCCGGCGAGACGGATCTTGATGTGATTGAAGCCGCCTGGATTGCGCGCGGCATGGATTTGCGCCTGAGGCGCCCGTGAAAGGAAAGCTTTGACCATGAAGACTTATCGGATTGCCGCCATGGGTGGCGATGGCATTGGGCCGGATGTCATCAAGGCGGGCTGCCATGTTTTGCAGGCTTTGGCTGAAAAGAATGGCAGCTTCGCGCTGAGCTTCCAGGACTTCGATTGGGGCAGCGATTACTATCGCCGCACCGGGCGGATGATGCCCGAAGATGGCTTGCAGCAATTGGAAGGCTTTGATGCGATCTTCTTCGGCGCTGTCGGTGCGCCGGATATTCCTGACCATGTCACGTTGTGGGAGCTAAGGCTCGCGATCTGTCAGGGCTTTGACCAATACGCCAATATGCGCCCGACCAGGCTTCTGCCCGGCATCAAGGGGCCATTGCGCCCTGATCTGGGTGAACAGATTGATTGGGTGATCGTGCGCGAGAACAGCGAAGGCGAATATGCCGGCGTTGGCGGGCGCGCGCATCGCGGCTTGCCGATTGAAGTCGCCATGGATGTTTCCGTCTTCACGCGCGAAGGGGTGGCGCGCATTTGCCGCCATGCCTGTGAAGTCGCCATGGCGCGCCCGCGCAAGCATTTGACGGTGGTGACGAAATCCAACGCGCAGCGCCACGGCATGGTGATGTGGGATGAGGTTTGCGCCGAAATCACCGGGCAATATCCGGCCCTCAAGGTTGAGAAAATGCTGGTGGATGCCATGACCGCGCGCATGGTGATGAAGCCCGGTAGCGTTGATACCGTGGTCGCCACCAATCTGCATGCCGATATCTTGTCTGATCTGGCCTCGGCTTTGGCGGGTTCGCTGGGCATTGGCGCCACAGGCAATATTGATCCGTCGCGCAAGCGCCCTTCCATGTTTGAACCGATTCATGGCTCGGCATTTGACATTACCGGCAAAGGCATTGCCAATCCGCTTGGCGCTTTCTGGACGGCTTCCATGATGCTGGAACATTTGGGCGAAGCACCAGCAGCCGCGCAACTGATGCGCGCGGTCGAAATGGTGACAAGCCGCGGCGATGTGCTGACGCCTGACCTCGCCGGCCACGCCACCACGGATCAGGTGACGGAAGCGATCATCAACGCCATTCGCGGCGTCAATCTTTAGTTACAATCGCAACAAAGGAACACGTCCATGGAATTCGTTGATCTCAGCCGCGAAATCTTTCACCGCACCCAGACGCATCCAAGCCACCCACCTGTTGTCATGACCGTTTGGGGTGATCATTCCGAAAAGAAGGTGGCGGGCAATACCACCTTCACAAGCAAGGCGCTTTATTTTTCAATGTCGGATCACGCCGGCACGCATGTGGATGCGCCGGTGCATTTCGACCCGCGCCCTGATGCACTTTCGGTCGAGCAAATGCCGCTTGAGAAATTCTACACAAGCGCCATTTGTCTTGACCTTTCCCATGTGCCGCTGAAGCACGCCATCACGGTGAAGGAGATGGAGGCAGCGCTTGCGGCATCAGGCCAAGAAATCCGCAAGGGCGATACGGTGCTGATTTGGATGGCAACGAATGAAAGACTGCTCGGCAAGCCCGGCTATGTGCATGACTTCCCGGGCCTCGCGCTTGAATCAGTCCATTGGCTCGCGGATCGCGGCATTGGCATGTTCGGCGTGGAAGCCATCAGCCCCGCCCCGGAAGGCGAGTTGAATTTCCAGGCCCATATGGCCTGCGCGGAAAGGGGCATTACGCATATGGAATGCCTCGCTAATCTCGATAAGCTGATTGGCCGCGGGCGCTTCACCTTCATTGGCTTTCCGCTGAAAATCAGGGGGGGTACGGCAAGCCCCATCCGTGCCGTTGCCATGTTCCCCTGATATCCTTTGGGATTAGCGCCCGCGGAAACGTGGCGGGCGCTTTTCCCGGAAGGCGGCCTTACCTTCGGCGAAATCATCTGAAGCGCGAATGGCGCCCATGCGTTGGCCATGAATGGCCATTTGCTCTGATGGTCCGCGTGGCAGGATTTCCTCGGTCACCATGCGCTTCAATTCCGCGACAACCATGGGCGCCATGCCGGTTAGTTCCAAAGCCCAGGTCTTGGCGGTCTCAAGAGCCTTGCCATCTTCCACCACCTCATTCACTAGCCCAATCGAAGCGGCGCGATCCGCATCCACGGTGCGGCAGAGCAGCATGATTTCCATCGCGATCTTATGTGGAATGCGGCTGACCAGGCCGGCGATCATGCCCCCCGTCAGGCCAAGCTTCGCTTCCGGATAATAGAATTTCGCGCTTTTGCCGCAGACCAGCAAATCGGCCATCATGGCCAGCACAATGCCGCCGCCCACGCACCAGCCTTCAACCGCACAAATCACGGGCTTGAGCGGCCGATAGCCGACACTTGGAATGGTGCGCCACAACTCCGGCGGGTCCGACACATCGGCGCCGAAGGTGAAGGCACGCGTTCCAGCGGCGGTGATGATGGCGCAGCGCAGATCATCCCGCGCTTCAAATTCACGCATGGCGGCCTGCACGGCCTCCCCCATTGGTTTGCTGATGGCATTGCCTTTGGCGGGGTTGTTCAGCGTGACGATGCGGATCGGGCCTTCATCGCTGACGGTTACATGTTCCATATCAGTTCACTTTCGCTCCTGTTCTTTCGATTACGCCTTGAAAGACGGCGCGATCTTCATGAATGCGTCGGCTAAAGGCTTCGCCCGTTTCAAAGGCCGGACGCAAGCCACCAATCGCCATACCTGTTGCAACTGAAGGGGCACGCAGCGCTTCTTCCAGGCTTGCAGTAATCCGCGCCTGAATTTCGGGCGGCGTACCAGCCGGGGCCGCAATACCAAACCAGGACATGGCGCCGCGTTCCGCCAAACCCATTTCAAGCAGCGTCGGCACATCCTTGAATTCCTCATGCCGCCGATCACCAAAACTCGCCAACGCGATCAGCCGACCATCGCGCACACCAGGCAGGGCCGCAGGATCGCAAATCATCTGAATGCGCCCGGCCAGCAGATCAATGAAGGATTGGCCTGAGCCGCGATAGGGCACGTGTTCAAGCTTGATGCCGGCGGCCTCTGCGAAAATTTCACATTGCAATTGCGTGATGGTGCCATTGCCGGCGGAACCAAAGCGCAATTCGCCCGGTTTTTGTTTGGCTAAGGCCACTAATTCTCGAATATGCCGCGCAGGCACGGACGGATGGATGATCACGAAAGCATCGGAAGCCGCCACGCGGGCAATCGGCACAAAGGCGCGATCCACATCATAGGGAAGCTGCATCATATGCGGGCTGATGGTGAAAATCGCCGTCGGAAAAAGCAGCAACGTATGGCCATCAGGCCGCGCACGCGCCACCAGATCAGCACCAATCGTGCCCCCTGCACCGCCGCGATTTTCAATCACCACGGTCTGGCCCAGCACCTTGCCCCATTCCTGCACCAAGGGCCGCGCGACATTATCCGTGCTGCCGCCCGGCGGATAAGGCACAATGAGGCTGATGGGCCGATTAGGCCAAGCCGTTTGCGCGAAAGCGAAAGCGGGCAGCAATAGCCAGGAAAATAGCGTGACAATCCGCCACATGGCTCAATCCACCGCTTCAGCGCGGAAACCATTGCCCCAACGCTTGATCCGCCCGCGCGATGGTGAGGGGAAATGCCCGAAGCAGAGAATGGTGGAAGTATCACAGGCACATTCCATCACCCGCCGCCGCGTGGCCGCTGCCTGCACGGGATCACTATCCGCGCGCATAGAAATTTCCGGATAGCGCGTCTGCAGGGGCGAATGAATCAAATCCCCCGTCGCCAGCGCATCAGCGCCCTTTTTGCCCAGCCGCACCGCCACGTGATCCGGCGTATGGCCGGGCGTTGATTCCAACTTCACCAGATCATTCATCTGATAGTCATTCGCCACGAAATCCACACGCCCCGCTTCCACCACGGGCAAAACACTATCTGCAAAAATCGGCGATGGCGCCTTCGCATGTTCCCTCTCCCAATGGGCATATTCTTCCTTCGCGAAAAGATAGCGCGCCTTCGGGAAGCTCGGCACCCAGCGGCCATTTTCAAGCCGCGTATTCCAGCCGACATGATCCACGTGCAAATGCGTGCACATGACGAAATCAATATCGCCAACGCCAAGCCCAAGAGCGGCTAGGTTGCGCATATAGGCTTCGCTCTTCATCTGGTGCCAGAAGGGATGCGTCGGGCGGTTCTTGTCATTGCCGACGCAGGTATCAATCAGGATATTGTGATGCGGCGTGCGCACCACCCAGGATTGGATGCAGAGCATCAGCTTGCCAGTCTCGGGGTCCAGCGCCTTGGGTTGCAGCCATTCCCGGTTTTCGGCCAGTAATTCCGGCGTCAGGTTCGGGAAGAAGGTCAGCGGATCGAAGATAGGTCTTTCTTCCTCCACAACCCGTTGAATCGTGAGCTCGCCAAGCTGAAAACCTTTATCCATGGACTTTCCCCTTTACGCATTTCGGGTAGCATAGCGCGGCTGGCGGGCGTTGACAGTCCCGGCGGAAGGCTTTCCGCTGGCCCCTGGAAGACACGCCTTGGAGGAAGAACATGGCACAGGAACATCATGGCGCTGTCATTGTGGGCGCGGGTTTTGCCGGGCTTTACCTGCTGCATCGCCTGCGCGGGCTTGGCATCCCCGCGATTTGCCTTGAAGCGGCGGATGATGTGGGCGGCACCTGGTATTGGAACCGTTATCCAGGTGCGCGCTGCGATGTGGAAAGCATGCAGTATTCCTTTTCCTTCTCTGAGGAATTGCAGCAGGAATGGCGCTGGTCTGAACGCTTTGCCGCGCAACCTGAAATCCTGGCCTATGCGCGCCATGTCGCAAAGCACTTCGATCTGCGCCGCGACATACGCTTTGAAACCCGCGTGACTGATGCCGCCTGGGATGATGTTGCGGGGGTCTGGCGCATCGCAACCAATCGCGGGGAAAGCCTCTCGGCGCGCTATTTCTTCATGGCAACAGGCTGCCTTTCCGCGGCACGGCTGCCCAATATTTCGGGCCTTACCGATTTCAAAGGGCAGCAATTCCACACCGGCTATTGGCCGCATCACAAGGTTGATTTCACCGGCCGCAGGGTGGCGGTGATCGGCACCGGGTCTTCCGCCATCCAATCCATCCCCGTGATTGCTGAACAGGCCGCGCAGCTCACGGTTTTCCAGCGCACACCCAATTTCAGCATCCCATCACGCAACCGCCCGATGGATGATGAATATGAACAGGGCTGGAAGCGTGACTACACCAATCTGCGGCAGAAGGCGCGCATGATGCGCACCGGCATTCTGTATGGCCTGAGCGACACGCCCGCCATGTCCGTCAGCGCCGAAGAACGCAAGGCGGAGTATGAGAAGCGCTGGGCCGTAGGCGGCACTGCCTTCATGGGTTCCTTCCGCGATCTGCTGCTGGATCAGGCCGCAAATGACACGGCGGCGGAATTCGTGCGCGGGAAAATTCGTGAAACCGTTCAGGATCAAGCCACGGCAGAGAAACTCTGCCCGCGCAATCACCCAATCGGCACCAAGCGCATTTGCGTGGATACGCGGTATTACGAGACCTATAATCGCCCCAATGTCACGCTGATTGATATCCATGAAGCACCGATCACGCGCATCACCGCAACCGGCATTGAAGCTGGCGGCGTGGCGCATGAATTCGACGATATTGTCTTCGCAACAGGCTTTGATGCCATGACAGGCGCGCTGCTTGGCGTGGATATCAAGGGCCGCGCGGGCGAAAGCCTCAACGCCAAATGGGAAGCCGGGCCGCGCACCCTGGTTGGCATCATGACGGCAGGTTTTCCGAATATGTTCATGATCACGGGGCCCGGTAGCCCCTCCGTCCTCAGCAATATGATCGTATCCATCGAACAACATGTGGATTGGATCATGGATTGCCTCGTGCAGATGCAGGCCAAGGGCCAGGTCACCATCGAAGCCGATCGCGGCGCGGAAGACGCTTGGGTGGAGGAAGTGAACACGGTCGCGCATCGCACGCTCTATCCGCGCGCGGCTTCCTGGTACATGGGTGCCAATGTGCCGGGCAAGCCACGGCTATTCATGCCCTATGTGGGCGGTGTTGGAAATTATCGCGTGCTCTGCGATGAAGTTGCCGCAGATGGTTATCGCGGCTTTCATTTTGGTGGCGCTAAACGCCCGGCAGCGGCGGCGGAATAAGGAGAAGTCACATGACACTTGATGCAGGCGCGCAACATGTCCTCAACCTGATCAAGGAAGCCAAGCGCCCGGCTTTCAACACGCTCACGCCCGCCGAAGCGCGAGAGGTTTCCGCCGCATCCCGCCGCGTGATGCAGCCAGACCCGCCTGAGGTCGCGCTGGTTGAAGATTTGAAATGCCCTGGGCCTGACGGCAAGATCAGGTTGCGGCGCTACCGCGGCATTGGCACCGATCCCGAAGCGGCGCTGCCCTGCCTTGTCTATATGCATGGCGGCGGCTGGGTGATTGGTGATCTGGACAGCCACGACCAGGTCTGCCGGCGCCTTGCCAATCTGACCGGCGCTTCGGTGATTGCCATTGACTATCGCCTGGCGCCGGAACACCGCTACCCGGCGGCGGTCGAGGATTCAGCCGCCGCTTATCGCTACATCTGTTCCAAGGCAAAGCGCCTTGGCATAGACCGCACGCGGATTGCGGTTGGTGGCGATAGCGCGGGCGGCAATCTTGCCGCAGTGCTGGCGCTGATGGCGCTGCATGGCGAAGTCCCCATGCCGGACTATCAGGTGTTGTTCTATCCCGTTACCGATATGGCAGGCAATCCGCCTTCCTATGATCGCTTTACTGAAGGCTTGGTGCTGACGCGCGATGTGATGAAGTGGTTCATCGCGCATTATCTCGGCCCCAAGGAAAAAGGCATTGATTGGCGCGCTTCACCCTTGCGCGCGCCAAGCCTAGCTGGCCTACCGCCGGCTTTCCTGATGACAGCGGGCGTTGATCCCCTGGTGGATGAAGGCATTGCCTATGCGAAGCGCTTGGATGAGGAAGGGGTGAATGTCACGCATGTTCATGTCGCGGATCAGATCCATGCCTGCCTGACCATGGGGCGCTTCATCCCGAAATCCGATCTGGTGCTGCAACATGCCGCCGCAAGTCTGCGGGCGCATTGGGGAAGCTAGTATCAGCGCTTCACGCCCAGCTTCATTTCGCGATACCAGATGTAAAGCCCCGCACCCACCAGCACCAGGATGCCCAGGAAATCCCAGGCATCCGGCATTTCTGCCCAGATCAGGGCGCCAAGCGCCGTGGTCCAGATGATCGCTGAATATTCAAAGGGGGCGAGCAAGGAGGCCTCTCCCTTTCGGTAGGCATCCGTCATCATGATTTGCGCAATCGCGGATACCAGCCCAATGCCGGCCAGCAGCGCCCATTGCGTGGGGCTTGGCCAGACCCAAACGGGGATCATCGCAACCCCTGCCAGTACAGACGAGAAAAACGCGAACCAAAACACAATGGCAACGCCGCTTTCGCCGGCCTGCCCCATTTTGCGAATGGTGATCATGGCCAAAGCCCAGGCCAGCGACCCCAAAATGCAAAGCCCCAGCGCCAGCCATTGCGTATCGGTGGTGCCCTGTTCGGGCCGGACCATCAGCAGCACGCCGCAAAACCCGACCAGCACCGCTAGCCAGCGGCGCCAGCCAACCTTCTCCCCCAGAATAGGGATCGCAAGCAGCGTCAAAAACAACGGCATGGTGAAGCCAAGCGCTGTCACCGTCACCAGCGGCAGATGGACGTAGCCGTAAAACGACCCAACCATGCCCATCATGCCGAAAATCATGCGCAGCACATGGCTGCCGGGGTTACGCATCCGCAGCGCTGCCAGCCCGCCAGCGCCGATCACCACGGGCAGAAGGGGAATCAGCGCAAAGAAATTGCGAAAGAAAATCACCTCCGCGACCGGAATGCCCGTGCCGATGGTCTTGGCAAAAGCCGCTGAGATGGAAAAGCTCGCCGCCGCCAGAATCACCAGAATGATGCCACGGCGGCGCGCACGCCGGGTCAGGGCAGGATCTTGGGGAGGGGAATCGTTTTCTGTCATGCGACTGGCTTGGCATTCCTACCCCCAAACCAGCGCCAACGGCAGAGGTTTTGTTCCGGCGCTTTCTGGCCTAGCCTATCCCACCAAGGAAACGCCCAGGAAACGCATGACTGAATTGCTTTATCGCGAAGATGCCTATGCTGCGGAAATCAGCGCCAGGGTGCTTGCCGCCTCGGCCGAGGCAATCATCACGGACCGCACAAATTTCTACGCCCAGGCTGGCGGTCAGCCTGGCGATACCGGCGTGCTGCGCTGGCCGGGCGGCGAGGCGCGCATCGCGAATACCACCAAAGGGCCGGAAGATACCGTGTTGCATGTCCCGGAAGCCGGCGCCGCCCTGCCTGAAGTGGGTGCGGCGGTCACGCTCACGCTTGATTGGCCGCGCCGCCTTCGCCTGATGCGCATGCACACGACGCTGCATTTGCTGTGCAGCCTGATCCCTGGCGCGGGTGTCACTGGTGGGCAGATCGGGCTTGAGAAATCTCGCCTTGATTTTGATTTGCCGGAACCACCCACAAAGGAAAGCCTGACCGAAGGCTTGAATGCGCTGATCGCCGCCAATCATCCCATCACGCAGGAATGGATCAGCGAGGCTGAGCTTGATGCCAATCCCAGCCTGGTGCGCACGCTTTCCGTCCAGCCGCCACGCGGCGCCGGGCGTATTCGCCTGGTGCGTATTGGCAGCACCGATGCGCCGATTGATCTGCAACCCTGTGGCGGCACGCATGTGCGCCATACCGGCGAGATCGGGCGTGTGGAGGTCACGAAAATCGAGAACAAGGGCAGGCAAAATCGCCGCGTTTCCCTGGTGCTGGTGGAGGATTGATCCATGAATGATTTGGTTTCAACCGAATGGCTGGCAGGGGCGCTTGGCGCGCCTGATCTGATGGTGTTTGACGCCACCAAATACCTACCCAATGAACCCTTTGATGGCCTCACCAAATACCGCGAAGCGCATATTCTGGGCGCGCGTTTCTTTGACATTGATGTGGTGGCGGACCCCGACACCACCCTGCCGCATATGGCCCCAACCGCCGGCCACTTCGCGCGGCTGATGGGGGAATTGGGCATCAGCAACACAACGCGCGTGATCTTCTACGATCAGAAGGGGCTGCAATCCTCCGCCCGCGGCTGGTGGCTGATGAAGCTGTTTGGGCATGAGAAGGCCGCCGTGCTGGATGGTGGCCTGCCGAAATGGTTGGCCGAAGGCCGCGCGACCGAAAGCGGTGACGCCAAGCAAGCCACCCCCACCAGCTACACGCCGGATTTCCGCGCCGCTCTGGTGAAAGGCATTGGCGATGTGAAGCGCATCATCGCCAGTGGCAGCGCGCTGATTCTGGATGCGCGCGCAAAAGGCCGCTTTGATGGCACAGCGCCGGAACCGCGCCCCGGCCTGCCTTCTGGCCATATGCCGGGTGCCAAAAGCGTGCCCTTCAATGAATTGCTCAATGCTGATTTCACCATGAAGGATGCGGCTACACTGCGCGCGCGTTTCGCCGCTGCGGGTGCGGATGGAACAACGCCCATCGTCACCAGCTGCGGCACAGGTGTTACCGCCTGCATCCTCGCACTTGGCCTGAAACAGGCCGGGCTTGGTGATGCTGCAATCTATGATGGTTCCTGGACCGAATGGGCCGGCAGGCCTGAAACCCAAAAGGAAAAGAGTAGCTGATATGGCCGACAACAACGCCAAAGACGGGCAAGGCTTTGCCACCCGCATGTCTCATGCCGGGCGCGCGGGGACGCGAGCGCATGGCTTCGTCAATCCCGCGGTGCATCGCGGCTCCACCGTGCTGCACCCGAATTCTGAATCGCGCCGCACCTTTCAGAAGGATAAATGGAACCGCGTGATGACCTACGGCACCGCCGGCGGTCCCACGCAATATGCTTTAGAAGATGTGGTCGCGGAAATTGAAGGCGGCACACGCTGCGTGCTGGTTGGCACGGGTTTGGCGGCGGTAACGGTGCCGCTCATGGCCTACCTCAAGACCGGCGATCATTGCCTAATGCCGGATTCCGCCTATGGCCCGGCGCGCAATGTCTGCAATGGGTTGCTGAAGAATTGGGGGGTTGAGACCACCTATTACGATCCGCTGATTGATGAGGCCGGCATTCGTGCGCTCATCCGCCCCAATACCAAGGTGGTCTATACGGAAAGCCCGGGCAGCCACACATTCGAAGTGCAGGATGTGCCGGCTATTGCGCGCGCGGCGCATGCGGCGGGTTGCGTGGTGATGATGGATAATACCTGGGGCATTCACCACTTCATGCCCTTCCAGCATGGCGTGGATGTTTCGATCCAGGCGCTGACAAAATATGTCGGCGGGCATTCGGATGTCCTGCTGGGCTCCATCACCGTAAATAGTGAAAAGGATTATGAGATTGTGCGCGGCGCGGCCTCCCAAATGGGGCATTTCGCGGCACCGGATGATTGCTGGCTGGCGCTGCGTGGTGCGCGCACCATGCCTGTTCGCTTAAAACAGCAGGAAAAAAGCGGGCTTGAAGTGGCGCGCTGGTTTGAAAACCGGCCAGAGGTGCTAAGTGTTCTGCACCCTGCCCTGCCATCGCATCCTCAGCATGCGCTATGGAAGCGTGACTTCACCGGGGCATGCAGCCTATTCGGCGTGGTGTTCAAGCCGCACTATACGGAAGCGGATATCTTCAGCTTCATTGATAGCCTGAAGCTTTTTGGCATTGGCGCTTCCTGGGGTGGGTTTGAAAGCCTCGCACTTCCCACCACCGGCTTCATCACCCGCTCCGCGACCAGCCCGGATTTGGGCGGCTTTACGGTGCGCATTCATATCGGGCTTGAAGATGTTGGCGATCTGGTCGCTGATCTGACGCAGGGTTTGGCGGCGCTGCCGAAGTAGCACGGTAGGTTACGGGCCGCCCTGCCAATCGGGCGGCCCAATAATTTCAACGCTGGCTGCGGCCTGTTTCCACGCCACGCTGATAAGCGCGCTGTTAATTGCGACGCGATTGGCCAACCGCGTAACCGCCAGCTGCACCGACACCAGCACCAATCAGCGCCCCCCATCCGGCATTGCCGGAAAAGGACCCGATCGCAGCACCCCCAAGTGCACCAACCCCGGTACCAATCGCTGTGCTGCGCTGCGTATCGCTCATACCCGCACAGCCAGTTGCTGCCAGCAGCGCCAAGCACGCAAAACCTATTTTCCATCTGTCAGCCATCGGAATCTCCTTGGCGATTGCCAATTCTGTCAGTCTTCTATCAACGCCGCGTCGAACGTTTGGCGCAAGGGTATTGCGCCGCGGCAAAACGCAGCAGCCCATCCGAAGCGCGCAAGCCATCAAATTGCGGATTGGCAGCGGACCAAGCCACAAAACTCGCCGCTACCTGATCGAGCGTGGGCGATGGAGAGGGCAGGCAGAAGCCGGGCCGCGTGCCCTGGCGCTTATGCATGGAATCGCTGGTCTGTCCGGTACCAACCATCACGCCATGGCAAAAATGCACCGCCGCCGCGTAAGACGCTTCTTGCGCGCTTGCACCGCATAGCCTTGCGAGCGCGCCAGTTGTACCAGCGGTGAAGGTTTCACCCGTAATGGCACTCTGCTGTGCCGAAGCCATGGGCGCCGTGCCCATTGCCACTGCAAATGCCGCCAAGTGGAGGAAAGAGCTAAAACCACGAAATGCCATCACATCCTCCTGAACCGCGAAGAGAAACTAGCGTACGCGTCACGCCACCCGCTACGCAACTTAAATAATGTCTAAGCGATGTGCGGAGCGTCCCCGCATTTGCCGCAAAAACCTTCAATCTCCACCGTCGCACGCGCGGCAGAAAAGCCTGCCTTGGCGGCGGCCGCGCTAATTGCCTCAGCCACGCCGTGATCGGAAATCTCGCGCGTCATGCCGCAGCCGCGACAGATCAGGAATTGATGCGGATGGTCATGCGCATGGTCGTGATGCGCGCCATGCCCTTCCAAGGCCTCATTACAGCCCATGAAGGCGTTCAGACGCTCAAGCCGATGGATCAATCCCTGTTCCAGCAGGAAATCCAGCGCGCGATACACGGTGGGCGGCGCGGCCTTGGCGCGGCTTGCCTTCAATTGATCAAGCAAAGCATAGGCACCAATCGGCGCCTCAGATTCCAACACCAGGCGCAGCACATCGCGCCGCAGTGGCGTAAGCTGTACGCCGCGCGTTTGGCAAAGCGCCTCCGCCCTTTCGAGCACCGTCAAATGATGAGCTGATCCATTCATACCGCTTCCTAACAGGAATCGCGCATGTTATAAAGTAACAATGTCAGCCCCCACCATTTCCGCCACTGCGCGCGACAGCCTGCTTGCGGCCATCAAGCCCGATGCCGCCGGCCTCATCCCCGCCATCGCCCAGCAGCATGATACGGGCGAAGTGCTGATGATGGCCTGGATGAATGCAGAAAGCCTGACTGAAACACTCCAAACCGGCCGGGTCTGCTATTATTCGCGTTCCCGCAAGGCACTGTGGCGCAAGGGGGAAACATCCGGCCAGGTGCAGATGCTGGTGGACCTCCGGCTTGATTGTGATGGCGATACCATCCTGCTGCTGGTGGATCAGCAGGGCGTTGCCTGCCATACCGGGCGGCGTAATTGCTTCTACCGCGCGCCGCGCGGCGATGCGCTGGCCAATATCGCGGAGCCGCTGATGGACCCGGAAGCGCTCTACCGCAAATGAAGCTCATTCCCGTCACGATGCTGACCGGCTTTCTGGGGGCGGGCAAGACCACGCTGTTGAACCGGCTGCTGAAGCACCCGGATATGGCGGGCAGTGCTGTTCTCATCAATGAATTCGGCGAGATTGGGCTGGATCATCTGCTGGTCGAAAAGCTTGATGAAGATACCGTGTTGCTCAATGCCGGCTGCCTTTGCTGCACCATCCGCGGCGATTTGCAGCGCGCTTTGCGTGATTTGGCGCTGAAGGCCGAAGCCGGGCATGAAATTCGCCGCGTGCTAATTGAAACCACGGGCCTGGCTGATCCCGCGCCCATTCTGCAAACACTGATGAGCGACCCGGTGGCGCTGCGTTCCTTCCGGCTTGATGGCGTGGTGACGGTGGTGGATGCGGTGCTCGGCGCCGCCACGCTGGACAGCCAGATTGAAGCGGTGAAGCAGGCTGCCGTGGCCGACCGGCTGATCCTGAGCAAGACAGATATCGCGAGCGCCGATCAAATCAGCGCGCTTGATGCTAGACTCCATGCGCTCAATCCCGGCGCGCCAATCCAGCGCGTCGTGGCGGGAGATGTCCCGCCGGATTTCCTGTTTGGCGCGGGTGGCTTTGATGCCAACGCCAAGATTGCCGATGTCGCGACCTGGTTGGCGGCGGAAGCCGCGCATCATCACCATCATCATGGCCATCACCATGATCCGAACCGCCATGATGCACGCATCCAGGCCTTTGGTCTGACCTTCGCCGAGCCCCTCCCCTGGGAGGGGCTGGCGAGCTGGCTTGAAATGCTTGCCATCACGCGCGGCGCCAGCATCCTACGGCTAAAAGCGATCCTGAACCTGCAAGGGGAGGATCGCCCGGTGGTGCTGCATGGCGTGCAGCATGTGTTTCACCCGCCGGAACGCCTGGCCGCCTGGCCGGCAGGGCATGATCGGCAATCCCGCCTTGTCTTTATCCTGCGCGATCTGGACAGGGCCGTGGTGGAAGAAGGCTTGGCCGCCTTCCTGCAAGCGGCACGCGATAAGGCTGCACTTTCAGCGGGCACAGAATGATTCCGCCGCGCGGCAATCTCCGCTAATAACGCGCCATGCCCCCTGCCCCTTTGACCTTCGAAACCCTCTCTGGCGCGGCGCTTACTGCGCGGTTGGATGCGTTGGCCGGTCTGCGCATTCGTGTCTTTCGCGAATGGCCTTATCTTTACGATGGCGATCCGGCGCATGAGGCGCGCTACCTTGCAGCTTACGCGCAAAGCCCCGGCGCCTTGGTGGTGGCGGCCAGCACGGCGCAGGGGGAAGCCGTTGGCATGGCCACCTGCCAACCGGGGCATGAAGCTAGCGAAAAGCTCCGCGCTTCCTGGGCTGCGGCTGGGCTGGATGCGGCGACGCTATGTTATTTCGGTGAAAGTGTTTTGTTGCCGGAATATCGCGGTCAGGGAGCAGGCGTGCGCTTCTTTCAGCAACGCGAAGCCCATGCGCGCCGCTTGGGGCTTTCCATCGCTGCCTTCTGTGCCGTTGTACGCAATGAAAACGACCCGCGCCGGCCACGCGATTACACGCCCTTGGATGGGTTTTGGCATAATCGCGGCTATGAAGCGCGGCCGGATATCTCAACCGTGATGTCCTGGCGCGAAGTGGACGATACGCGCGAAACGCCGCATGTACTTTCCTTCTGGATCAAGCAGCTTTGATGACGGAATCCGCCCCTATCCGGCTTGGCTTGCTGCAATATCCGGTAGGGCGCCCGGCCTCCATCGTGGCATTCGCGGCGGCGCTTGATCGCTGGCTGGAAGAAGGCCGCGCGCAGGCGGATTTGCTGGTGCTGCCGGAATATGCCGCGGTGGAACTCGGCGCCGGGCTGAATGGTGGCGAGGCGACTGAAGCCGCAGAGCTTGCCGCCATGATCACCGCCGCACCGGACATCCTGACCGCGATGCGCGAAGCCGCACGGCGCCACCGCGTCTGGCTTCAACCCGGCAGCTTGCCAATGCGCGCATCCGATGGCCGCGTGGTCAATCGCGCGCCTTTGATCACGCCAGAAGGCCGCGTCGCCTTTCAAGAGAAGCGCGCCATGACGCGGTTTGAGACTGAACGCTGGGGCATCAGCCAAGGCGCCGATCCCAATGTGTTTGACACGCCCTGGGGCAGGATTGGTATTTCGATTTGTTATGATATCGAATTTCCGAAACACGCGCGGGTGCAGGTGATGGCCGGCGCCTGGCTGATCCTTTCGCCAAGCTGCACGGATAGCCTTGCTGGTTTCAATCGCGTGCATTTCTCGGCCCGCGCCCGCGCTTTGGAAAACCAGTGCTATGTCGCGATAACACCAACAATTGGCGAAGCGCCCTGGTCCGCGGCGCTTGATGTCAATCATGGCCGCGCCGGTGTTTTTGGCCCGATGGATCGCGGCTTTCCTGCCGATGGCATTCTGGCCGAAGGCGAAATGGATGCGCCCGGCTGGGTGTTTTGCACGCTCGATCCCAGTTTAATTGAGGGCGTACGGCGCGATGGCGCCGTGCTCAATCACCGCGACTGGCCAAGGGCGCCCTTTGGCTCGCCCAAGCCCGCCAGCTTCGCATGACGCTGATCTACATCATCGCCGGAGAGGCTTCGGGCGATGTGCTCGGTGCGCGCCTGGTCGCGGCCTTGCGCAAGGCACGCCCTGATCTGAATTTTGCCGGCATTGGCGGTGAACGCATGGCCGAACAGGGCATGCCAAGCCTTTTTCCCTACCGCGAATTGGCGCTGATGGGCCTGCTGGAAGTGCTGCCGCGCATTCGGCAATTGAAGCGTCGCCTGGCGGAGACCGAAGCCGATATCCTCACACGCCAACCCGCGCTTCTGGTTACGATTGACAGCCCCGGTTTTACGCTACGGATTGCGGAGGCCGTGAAGCCGCGCGGCATCCCGGTGATGCATTACGTCGCACCTCAGGTCTGGGCGTGGCGGCCAGGGCGCGTCAACAAACTCCGGCACAAGATTGATCATTTGCTGTGTCTGCTGCCTTTCGAGCCCGCGTTTTTCGAAGCCGCTGGCATACCCGTGACTTTCGTGGGCCATCCCGTGCTGGAAAGCGGGGTGGATCAGGGCAATGCCGCGCGTTTCCGCGCACGCCACGGGCTGGCGGCAACCGATCGCCCGCTGATCATCATGCCGGGCAGCCGGCGCATTGAAGCAACGCGCTTGCTGCCGATTTTTGGTGCCACCTTGAAAGTCGTGTTGCCACAAAACCCAGCGCTGCGCCCGGTGGTTGCTGTCTCACCTATTGTTGCGCCGCTGGTACGCGAGGCGGCGGCGCAATGGCCCGCTGCATCCATTCTGGTGGAAGACATCGCCGATAAGCATGATGCCTTCGCGGCAGCGGCAGAAAACGGTGCAGGGCTAATCAAATCCGGCACCTCATCGCTTGAGATGGCGGTGGCGGGCGTGCCGCATATCGTTGCCTATCGCGTCAATCCCATCACGGCGGCGATTATACGGCGGCTGGTCAAGGTGCCGCATGTCTCGCTGGTAAATCTGCTTTGTGCGCGGGAAGTGGTGCCGGAACGCATTCAGGAAAGCTGCACGCCGGAAGGGCTAACCGCCGCACTGCTGCCGCTGTTGCGCGACGATGCGGCGGTGGCAGCGCAGCGCCAGGGTTTTGCGGAAACCCTGGCCAAGCTACGCGCGCCCGAAGGCACGCCATCTGACGCCGCAGCAGCAGCGGTACTAGCCGCACTGCCTTAGAGCGTGTTGCGTTCACATGGGTTCACGCAACCCGCTCTAAATCGTTGTTTTTCGAGCATCTTCACACGTTCAGATGATTCCATCTGAACGTGATCTGCCTTAATCACCCTTAGGGCTGCATATGCGCCCCGCCACACTGCACCCAATTCTGCCCGGTAATAAAGGAAGCCCCTTCGGACAGCAGGAAGCAGATCAAGGGCGCCACTTCCGATGGTAGAGCCACGCGATTAAGCGGAATGCGCGCCAGTGTGCGTTCGCGGAAACGCTCTGAACGGATCACTTCTGTCATCGGCGTTTCCACTGTACCGAAGCCCACACTATTCACGCGAATGCCATACCGCGCCCATTCGCTCGCCGCTGTCATGGTCACGCCGAAAAGCCCAGCCTTGGCGGCGGAATAATTCACCTGGCCAATGCTGCCCCTTTTGCCGGCGGTCGAGGAAATATTTACAATCGCGCCGGGGCGTTCATCACCGGCACGCGCACGTTCGATCATGTGCTTGCCCACCGCCTGCTGCATCAAATGGCAGGCGGTCAGGTTCACATTGATCACTTCCTGCCATTGGCGGAGCGTCATTTTCTCGATCATCGCGGGGCGCGTGATGCCGGCGCAATTCACCAGGCCATGTACGGCACCAAAACGCGCCACGGCATCGGCCACGCATTGCGGCCCAAATTCTTCCTCACTCACATCGCCTTCAATGGCCATGGTGTGATCACCCGCAAGGTCTTCCGCCACCTGCATCAGGGTTTCGCGGTTGCGTTCCACCATCACCAGATTGCCGCCAAGCCCCAGCACCAATTCCGAAATGGCGCGGCCAATACCCTGCCCCGCGCCAGTCACGATGATGGTCTTGCCTGTGAGTGCCATCGGATTCATCATTGTCGTTTCCTTCCTT
>CAIYMY010000193.1 GCA_903927465.1 uncultured Rhodospirillales bacterium | reverse complement strand
GTGAATTTGTCGCCGCCGGGCCCATTCTGCTGCGCGCCCTGACTGAGGCACCGCAGGAGCCCAAGCTGCGCTTTTTGCTTGGTGTGGTGGAGGCCGAGGCGGGCCACCCGGACCGCGCGCGCGCGACTTGGCGCGCGCTTTTGGCTGATAGCCCCCCAGATGCGCCTTGGCGCGCCTTGGTGGAGCGGCGCTTGGGGGCCTTGCCGTAGCCTTGGTGGTAGCGACCCCATTGAGCTTCCCGACCAGACTGATCCCCATTCGCGTTCGTTGACAGGATGCGCCTCGAGCCACTTTCTGGTGGCGCTGTCCGAACCGTCAAGTGATGCCTCTTGGCTTGAGGATACTCTGGGTTGCACTGCAGCTGAACCTTGGCACTATCGAAGAATGACAGTAGCGCCGCGCCTTTTCTACATTCCAAGCTTTGACGGGGTTGATGGCTTCACCATCGGCAAGGGGGAGGACCGTGTACCGCTTCAGCTTCCAGGAGCAGGCCGCCTATCCTTGGAAGCTATACCTCCTGGCGCCTGGCCAATCCTGGTCGAGAAGACGGGCTGCTCGATCAGGGTGTACTTTCACGTTTTTCTTTCCCGCCTGGTGGCATGCTGGGAGTCGCTTGAAGGCTCTGGCGAGCCCAGCCTGCACGTCGCGCCGCCTCAATTTGAGACGCTTTTCCACGAGGCAAAAAATATGACCTTGACTGATCCCCGATGGCATTGGGTTCGGCTGAAGCGTGGGTCAGCAGGGGACACCGAGACACACTTGGTCCAAGCTGCGTCTCATGATGTTTTTGTCGGTCTGGAGCAGGAAGTCATCCGCTCTCGCCATCGCGCGACCAATGCCGCGGCGTTTAGCAGCATGATAACGCAACATCTTCATCAAACATCGCAGAAATCCGGGCTGGCCCCGCTGGTGCTTGCGAAGCTTGTCACGCCTGATTCTCATTTGGTTGGGATCAATGATCCTTTTTTCTGGCTAACAGTCCAGCACCTGCAGGAGATCCGCCAAATCCTTGGTGCCTGGGCCAGCTTGACCCGCGATTTTTCAGTGGCGCTTGACGCCTCTCCTCTCGAACAATGTGCACCGCCGGTGATCTGCTCACTGGATCCTTTCGCCAATATCAATTCGATTCGTGTGCGCTTTGCCGCCAATACCGCGAAACGGCCCCAATTACAGTTGCAGATAGCCCCCGCCATGATCCGAGCTGCGTTGCACGGCGAAAGACGTAGTTATGGGCGGACCTTGGCATCGCTCAAGCATTTGTCGGCCGCATTGGCTGGGCTGAACCGCGAATTTCGTGATGGGCGTCCATTGGCTTTTTCCTTCGGCGACAATAGCGATGATCCAGGGCTGCGCTTCGACCGTGACTGCGGCAGCAGGGAACCGCTCATCCCCGATCTCTATCTTCTGGCCGAGATTGCGAAATGGGAAAAGGCCGGTCGTTCGCTGGAGATCTACAAGGGGCCACCCTTCCTGGAGCGTCAGAAGAAGCTATTTTGGAGGGGTTCGACCACAGGTCCCTTCATCAACTCTCTTGAGGAGTTTCGTGCCAATCATCGGGTCCAGGCGTGCCTTCATACCATCCGGGAATTGCCGGCGCATGCCGATTGCAAAATCGCGAGAATAGTTCAAACCCCCGAAGAAATAAGGCAGGAAGCAAGGCAATTCCTGAAGGAAAACAAGATTCTCTCCCGAATTATTGATTCGCGCGACTTTGCCCAGTATCAAATGTTCCTGGATTTACCCGGCAATGCCTCAGCCTGGGGCAGCAGCCTTCGATATCTGCAAGGTATGCTGGTATTCCGCGTCGGTCACCAGCATGAACTTCTGTATTATGATCGTCTGGAACCTTGGGTGAATTATATCCCTGTTGCGTCCGACCTTTCAGATTTGAAGGCTGGCGTTGAATGGGCTTTGCTTCATCAGCACGAAGCAGCCAAAATCGCCTTGAATGGCCAGGCAATCATGCTTGAATTCCTGACAAATGGCGAAGCGATCCTACGAAATTTGCTGCGCGATAATCTCGAACAGGCACTGCCTGGGGAGTAGGCCCGTTTTGGCACTGTTGATTGGGGCCGCAAGCCGCTTTCCTCCCTAGCCGCCCTCCGCCCCGGTTGCCTGAGGTCGCCCCGCGCCCTATAGCGCCAAGGGAGAAAACACAGCCATTAAGGTTCCCCCACACGTGGCCACCATCGCCGCCCCCGACGCGCCCAACCCCGCGCTCGCCGCCCAGGCGGCCATTCTTGGTCGCCCGCTGGATGATCCTCGCCGCATGGCCAATGCCATTCGCGCG
>CAIYMY010000192.1 GCA_903927465.1 uncultured Rhodospirillales bacterium | reverse complement strand
TGGCGAGGGTCCTCAAGAGCAGAAAAATGACCCAGGAGTGACACGGAAGACATGGCGAAACCTCATCAAATCGAGGTAACCCATGAATCACATTACGCCGCACTCAGGAATCCCGACCAATCTCAAGCGATTGCCCTGGGGTGCCGGCGTAAAGCCACCGGCCGGTTAGAAGCCCTGGGCAGCGGCGTTCAGGGCCTGAACCAACACCGTAAGCCGAGAATGCGCGTACGCTTTCGCCGACGCAGTAGCGCGTATTTACGCCGCCACATTTGACCCTGGCTGGGGCGACGCTTTCGCTTGGAAAGATTGATTTCCATCAAAGACATCCGCCAGCGATTACGCCTAACCTGATCCGATGCGGCATCACCAGACTGCTGCGCAAGGATCATTATGTCCATCATGCAGGGCCTACGGGCCTATCACGCCGCTCTCGGCCTTCTGGTCATCGCGGCCTTTCTGACAGGCGAACTCGGCATAATCCACGCGGTGTTGGGCTACGCGATCGCGGTCATCATCGGGGGCCGGCTCATTGCTGCCCTATCGGGTCTTCGGCAACTGGGCCTGTCACGTTTCTACCCGCAGTTCGAAGGACTGACGCTCGGTAACGCCATCACCCACCCAGCCATCAGCAAGACGCTGCTGGCAGGCATTGCCGCCTGCCTTATCCTGGCCTCCGCGACTGGTATCGCCTTAGATCGCGGCAGGACGCTAGGCTTGGCAACCAGCGTCGTCGTGACCGAGGCACAAGCGCGCGATGAAGGCCGTGAATACCACCGAGACGCAGAAGGCCGTGACGCAAAGCAAGAAGACGGGATCCTCGGCGAAGCGCATGAGGGGCTGTCGAACTTCCTGATGCTTATTGTCGGGCTTCACGTCGCTTACCTGTTGCTTTTCAAGCGCCCGCTGGCGCGCTTCATGCTTTTCCTCGCGGCCCCAAACTCACGTCTGATAAAACCGGGTCGGACGCCCTGAGGCGTAATGCGCGCGACGCAAAGCACCCCGATCCAGGCGTCCAATGCCGTGTGGATTGACAGCAGCCCGATACCAGCGATCCAAAGTGTTGTGCGCTGGTAGCACTGAGATTTCGGGCAGAGGCTGTGGCAGGAGTTCCGTATTTTGATATCGGTGCAGACGCTGAGCCAGGAATTGCGCGCAATGGGTTACCGCAAGCTCCCGGCGCGGCCGCACCATCATGCTCAAGCCGAAGGCGCCATTGTCGGTGGCATGTATGGCCCGCTGACCCCACGATTGGCGCGCTTTTCAACATTGGAATTAAAGAAGTGCTGCGCGTACTTTTCGGCACTGACCTGATTAGGGCGCCGCCGTTGATTTATGGACTGCTACCGGTACTATTCCCACTGTTCATACAGTGAGGCTTAATGGGTTTTTTTGAATCGCGACGCCTTTTTGGGGCCACGCAAGCCAAGTAGCATGCAAATTCCCCAGCGTGTGGGTGCTTAAGCCGCGTACCAATAGCGCGCAAAGAAGGCAAAGTGGGATGCGTTGGATGTTTCGGCTCTCTGCCCATCGCCTAACCCGGATGGGGGAAGAACTGGCGTATGTCGACCGCCGGAATGCCGTGGCGCAATTTTTGGCGTCCGCTTGACAGCATAGAGCACGGGCAGGCCTCTGGCGTCTTGCCTGCCCAGTATTGACCCCGTCGCCGGTGCTTCTTAGCCTGCAACTATAGCGCGTTCTTCGCTTTTAAAATTCCCAGCAGTGTCAGATGGCCACGCATCGCTTCCGCCCCACGCGCTACCATAATGTTATTGGTACCGCTGAACCCTGCCTGCGGATTGCAGATGGCGATACGCTGATTACCGATACGATTGATGCCTCAGGCTTGGATGCGCGAGAGATCGCGGTCGCCAATAGGCCGAACCCGATGACGGGGCCCTTCTTTATCGAAGGCGCGGAGGCGGGAGACACGCTGGCTGTGCGCATTGATCGTCTGACGCCAAGCCGGGCAACAGGTTGGACCTATTCCCCCCTGGCCACAACGGTATTGGAACCAGCGGCGATGGCCGAACGCGTGCCGCAGCAACGCGTTGTTTGGGATATCGATACCAAGGCAGGTTTCGTCAAATTGCAAGAACCGGTGAAAGGGCTGGAAGTCTTTGCGCCGGCGATTGAACCGATGATTGGTTGCTTCGGTGTGGTGCCGGCCGGTGGGCAGGCGCTTTCCACCGCGACCAGCGCGCAAAACGGCGGCAATATGGATTACCGCCTTTTTGGCCCAGGGACGACCGCGTGGTTCCCCGTATCAGTGCCTGGCGCCTTGTTTTATCTGGGGGATGGCCATGCCTGCCAAGGTGATGGCGAGATTGTGGGGACGGGCATCGAGACCTCTTTCGAAATGGAGGTCACCTTCCACGTCTTGAAACGAAAGATCACTTGGCCGCGTGGCGAAACGGCCGAGGATATTTTCACCATCGGCAATGCCCGCCCGCTTGATCAAGCCTTACAACATGCAACGACTGAGATGTCGCGCTGGCTCGGCGAAGATTACGGGCTGGATGTGCGGGCAGCGAGCCATTTGATGGGCCAAGTGGTGCGCTACGATATTGGTAATGTCTTCAATCCCGCCTTTACGGTGGCCTGCCGTATTGCCAAGAAGTGGCTGACGAAGCGCTAACCACGCTCGTCACGCCACAGGCCAAGGCAATTTATTTACAGGAAGCGGGGTTTTTCTTCTGAACCCATCAGATAGCGGCCTACTGTTTCTATGTGCGCCATCATGGCTTGTAGATGTTGGCTGGCGCTTAGCGCATCGCGTGTGCGGCGCTCAAAAGGGCCGCCTTCAAAAATAGCGGCAGTGCCAGCGCCACGATAGCAAGCGAGGGAAACCTCGGTCGCTTCATTCATGCCATAGGTCGCAGCCAAGCGCAGACGAATGCGCAAATCAAGATCAAGGCGACCTGCGGCGGCGGCTTCATATGCGTTGGTCGCGGCTTCATGCAGGAAGGCGCGTGCAGCTGAAAGCTTGGCTTCAAGCAGGCCAATTTCGCGCTGCACCGCGTGATTTTGGGCCATGGCATTGGTGGAAGCGCGGCTATGTCTTCCTTTAGCCAGGTCAATGTAACTATCCAGAAGCCGGCGGGCTAAGCCCATGGTGACGCCGCAGAAACCAGTGGCGTAAAGCATGGTGGAACTCAGCATATATAAAGGACCTGGCCAGCGCTTTTCCACGGCCGCATCACGGGCGGGCGCGTGGGTGTCTGGGATAAATAGATCATTCACCGCATAAGTATCGCTGCCCGTGCCGCGCAAACCCAGCACATGCCAATCATCTGTTATCTCCGCCTGGTTCCGCGGAAAGATGAAGCTACGATCATCAGGCTGCTCATAGCGGATATGGGCTGTGCCATCTGGATTGCATACAAAGCTATGGGCGCCCAACCAGGAGACATGGCGGCTGCCACTCGCGAAGTCCCACTTCCCCGTGAGACGATAGCCACCTTCAACGCGAATGGCCTTGCTTTGATTGTTTTTGGCACCCCAGGCGAGACCGGTGCGCGGACCTTGGAAAACCGCCGCTGCGGCTTCTGGTGGCATGGAAGCAGCAGCCGAGGCCGCCGATATATTGGATTGATTGACGAACCAGCCGGTGCTCGCATCATTAATGGCCAGGGCTTCAGTTGTTTTGCAGAATTCGAGCAAAGTGATTTCTTGCCCCGAAAGACCCTTCGGCAGCAATAGCCGCAATAAATCATGTTCAACCAGCGCATCCACGACGGCCGGTGTTAATTCGCGGCGCCGGTCAATCTCGGGCCCTTCTTGTTCGAGCAAAGGGCCAATTGCGCGCGCACGTTCTGCGGGGGAGTTATTCGTCATTTATGCCTCTGTGGCGATCTCATTATCAGCGATGCCAGCTTGTGGGAAAATATAGGATTGAGCATGTTGGAGAAGATCAAACCAGACCTTTGCGAATAGCTCAAGAAGCGCGATGACGGGTAGGCTATACCGCAATGCGGCTACCGCCTGCTTTGACCGAAGCGACAATGGCTTCAAAGGCGGCTGCCGTATCAATCATGTGCTGGTTGGTAATGGGATAAGGTGCGCGCCCTTCCAAGGCATCGGCAAAAGCTTGCAATTCCAGGCTTAGCGTATCCACGGGTGGATAGTCCTGCCGCTGGGGTGCTTGGCCCGAAAAACGCAATACTATCCCATTTTCATCATGGTTTTCGGCACTCCCAAGGATGCCAAAAACATGCAAGCGCCACACGCGCGGGGTAGCGCGGATCATGGCCAGGGTGCCCGACTGGCCGCCTTCGAATTCAAGCATGACCGATAAACTGTCCAAGGCGCCTGGGGGCGGTTTCCATTGCAGGAATTGCGTAGATACGCGCCTGACAGGCCCTAACAGCGCCACGAATTGATCCAACATATGCACGCCCGTTCCGGTCAATCCACCCGCCGGGCTTTCCGCATCATCATGTCGCCAGGGTGCGAAATTGCTTGAGGAATTTTCGTTCGAGATATGCCCTTCGATATGGAGCAATTCGCCAAGCGCCCCGGCTTGCGCCAAGCGGCGGAGTTCAGTCGTCGCAGGCAGGAAGCGGCGATTATGGGCAACGGCCAATAGCAAGCCCGCATTCTCAGCGGCCCGCACCACCCGTTCAGCATCCGCCTTTGTCAGCACCAGGGGTTTCTCACACAAAACCGGTCTGCCGGCAGCGAGAATTTCCGTGATTTGATCCGCATGCAAGCTATGCGGCGTGGCCAAGACCACCGCTTCAATGGAGGGGTCGCAGAGCATTTCGGGAATGGAGGCGGATAACCTCAACCCGTATTTATCGGCAATCGTCTGGCGCGTGCTGGGCCGCGGACTGACGCCATGCACAAAGCGTATCTTGTCAGCCACGGGGCGCGCCGCGCCCAAAAGCCTTTCACCCCACCAGCCCAGACCGACGATTGCTGCCTTGATCATGCCCACAGTTTGTCATCGCGGCGCCGATTGTGCCAGTCTTCTCCAAAATAGAAATGAGGAAACCAACATGCATCGCTTGCTTGCCACCGCACTGCTTCTGTTATGGGCGACCATGGCCAATGCGGCTTGGCCAGAAAAGCCCATCACCATCATTGTCCCTTATGGGCCTGGCGGTGGTGCGGATGTGGCGGCGCGCGCCTTTGGGCGTGTATTGGAAGAAAAGCTGCGGCAGCCCGCTGTGATTGTGAACCGGCCAGGCGCTGGGGGCGGTATTGGCTTTGCACAAATCCGCCGCGCTGCGCCGGATGGCTATACCATTGGTGTGATAACCGGACCCAACATCGTCACCCTACCCATTGAACGCAATGAACCCTATCATTTCACGGACTTCACGCTGATCGGCAATATGGTCGATGATGTCGGGGGTATGTTTGTGCGGGCGGATAGCCCGCTGAAGACCTTGGCGGATTTGGTGACATATTCGCGCGCCAATCAGGGGGCAGCGAGCTACGCCACCACAGGCATTGGAACCTATGCGCATTTTTCCATTCTGACGTTGGAAAGATTGGCCGATATTCGTACAAACCCAATCCATTTTTCGGGTACTGCCGCCATCCGGCAGGCGCTACTCGCTGGCGATATCATGATTGCCGGGATCAGCTTGACCGATGGTAGAGCTGAACTGGATGCGGGGATGATCCGTCCCCTGGCGCAATTGGCGGAACAACGCTGGTCTGGGCTGCCGAATGCGCCCACCGCGCGTGAGCAAAATTATGATATCGTCTTTGGGTCCACGCGCGGTTTTGCGGCACCACCCGGCCTTGCTGAAGATATTCGTGCAAGGCTTGAGGCAGTGCTGAGAGACATGACGAGCGATCCTGCCGTTCAAGCGCGTGCAGCCCAGCAGGGCATGCCGCTACATTTCATCAGCGGTCCCGATTGGTTGGCGGATTTACGCCGTCAGGACATCCAATATCGAGAAATGTGGCGGCGCCATCCCTGGAAGGAATAGCAGCGCTGGAACAGCGTCTCGGGTCTAACTCAGGCGGCCACAAACGAATGTGGTTCGAGAAGAGTGTACCAACTGCTACTCAATCCGAACACCTGTCATTCTGACAACGGGCCGCCATTTTTCTTGTTCCGCTCGAACATAATCTGCCACTTGCGCGGGGGTCATGGGTGCGGCCGGGGTCACGCCCGCGGCGCGCAGTTCGGCCATGAAGTCTGGCGCTGTAAGCGCCTTGATCGATGCCGCATTCAAAATAGTGACGAATTCAGTTGGCGTGCTGCGCCTGACAGCAATCAAGCTCCAGAGTTCGGCTTCAAAGCTTGGCAGGCCAATCGCTTCCGCCACAGTGGGGACATCAGGCGCTAGGGGTGAGCGTTTGAGTGAAGCAACAGCCAGCATCTTTACGCGCCCTTCCTGATGCTGGGGCAAGCCAGTGACGACTGTATCGGCCACGGCATCGATATTGCCGGCCAGAAGATCCACCATTGCGGGACCATTGCCGCGATAGGGCACATGCAGCATCTGCACGCCGCCGGCGGCATGCAGCAAATACTCACCGGCGAGATGCACATATGTGCCCGCCCCGGGCGATCCGAAACGCAATTCACCTGGCCGCCGGCGCGCTTGAGCTATGAGATCTGGGAGATTATCGGCAACACCCTTGCGGGCAATGAAGCACACAGTATTCGCACCAAGCAGCGCAACCTGTGTGAAATCCTCAACCGGATCATATTGCGGGCGTGCGAAGACAAGCGGATAAAGCGCATGTGTCGAAGCACCGCCAAAGAGTAATGTATATCCATCGGCGCGAGAGCGAAGAGCTTCCTGAACACCGATAGCGCCAGCCGCGCCTGTGCGGTTTTCCACGACGATGTTTTGCCCCAGTTCCTGCCCTAGTCGGGTGGCAAATCGCCGGGCGAAAGCATCCGTGCCGCCGCCGGGTGGATAGGGAACCACCAGCCGTAAAGGTCGATCGGGGAAGCTTGCCTGCGCATATGCAGGCCGCAGCAAGGCAGGGGTCGCGAGAAGGCTGGCGAGAAAAGGGCGTCGGCGGACGAGCATACTGCGTCGAGGCGCGTTTTTTTGTTCCATGTTACTTTCTCCCTGATGCTTTAGCGTGATCGAATTTGGTTGATCACGCTATCGTCTTTATGGGGGCGGTAAGGCCCTGGTCACTCTGGCGGTGTGCGGCGCCCTTAATCCTTGCGGCGTTGGATTGAATAGCAAAGCCTCATTTATAGATAAACGCCGCATCATTGAGATCGATTTGGGGGAATTCGTCCTTTTCCGCCCAATAATCCTGGTTGTGCATCCATTCGGGTTTGTCACCGCGTTGGGGAAGCAGATGCATGCCGCGCATCAGATAGCCTGGGTTGAAGTTTTCAGGATCCATCCAGGGCAGGATGGGCATGTTGTGGTCTTCTTCGCGCAGCGCGACTTCGACCTGCTTCTTCCCTGCGCTATCCATATGTTTCAATAATTTGCAGACGAAATCGCCCACTAAGTCAGCACGCAATGTCCAAGATGCTCGGAAATATCCAAAGACCCAGACCATATTGGGCATGCCGGTGAACATCATGCCGCGATAGGTGACTGTTTCATGGAAATCGAGCGGCTTGCCATCAATTTCGAAGGCGATATCGCCCAGAATATTAAGATTAAAGCCCGTTGCAGCAACAATGATATCAGCTTCGATCTCCTGACCAGATTTGGTCAGGATACCCTTTTCCGAAAAGCGCTCTATCTCATCGGTCACGACGCTGGCCTTGCCGCTGGCGATGCCATGGAATAAATCCCCATTCGGCACAAAGGCCATACGTTGGCGCCAGGGCCGGTATGTGGGGGTAAAGTGGGTAGCGATATCATAATCCTGCCCGACAATACCGCGAATGCCATCCAGCAGCGCTTCCTTTACCTGTTCCGGATTAGTAAAGGTCATTTTCGCGAATTTGGCTTGCTCAAACAAAATCTTACGGCGGGTAATTTCGTGGATCCAATCTTCAGATATGCCCAGGCTCCGCAGTTCTTCGGCAATTTCAATGGCATTGCGGCCAACGCGGAAATAAGTGGGCGAACGCTGCAGCATCGTAACATGCGCGGCCTTCGCCGCCATGGCCGGGATGATTGTGGCGGCGCTTGCACCTGACCCAATCACCACGACGCGCTTATCGGCATATTCCAGATCCTCGGGCCATTCTTCAGAATGTACCAGGCGGCCCTGATAGGCGGCCATATTCGGCCATTCCGGCATATAGCCCTGGCGATGGCGGTAATAGCCTTGGCACATATACAAAAAGCCGCAGGTGAAGCGGCGGGCTGTGTCGTTTACCTTATCAACGGCATCAATTGTCCAGAGTTTTTTCGCACTATCCCAACTGGCATGGGATATGTGGTGGCCATACCGGATATGGCGGGCAAGATCATTCTCCGAGATCACTTCGCCCATATAGCGAAGGATTTCCTCGGCGGTCGCGATGGGCGCACCACGCCAAGGTTTGAAGCGATAGCCGAAGGTATGGAGATCACTATCCGAACGAATGCCGGGATATTTATGCGTCCACCATGTGCCCCCGAAGGTCTCCTCGGTTTCCAGCACCACAAAACGCTTATCTGGGCATTGTGTTGTCAGATGATAGGCCGCGCCGACGCCTGAGATGCCGGCCCCAACGATAAGAACATCAAAATGCTCGGTGGTGGCCGGGCTGCGCGGGCTGTGCAGGATAGCGGTATCGGGCATGCGGGCATTCTTCCAAGAGGGCCTAATTGGCGGTGACGATCCTGATTTTAAAAGCGCAAGATAGCAGGTGATTTCGAGTTGAGCGAGACTGGTCCAAGTGATGCTGGGCCGCGCGCCGGGCAATTTTCTGTAGGACGGCGTCACGGCTATAACGCCCCCGCATTTGCCCATCTGTCCCGTGGTGGCGAAGCGGCGCTTGATTTGGCCGAGATTGAGGCTGGATCAGGATTTCATACGCGACCTTTCTGGCCGGCGAAAAAGCGAAGGCGTATCACGCCATCGCCATCGCCGGCCTCAAGCGGGAATAGTCAAACCACCTTGGTGGTGAGGTGGCGGAACATCGCGTTCTTTGCTGCCTCATCATTGTCGGCCTTGAAGGCGTGGCGGTCCTTGATCGCAAGGGCGCGCTGCGCCGCCGGGCGCGCATTCACCGCATTCATATGGCGCGTCACATTTGGGTAATTGGCGGCTTGCTCTTGGCCCAACACAAAAGGCACCAGGCGCGACCAGCCCCACAACGCCATATCAACAATGCTATAATCGCTGCCCACCATCCATTCACGGCCTGAAAGGCGATTTTCAATAATGCCCCAATGGCGCTGGGCTTCGAAAACATAGCGATTCAGCGCGTATTCCTTGGGCTCCGGGGCGAAATTGCGGAAATGCACGGCCTGGCCACTGAAGGGACCGATGCCGGATGCGATGAACATCATCCAAGACAGCATGGCGCCTCGGTCAGCCAAATTCTGGGTCGGCAAAAATTTGCCGGTTTTTTCTGCCAAATACAGCAAGATGGCATTGCTATCGAAGACCGTGGCATCCCCATCGATAATGGCCGGCACCTTCGCATTGGGGTTGATGGCCAGATAGGCCGCCTCATGCTGTTCACCCTTGCGCGTATCCACCGGGCATAATTCATAGGCCAAGCCCATATCTTCCAATGCCAGCGCCACCTTCATGGGGTTGGGCGCTAAATTATAATAGAATTTGATCATCTGCGTTTCCTTCTGATGGCTGTTTCGTTGGGGAGTATGCGCCGCTGGCAACATAAGGCAACCACCGGTGAAGTAGTTGTCTTGCGCCATCACCCGCGTAATGATGCCCAAGTCTTCTGCAGGGGAACACCATGAAGTTCGCACTTCACTTCGCCAGCCTCAATTTTCCGGATGCGGCAGGTGCCGCCCGCGTGGCGCGCGCTGCGGAGGCCGCGGGCTTTGATAGCGTGCTCGCGATCGATCATGTCGTGCTGCCACAGTCTTATGAGAGTATTTATCCCTATAGCGCCAATGGCCGCATGCCTGCCGCGAATACTGCGCCCTATGTGGATCCGCTGATCTGGATGGCTTTCGCCGCAGCGGCCACGAGCACAATCAAGCTCATGACCGGCGTTATCATTCTGCCACAACGTGAACCCTTGGCCCTGGCCAAGCAGGTGGCGACGCTTGATTTCATGAGTGGTGGGCGGATCGAATTGGGGATTGGTGTTGGCTGGCTGAAAGAAGAATTTGCCGCGATTGGCGTGCCCTTCGAAAAACGCGGTAAGCGCGCTGATGAGTATATCGGCGCCATGCGCGCGTTATGGGCCAGCGATGGGGCGAGCTATCACGGCGAATTCGTTAATTTCGATAAGGTGAATAGTAACCCGAAGCCTGTACGCGGTGATGTGCCGATTATAGTCGGCGGGCATTCTGAAGCGGCAGCGAAGCGCGCCGGCCGGTTAGGCCAGGGCTTTTTTCCTTCGATCGGAGCGCCGACTGATACTTTCCCGCTTTTCGATATCGCGCGGCGTGCCGCTGAAGCCGCCGGCCGAGACCCTGAAAGCATCGAACGCATTACCGGCTGCCCGGGCGCCTTTCCAAATTCAGGCCAGGATCCCTTGGCTGCCGTTGAAGAGCGCCGCCAGCGTGGAGCGCAGCGGCTTGTCATGCCGGTGACCGCGTTTCTGCCGAATTTAGAGGAAAATTTGATGAATTTCGGCGAAAAAGTAATTCAACCAATGATATGAAAAAGGTAGTTTTGGATATAGACATCCTCAAACAAGGGGTATGGAGAAGTAGCTCAGTTTCTCGCTATGACGTTTTGCTTCCGGCAACTTCATCCTCTGCTGGTTGAAAGGCGCCGGCGGCTCCGTCATGCGGTCTGCACATGCTGCATGTGGTCGTATTTTTTCGCTGCCAAAGGGTGGTGTTTTTGCTAGGGTTACAGGCAGAGGAAATTCAGGGGGGGCGCGATCATGCGCCGCATGGTCACGGTGGGATTATTATTCGCACTTGCCGGCTGCGCTTCGGGGCGCATGGCGTCGCGTTCCGGCGTGCCTGGTTATTCGGGTGGGGATATGTCCTGCGTGCCCTATGCGCGGGAGCGTTCTGGGCTGCGTATCGCCGGCGATGCCTGGCAGTGGTGGCAGGCGGCTGCAGGACAATATGAGCGTTCCGAGGCACCCCAGCCCGGTAGCGTGTTGGTCTTTCAACGCACCAGCCGCAACCCCCAGGGCCATGTAGCCGTGGTATCGCGCGTAGTGTCCGCGCGGGAAGTTCGCGTGGATCACGCCAATTGGGCAAGCGGCCGGGCGAGGGGGCAGATTGCGCGGGATCAGCCGGTGCTGGATGTCTCGCCGCGCGGGGATTGGTCCTTGGTGCGGGTGTGGTACCCGCCAGCCGAAGATTTTGGCGGGACCCAATTCCCGACCTATGGCTTCATCCATGGCCGGATGCTCATGGCTTCTGCGCGCTAGTGCCTGTCTCAAAACGGTCGATAGGCTGGGTTGTCCTGATGGTTTTGGCGTTGTTCACGCGGCATCGCCTTTGTTCACGCCCCCGCCTTGTGGAGCTTGAGAAGCTTGTGTGTGATGCGGAGCATCATTCTATGCCGGTTGCATCACAGCCACGATGATGCTCCAGGGCGCGCCGATTGGCACGTCCCGCTGGACCCCGAAAACCCAGGCGCCAAACAGCACGTTGTGACTGGGCGGAATGACATTGCGCGGCCCGGACGCTTGGGGCCACGATGGCCGAATCCTTCTGGTCCAGATCGAGCGCGCAGCCGAAGGGCTGCGAATCGTGGAAGGGGGCCGTCGCGAAAATCCCCAACTGGTTTCCCTCCGGATCGGGGAGATTGTTCGATCAGACCCGCACCAGCTACACCGCAAGCCGCGTGGGGGCTGGACAAAACCGCCCTGGGCGCTATGAAGCGCGCCGTGGTCATGCCGGGATTTACCACGGTCGGCGGGCGCATAGCTCAGTTGGTAGAGCAGCTGACTCTTAATCAGCGGGTCCAAGGTTCGAATCCTTGTGCGCCCACCAATGAAATCAATAGGTTAGATGCATTCTAGATAGCCTTTGCCGGGCTGATTTCCGATTTTGGTTCCATATTGGTTCCAAGTCTCTTTTTTACCCCCCCTTTCGCCATGCCTGCCGGGCTGATCCTGCCGCCCGTCGCGCGCCGCTTGGCTTGGCCTGCCCTGATCTGCGGTTGGCAAGCCGTCCTGCCTGCCCCCATGCCGGTTGAAAGCGCGGGAAGTGGAACCCCACCGGGGCGGGGGAACCCCTTTTGTGCGGAGCAAGGCGCGGCGCTGCTACATGCTATTTCACACGAATAATTCAAGAGAATCGAATAATTTAGCAGTTAATGAAATTGTTATTTCCCTGCTTTGAACAATAAACTTCCACAATATCTTGCGGTTCCGTATTGGAATTCGCGTTTCTAATTGGTATTATTTGAATTATTGTTGATGGAGATTTGAGATGGAAACTTTGAATATTGAACAAGCGGCGGCAGCGATTGGTTTTTCAAAAATGACGCTTCGCCGGGTAATGAAATCCGATCCAGCGTTTCCGCGCCCTGTGCGGATTGGGTTGCGCCGCGTGGCCTGGATCAAGTTTGAAATCGAAGCTTGGTTGAAGTCCCGCCCGCGCGCTTGATTAGCATATTTATCATTTCAGTAAATTTTCAAATGGTGGAAAAAATGCGTCATTTAAGAGTCTCTATTTTCAATGAATCCAATACTTTATGACGGGCAGAAACCCGCCTCTATAACAGACCCCCCTGTCCCTCTCTTTCCGCCCCTCGCCCGCTCAGCGGCGGGGGCCACGATTGATGAGGTTCTGACGGCGCTAGAGGTAGCCTTGCATGATGGGCAGCACTTCATCTCCCTGACGTTGGCTTGGCGCCGTGTCCTGCCGTTCGCCGATGAAAAGGAAATCGCACGGGCGCAGCAAAAACTTGCATCGCGGCATCGTGAGCGGGTTCGGAAAGTTGGGTTGGCTGACCCGTTCATCCTCAGTGTTTTTGAAAAAAGCCCAAAGATGGGCCTTCATGGCCATCTCATGATCGCGTGTCCTCCTGGACCGCTTGAACGGTGGCTCAATGCGGTCACACGGCAGTTAGAGCGGGCTTATGGACCGCTGCCGGTTGGCTTTCCTTGGAAAAATGGCCACCATGCGGGCAAAATCAAAAGCCCAAAAGCGGCGCGTGGTGCGTGCGCCTATATCTTAAAAAGTGCGGTTGAAGGAAATTGTGAGCGCGGCGTAAGACGCGGAACGGGTTTGCTATCAATTCCCATGCCTGCAATCCGCCGTTCGCGGGGGCGACGCCGGTGACGTTCGCAGATTCACTCGCCCAAGGCGCCAAGGCAGAAAAGCGCGCAATAGCTGCCTTCAATCGCGCGGGCTGGTGCTGCATCGCGCATGGCGCGGCACGGATGGGCCAAGTGCAAATGCCCCTGATATCGCCAAGCGGGCAGAAACTATCAACCGATTTCGTTTGTTTTCGTGGCGCTGATTACATCTTTGCTGAGATTAAATCGAAGTGCCCCCTGGATCGCGGGGGTTTTGGTTTAGACTTGGCGCAATGGCGCACCTTATTGGAACATGAGAATTCTCTCACCGGGAGAACGCTTGTGATCATTGAAAACCGCGCGGCTGATAAGCTAGTCGCCGCGCGTGTGACCGATCTACAGGCAGCGCCAAGTGAATTGTCGCGGAGCGGCTTTTACATCTTTTTTTCTGAGGATTGTTTCCGCCCCCTGGCGGAATTTTTGGAGGGTGAAAATGCACGAAATGAGCATTGAACAGGAAGCGTTGGAATTACTGGAAGCTGGCGCAACCTTGGAACAAATTGGCGAAATGACACAAGCCCTAGAAATTTGCGTCAGCGGCATGTCTTTTCGTCGTGGCCGCTGGACCCTGAGCGAGACTGTGAAACGGGTCTTGCGGAATGTGCCACCATCGGAGGCATTGCCAAGGTTTGAGCGAGGCTTGGAAGTCCTGGCGCTGGCAAAGCGCATGGCAGCGTGATTGCATCGTATGTTTCCAGGGAAACGAAGCCATGGGAGCGCATAAGCGCAAACGGCCTGGCGGCCAGCCTGGTAACCAAAACGCGCTTAAACATGGGCACCGGACGCGCCGGGCTATCGCTGCCCGGAAGGCTGCCACGGCCCGCGTGAAGGCTGCTGCGGTGATCCTACACGGGCTTGGCGCCATTCCTGGCCGATGTAGGCGGCGGTTGCTCCGCCCTGATCAAGTCGCGCTTATACCGTCGCCCTGGCGTAATTTCTTCCCACTTGCGCTTGCCTTGTCAGAACCTGGGCGGGGTTAGTCATGAATGGCCTTTTGAGCCTCTAGCGCATTTGATATAACTTCGCCTTGAAAAACGAGGTTCGGGGAATGTTTGAAAGGCTTCTGCATGCTTCTGCGCTGCTTATCGGTCTGATTATCGTTGACGGCTTCACGCAGGCCGCGCGGGCGCAGGGCTTTCTGGATCGGCTTCGCGGTGAACCTCAGACTTTTGATGAATGTTTGCTCAAAAACATGCGGGGTGTAACCAGTGATGAAGCGGCCCGCGCTATTACTTTTGCTTGTCGTAACAGGCATCCAACCAACGCCCCAGCCCGTCCTGCTATCGTGGAGGTAACGCATTTAGCAAGAGAATTGAATGGGGAATTAATACAGAATCCGCATACCTCTTGGGAGGCTAATTTTTATCATAACACGCCCAATCTTTTTATCGTGGAAGTATCATTTCGTTGGGGTGTTCCTGGTAATACGACTGAACTTCGCTGCACTTCTTACGATACGCTAGGGGTGGAGCATGGGCGCAGTGGGCGTTTCAATTGTGGGCATGTTTTGCAACAATACCGACAGGGAACTTGGCAGGGCACCCTTAGGGCCTTTGGTTATCGTCGTTAAGTGCCCCCTTCGCTTAAGCACCCGTGAGGTAAGGTTGCATGAATAGCAGCATGCCTTAGACCCTTCATCCCGCCTGCCGTGACATATACGGAAAGGGATGCACGGTGGCAGTCTGCTCCTCGCTGCTGATCCGTGCGACCTCGTTTGCCAGCCTTTCCACGGCTGCGCGGGCTTCCTGGCGGAAATCGTGATGCTCATAGGCGGATGCACCATCGCGCGGTTGCGCGTGGCCGGTGACTGCCATCCGGATTTCGCGGTGAATACCAAGGCGCTGCATTACGGTGATGGCCGTCCTTCTTAAATCATGCCCGGACCATCCGCTTGTTTTCGTGGCAGCTAGGATCATGGCTTGCCCCTTGCTCCGCCCTGAAAATGGCCGCGCGCCAGTATCGCCGAAGATATAAAAGTCATTTTCGAGACGATGGCGGGATGTAATTTCTGCTTTAATGATCGCCATGGCTGCGGGAGATAGATGGACTACATGCGCCCGTCCTTGTTTCATGTTTTCGCGCGGTATTCGCCATTCGCGGCGCTGAAAATCTATTTCCGAGACTCGCATCGCGCTTATTTCCCCGCCCCGCTGGCCAGTCAGAAGGATCAGTCTCGCGATGGGCAACCAACTCGTATTCGCCTTGCATGACATGAGCGCACGGATTTCATCGTCGATCAAAACTCTTTCCTTCGCGGCCACGGCTGGCGGCTTCTTCACGTTTTGAAGCGGGTTCGCCGTGATCCAATCATTTTCAATGCAGAAACCGCAAAAATGATCCGCATAGCTGAAAAGCTTTCGCCTTGCCGCTGGCCGGTCACGATAGGCGGTTAAGACCGCCACCATATCCCCCTTGCTTATACTGCCGATTGGCCGCTTTGCCATGTCAGCGAAGGCTGGTTCCAGCGTTTTCTTCTTATCGTGAACCGTCCTGGCGCGGTTCTCCGAGGCGGCTAGATAGGCTTGCAGGCAATCCCCTAGAAGCCTTTCCTGCGCTTCCGCATTGGCCTTCCGTTCATGCCGTGGGTCCTTCCCCTTGGCCGCAAGCGCGCGGGCATTGGCTGCTTCCTGCCGGGCTACTGCGAGAGTGGTTTCAGGATACCGGCCTAGGCTTAGGGACACCCGCTTCCCGCTCCCCGCAATCCGGACCAATGCGCGGATGCCCGCCTTGCCGTCATCGCGAAAGCGAAAGACCAAGTTATCGCCGACCACGGTTTCGCCGGGCTTTGCTGCGCGAAGCTTTGCATCGGTGATCTTCATGCGAAAACTCCTTGGTTCCGATTTTGGTTCCAAATTGGTTCCAAGCACGGCGGGATGTAATGATACCTAATGAGATTTTATGATAGTGCTTTTTCATGTAAATTACAACAGTTTTTTCGAATGGCGATATTTCGTGATTGCTTCTGGTTCCTTCTGAAATCTCAATTTCAAGGACTCTTAATCAGCGGGTCCAAGGTTCGAATCCTTGTGCGCCCACCAATGAAATCAGAATTCGCAGCCGCCATAGGTCTGATTTTGAGTTCTTTTGACAATATTCGCAGCAAATCCGGCAAAGTCCCTGTATTCTAAGCCGCTTTTGGCGCCTATGAGCCTGGCGAAAGTGCCTGGCGCTGGTCGCCAGCCGCGATTCCGGTGCGGAAATACAAAAGCGCCGACGAAACATCCGGCTAAGGCCGGAAGGTTCAAACAGCCCGACCGATTCGGCAATTTCGAAAATGCTGCGCAGGTGAGCCGGGTTTGACACCGCGCGATGGGCCTCAGCCTGCTTTTTTCGCTGGTTGCAAAGTGCATCATCGCCGACAATCAGGTTGAGAGAGCGTATTCCCTGACATCAGGGTGATCGACGTGCATGAAGAACCGCGCCGGCGCTACCCTGGCCTGAACCCCAATATCCGTCACACGCTGGAACCAAGCGTTTCCGCTTGGCTTGAAAATGCTCCGGCGAAGGAAGCGACTCCCCCGTTATTCCCCGCCCTCGCGGATCAATTCGTAAAGCGCTACTGCCGCCGCCGCCGCCACATTCAGACTTTCCATGGCGGGTGTGATCGGCAGGCGCACCAACTCGTCACAGGTTTCGCGTTGCAGGCGGCGCAGCCCGGTATCTTCCGCACCCAGCACCAGCGCAATGCGGCGATCCTTGGGGCGCGCTTCCGCCAGCGTGCGGGAAGCATCCCCGGTCAGGCCCATCACCCAGAATCCAGATTTTTGCAGGCTGGCAATGGCGCGGGACAAATTCACTTCTCGCACCACCGGCACAATATCCAATGCGCCCGATGCCGCGCGGGCAACCGCACCGGTCTCGGGCGGTGCGTGGCGATCCTGCAGCACCACACAGGCCGCGCCGAAAGCCGCGGCGGAACGCAGTATGGCGCCGACATTGCGTGGGTCCGTCACCTGGTCCAGCAGCAGCACCGGCCCATCGGAAGCGGAGATGGCATCTTCCAGCGCCACCGATTCCAAAGGTTCCACCAGCAGCGCGACACCCTGGTGCAGCGCGTCTTCGGTCAGGAAGGTGCCGAAGCGCTGGCGTTCAATGCGTTCCGGCGGCAGGCGCCAAGGGCGGTTCAGCGCCGCGCGCAGGCTTTTCTCGGCGTCTTCCGTCACCAGCAGGCGGCGGGTCTTGCGACGCGGGTTGCGAATAGCCGCCGCAACCGCGTGTTCGCCATACAGCCAAAAGGCGCCGGAACCCGCGCCAGCCCCGGGGCGCGGGGGTGCGGGGGCCTCAGCCTCCGGCGGTATTGGCCCGGCACCACGGCGGCCGCGCGGGGCTTGGGCCTCGGCTTCGCGGAAAGGTGGCGGCGCGCCGCGGCGGCCACGGGGCGCCTCGACGGGCTCATCAAAGCGCGGGCGGCGCGTGGGCGATTGCGGGGCGGGGCCTTGCGGGCGGGCGCGGCCAGGGGGCCGCTTCGGGGGGCGTTGCATCCCGCCTATGATGCGCCGGACGCGCCAGAATGAAAACCTGGGGTGTTTTTCCGCCTCATCCGTTGACAGGCAAGCGCCAATGCGGATAGTCCGCCCGCTCCCGCCAGCCCCGGTTACGGGCGAGCGGCTGTGGAGGGGTGCCCGAGTGGCTAAAGGGGACGGACTGTAAATCCGTTGGCTTGCGCCTACGTTGGTTCGAATCCAACCCCCTCCATATC
>CAIYMY010000191.1 GCA_903927465.1 uncultured Rhodospirillales bacterium | reverse complement strand
TAGGTGAGTTTATCGGGATTGGCGCGGGCGTAATCAATAACCTCCTGCACCGTGGTGAAGGAGGTTTTGGCTGAGACATAAAGCAGATTATCCAAGCCCGCGATGATGACGCTTTGCGCAAGGTCTCGGTCTGGATTGAAGTTCAGCGTGACACCCGGCATGATGGGCGATGTCGCGGCAATGCTCATGGTTTGCAGCAGCAGCGTATACCCATCTGGCCGCGCGGCGGCGACAGTGCCAGCAGCGATCAACCCATTGGCGCCGGTGCGGTTTTCCACCGTGACCGGCTGGCCCAGCGCATCACGGAGCTTTTCAGCAAATAGCCGCGCGAGGATATCGGCGCCGCCACCTGGCGGAAAGCCATTGATGAGCGTGATAGGCTGAGCGGGCCAATTCTGTGCTTGGCTTGCTGGGGATGTGACCAACAAGGCCAAAGCCGTCAGGGTCAGCGTGAACCATTTGCGCATCTTGGCTTCCTTCTGCATCGCCACGCCTTGTCTGCGGTGCTTGCCGGAAGCTTGCCAGGATCAGGGCTGGATGCAAGCCCAAAAGGGGGCTTTGAAATACGCGCACTTCGCCTATCATGCTTGGCAAAGGGGAAGCGCGATGAAAGCTGATTACGTTATTGTTGGTGGTGGTTCGGCCGGTTGCGTGCTGGCCAATCGTCTTTCGGAAGACCCGGGCAATCAGGTGCTGCTGATTGAAGCGGGTGGCAAGGATTGGAACCCGCTGATCCATATTCCTGCTGGCTACATGAAATTGCTCGATCACCCGACGCTGACTTGGGGTTTCAAGGCGGATCGCAATTCTGGCCTGAACGGGCGCGAAATCAATTACCCGCGCGGTCGCGTGCTGGGTGGTTCAAGTTCGATCAATGGCATGATCTATATTCGGTCTCAGCCGGAAGATTATGATCACTGGGCGCAGCTTGGAAATCGCGGCTGGTCTTCCGGCGATGTTTTGCCTTACTTCAATAAATCCGAGAAATGGCAAGGGCCAGATAAGGCGGCGCATAGCAGGGATGGCTTGCTTTATACCTCGCCATCGCAGGACCAGCCGGAATTGTGTCAGGCGGCGATTGAAGCGGGCCAGCAAATGGGTTGGGATTACCGCGATGATTTGAACGATCTGCCGCATGGGCTTGGCGATCATATCGGCTGGGTGCAGCAAACACGTGGCGGGCGCTTTCGCGCGAGTGCGGCGCGATCCTATCTGCGCCCGGCCATGGGGCGGCCCAATCTGCGTGTTGTGACCAATGCGTTGGTGCATCGCGTGGTGTTCGAGGGCAAGCGTGCTGTGGGCGTAGAGTTTTCGCGCGGTGGTGTTGCTGAACGCGCTGATGCGGCGGTGGAGGTTATTCTTTCCGCCGGTGCCATTGGTTCTCCACATATCCTGCAACTTTCCGGTGTGGGGGATGCGGAGCATCTGTCGGGGCTCGGCATTCCGGTGCTGCATGAATTGCGCGGCGTGGGGCGGAATTTTCAGGATCATTTCCTGGTGCGCGTGCAAGCCGTGGTGAAGGATGTGGCGACACTGAATGAACGCACGCGCGGCCTGCGCCTGGCCGGTGAGGTGCTCAAATTCGCTGTTTTGGGGCGCGGCGTGCTGACCTATGCGGCATCGCTTCTCGCGGCTTCCTTCAAGGCTTTGCCGGAAAGTGCGACACCCGATATGCAGGCGCTGTTTGCTTCCGCGAGTTACGCACCCGGTCCAGCGCGGGTTTTGGATACCAGGCCCGGCATGACCGCCGGCGTTTGGCAGATGCGCCCGGAAAGCCGCGGCTTCATCGCAGCCCGCAGTGCGGATCCGCGCGAACAGCCCACCATCAACCCGAATTACCTGGCAGAAGACCGCGACCAGCGCAGCATTGTGGCGGGGCTACGCGCCATGCGGGAATGGTTCAACAGGCCGGCCCTGCAGCGCTATCTGGTGGCGGAATCCATGCCTGGGCCGGAAGTGCAGACAGATGAGGAATGGCTGCACTACGCGCGCCAGATCGGCAGCACGGTGTTCCACGCTTCCTGTTCCTGCCGCATGGGGCCGGATGTGATGTCGGTGGTGGATGACAGGCTGCGCGTGCATGGGCTTCAAGGGCTGCGGGTGATTGATGCGTCAGTCATGCCTGCCGTGACCTCCACCAATACCAATGCGCCCACCATCATGATCGCGGAAAAGGGTGCTGATATGCTGCGCGCGGATGCACGGGCGCGGCTGGCGGCGTGAAATTGCGGGTATTTCCCGCATTTCAGACCCCGTTCGCGTGGCGTCTGATCCTGATCAAATCACGGCCTGTCCATTTGGGCAGACTTATCACTGTTTGGTTTTTTGCGTATTTGCGTGAATATAGCGGCTCAAGGGCCAGTGTGACCTGGCAGAAGGGTGGGAGTTAACGACATGAGCGCAGTGATGGAAGCGACGAGGGCGACGGCCAGTGACAAGGGGCTCAATTACGATGCCATTGTCATCGGTGCGGGCATGTCTGGGCTTTATCAGCTCATCCGGCTCCGCCAATTGGGCATGAAGGCGCGCGTGTTTGAAGCCGGCACAGGGGTAGGTGGCACCTGGTATTGGAACCGCTATCCCGGCTGTCGCTTCGATTCTGAAAGCTATTCCTACGGCTATTCTTTCGACAAGGATTTGTTGAAGGAATGGCATTGGACCGAACATTTCGCGCCGCAGCCGGAAACCGAACGCTATCTGAACCTGGTCGCCGATAAATACGACCTGCGCCGCGATATCCAATTCTCCGCCCGCGTGAAGGCGGCGCGCTGGGATGAGGCGGCGCGCAGTTGGACCGTGACATTGGAAGATGGCCGCACGCATAAAACCCGCTTTCTGATCACGGCGATTGGCGCACTTTCCGCACCGACCATGCCGCAATTTCCGGGCATTGCCGATTTCAAGGGTCAGTCTTTTCACACGGGTCTTTGGCCCAAGGAAAAGGTGGATTTCACCGGCAAGCGCGTGGCGGTGATCGGCACCGGCGCATCGGGCGTGCAGACCATTCAGGAAGTGGCGAAGACCGCCAAGCAACTTGTGGTCTTTCAGCGCACGCCCAATTGGTGCGCGCCTTTGCATAATGGCAAGATCAGCGCAGAGGAAATGGCGGAAATCCGCAGCCGCTATGATCAGATTTTCAAGCGTTGCGAGGAAACCTTTTCCTGCTTTCTGCATACGCCCGATCCGCGCAATACCTTC
>CAIYMY010000190.1 GCA_903927465.1 uncultured Rhodospirillales bacterium | reverse complement strand
GATGACAGCGGGGACATGCCCCTCACGCCGAGTTGCGCGTGCCGCCCCCTTACCGGCCCGCCCGCGCGCTTCGGCTTCGATCCGTACAGTTTGGACCATTGTCCGTGCTCCTTCGGGTTGAATTCTGATGCCGCTGCAAAATCTTTGCAGGACAGGCTTGGCCTCCAGGGGTGCCAAAACCAAGGGGGGCTTCTAGGGGATGCACGCCAGCGGCGCAAGCGATGGATTGATCCGGCGCAAGGCAAAGCCACACGCCGGCTGCTTTATTGGGCCAGTATAAGGAGCACTGATATGATCTTGCCCAACATGAACAACATTGATCGTGGTTTGCGGCTTGTGGCGGGGTTGGCGCTGCTTGCGCTTGGCGCCATGGGCCCGCTGGGCTGGTGGGGGGCGATCGGGCTTGTCCCTATCGCCCCCGCGCTGATCGGCTGGTGCCCGGCCTATCGGTTATTGGGCATCAATACCTGCGCCCGTCCAAGCACCTGAAAGGCTTCACCCGAGCGACGGCAAATGGCTCGGCGTAATGGACCAAACCGGACCCGCTTCCGGCGGTTCGCACCAAAGCGGCAAGGCATTGGGTGTGCGCACATTCGGCACATGGCCAAGCGCGAGCCGCAGCGCACGAAACAACGCCCCATGCGCCACCACTAAAACGGGGCCTTGCTTGGCGGTGGCGCGATTGATCGCCGCCACAGCGCGGTCATGCAGGGTTTGAAAGCTCTCCGCGCCTTCCGGCGTGAAGCTGCCTTCAATCCAGCTATCATACCAATCGCCCGTGGGCTGGCCTTCTTCCACGCCAAAGCCCACTTCCATCAGCCCCGCATCGGTCGCGACCGGCAGCGCCAGCGCTTCCGCCACAATTTCAGCCGTGCGCAAAGCGCGGCTGAGCGGGGAGGCGATGATGGTCACAATCCCGCGATCCACCAACGCCAAGGCCGCGCGCTGGGCTTGGGAAATCCCAACAGCATTCAGGGGAATATCCGTGTGCCCCTGGCTCAGCCCTTCAGCGTTCCAATCCGTCTCTCCATGACGGAGGAACCAGAAGGCGGTCGGGTTCAGGCTCACGAAAGCCCTTCCGCCTTCATCGTGCGCTGCACGGCAGGCCGCGCATTCATCCGCGCATAATGCGCCGCGACATTGGCCGGCAGCGGCTTGTTCAAGCGGGCAGACCACCAGAAACTCACGTAGAACAACGCGCTATCGGCGAAGGAATAAGTGCCGGCGAGCCATTCGCGGCCTTCCAGCGCCTTATCCATCACGCCAAGGCCCTTCTGGAAAATTTCCTCGCCACGCGCCTTCACGGCTTCATGATCGGCTTCCGTCGGCGCAAAATTTGCCGGGCGGAACATGCGCGAAAAACCTTGCATATGCATGGTGGCCACGCAGTAATCGGTCGCTTCCAAGGCGCGCGATTGTGCATCCGTGCCCGATGGCATCAAGCCAGCGGAGGGAAAGCGCGACGCCAGCCAAAAGGCAATGGCGGGGTATTCCGTCAGCACCGAACCATCTTCGCGTTCCAGGGTCGGCACTTTGGATTTCGGGTTCACCGCCACAAAACCAGGCTGGAATTGCGCACCTTCGCGCAGGTTCACGGCCACCGCTTCATAAGGCGTACCAATTTCTTCCAGCATCACATGGATACCGATGGAACACGCCCCAAGCGCATAAAACAGCTTCATGATAGCAACCCCTTCAAGAGTTTTGGTCTAATTGAACAATGAGGAGACCGAACTTTCGTCACTGATCCGCTTCATCGCTTCCGCCAGCAGCGGCGCAATCGTCAATTGGCGGATATTGCGCGAAACGCGCACCGCCTCAGTCGCCTGGATGCTGTCCGTCACGGTCATCATCTCAACCGGTGCGGCGCCAATCCGCGCCACCGCACCGCCCGAAAACACGCCATGCGTCACGTAAATCCCGACCGAACGCGCGCCATCCTTCAACAGCGCCTCAGCCGCGTTGCAGAGCGTACCGCCGGAATCGACAATGTCATCCACCAGCAGGCAATCGCGGCCTTCCACTTCACCGATCACATTCATCACTTCGGAAACGCCGGCGCGCGGGCGGCGCTTGTCAATGATCGCCAAATCCACGCCCAAGCGCGCCGCAATTGCGCGCGCGCGCACCACGCCGCCCACATCGGGGGAGACAATCATCAATTCCCGGCCGGCATAGCGTTCCTGAATGTCGCGCGAATAAAGGGGGGCGGCGAAAAGATTATCCACCGGGATATCGAAAAACCCCTGAATTTGCGCCGCGTGCAAATCCATGGTCAGCACGCGGTTCGCACCCGCCGCGGTAATCAGGTTCGCCACCAGCTTCGCGCTGATGGGCGTCCGCGGGCCTGATTTCCGATCCTGACGCGCATAGCCGAAATACGGGATCACGGCGGTGATGCGTCGCGCACTGCCGCGCTTCAGAGCATCCAGCGTGATCAGCAATTCCATCAGATTGTCATTGGCGGGGTAGGAAGTGGATTGGATGACAAAAACATCCTCACCACGCACATTTTCATGAATTTCGACGAAAACTTCCAAATCCGCGAAGCGCCGGATGGACGCATTGGTCAGCGCAATACCGCAAGCGGCGGCCACAGCTTCGGCCAAGGGGCGGTTGCTGTTGCAGGCAACAATCTTCATGCCGGGGGAACTCCGCGCGGGGGCAATGACTTGAGACGGACCGATACCTAGCAACGTGACGCTTTTGTGTAAATCGCGGCCCGGAGCATTTTCAAGCCAAGTGGCTTCACTTGGCGGCTCGGAAAATGCGACCAAACAATAGCTTGGACCATATCTGCTGCGCGAATGCGTTGCTGATATGGTCAGATTATTCACCTTCGAGCTTCGCCGAAAGCTCCAGCCATGCCTCCTCCAACCTCGCCACTTCCTTGCCAATAGCGGCGCGGCGGGTATTGGCCCAGGCGATATCCTCGGCCTTGAAACGGGCATAGGTGTCGGGGTCGGCCAGGCGCTTTTCGATCAGCGCGCCCTCCTTCCCCAGCTTTTCCAGCGCGGCTTCCACCGCCTTCAAGCGTGCACGCAGGGGTTGCAAGGCGGCGCGGTTTTCAGCCCTTTCGCGCCGCGCTTCTGCCCGCATCCCGCCAGCTTCGCCCCGCGGCGCGGCACCGCGCGCACGTTCGGCCAAAAGCGCGCGATATTCATCCAGGTCGCCATCAAAACTCGTCACCGTACCATCGGCCACCAGCCAAAGCCTGTCCGCCACCAACTCCACCAAATGCGGATCATGCGTGATCAGCACCACCGCGCCTTCAAAATCCGCCAGCGCCTTCACCAGCGCATCGCGCGCATCAATATCCAGATGGTTCGTCGGTTCATCCAGGATCAGCATTTGCGGCGCATCACGCGTGGTGAGCGACAATAACAGCCGCGCCTTTTCCCCACCCGAAAGCTGCGCCACCCGAGTATCCGCCCTATCCGCATCCAGCCCAAACCGCGCCAATTGCGCACGACACGCGGTTTCATTCGCCTTCGGGAGCGCCGCCTGCATATGGGAGAGCGGCGTGCCGGCCAAATCCAACTCCTCGGCCTGGTGCTGCGCGAAATAACCAACGCGCAGCCGATTATTGCGAAACATCTCCCCGCCCGAAACATCAAGCCGCCCGGCCAACAGCTTCGCCAACGTGGATTTGCCATTGCCATTCGCACCCAGCAGCGCCACGCGATCTTCCTGATCCAGCCGAAGCGACAAATGCTGCAAAATCGGCGCCCCGCCATAGCCCACCGATGCGCGGTTCAGCGACAGGATCGGCGGTGCCAAAGCCTCCGGCACCGGAAAGGCAAAACGCACGGGCGTGTCTTCCACCAGCGCTTCCACCGCCGGCATACGTTCCAGCGCCTTCAGCCGAGATTGCGCCTGGCGCGCCTTGGTGGCCTTGGCGCGAAAACGATCCACAAAAGACTGAATGCGCGCGCGTTCCGATATCAGCTTAACATTCTGCGCCTGCTGCTGCGCCTGGCGTTCCGCCCGGATGCGCAAGAAATCCGCGAAATTCCCGGAATAGAGCGTGATGTCCCCGCGATCGAGATGCGCAATCGCATCCACGCAGCGTTCCAGCAACCCGCGATCATGGCTGACCACAATCGCCGCCCCCGGAAACCGCGAGAGCCAACCTTCCAGCCAGAGCGTCGCTTCCAAATCCAGATGGTTCGTCGGTTCATCCAACAACAACAAATCCGGTTCCAGAAACAAAGCGCGCGCGAGCGCCACACGCATGCGCCAACCACCCGAAAATTCCGCCAAAGGCCGCGCCTGCGCCGCAGCATCAAAACCAAGCCCGGAAAGCACCGCCGCCGCGCGCGCCGGCGCACTATCGGCGCGAATCGCAATCAGCCTTTCATGGATCTCAGCAACCCGCCCAGGATCAGCAGCGCCATCCGCTTCCATGAGCAATGCCGCGCGTTCGGTATCCGCGGCCAGCACGGCTTCCAGCAGGCTCGCCACCCCCGCCGGCGCTTCCTGCGCCACATGGCCCATGCGCGCACGGGCCGAGAGCCTGATCTCACCCCCATCCGGCTGCAATTCACCCACAATAGCACGGAGTAAGGTGGATTTGCCGGCACCATTGCGGCCAATGAGGCCAATCTTGCGCCCAACATCCACCTGCAGGGCAGCACTTTCCAATAAGGCGCGCCCGCCAAGACGAATGGTGAGATCACGGATGGTCAGAACAGTCATGGACGCGGGTTGTGGAGGAGCGGCAGGGATGCGTCAAAGGGGAGGCGGGGGCGCTGCCCCCGGAGCCCCCGCCGGGGTAACAGTGTTACCCCGGACCTAGCCTGGACTTGGGGCAAGGGAGTGGGTTGCATAAATTTAATGCAATTCGTCTTGCGGTAGAAAATGACCCTGACTTAACCTTTCCGCATCAATAGCACCCGGGGGAATATCCGATGCGTTCTTGGTCTTCTATGGCGCGGGTTACAGCGCTGGTATTTTGCGCAGTGCTGGTGGCGGCCTGCGAAGGGCCGGGTTGGCAGAAGGACAATGCTGGCGGCTCCATACGGCTTGACGACTGGACGCCCATCGAGACCTTGCAACTCGGCGGCAACCTTGCCGTAGTGTTTTCCGACATGCCCCTTAGGGATGCGAAGCGGACAATGCGCGACAATACAGTTGTGCATGATGTTGTCGTCATTACGGACCGCGGCTGGGCCAATGCGCAGCGGATGATCGCACCCTATTCCTATTTTGGTGAGCACGCCTTCAGCCAATTGCGGTCGCGCGAGGCTTTTGAAACCTGGGTACGCGGACGCTTCCCCCAAGCCAAGGAAGTTGAGTTTATTGATATCATTCCCGTGACCCATCCGACCATCGCGACACGCGGTTTTGCTGGAACCGTGATGGTAACGAATCAGCAAGACCGAAAATTCCGCTGCGCTTTGGCGCATGCCGGCTATGGCGGCCCGAAGCTTTCTGAAACTTCGACCGACATATTCCGCATAGAGGAATTCAAATCCACGCTGCAAATCCGTTTCTGCACCGTGGGCGGCACCGCTACTTCGCTGAATCAGCGCATGCAGCGGGTATTGTTCTGACTGCGCCGGAAGACCTCACAAGCTTCGGTCTAGCGCGCAGCCAACCCCCGGCGGGGTCCGGGGTAACACTGTTACCCCGGCGGGGGCTTCGGGGGCAGCGCCCCCGATCTCCCCCCCAATGCTCCTCCTTGACGCCCTACCCCCCAGCGCGTAAATGCCCGCGTCTCGCCGCAAGGCGCCGGCCCCCTTTGCCCAGGTGGCGGAATTGGTAGACGCGCAGGTTTCAGGTACCTGTGGCCGCAAGGCTGTGAAGGTTCGAGTCCTTTCCTGGGCACCAGTTTTTCTTTTCATGAGGCGGCGCGACCAATGGGTTCCACCTTATTCTCGCATGCCGGCGTGACCATCCGGCTTTATAGAAACGACCTACCGGATGGCCTGGATTTGGGCCGTGTGGTTGCGATTGATACGGAAACCATGGGTCTGAACCCGCATCGGGATAGGCTTTG
>CAIYMY010000189.1 GCA_903927465.1 uncultured Rhodospirillales bacterium | reverse complement strand
GTCTGTTCCGTGATTTCACGAATGACCTTGCCGCCAGAACCAATCACGTCGCGGATCTTGTCCTTCGGCACATTGATCACGGTGATGCGCGGCGCCGGCGCCGCCACATCGGTGCGCGCACCGGTCAGCCCCTTGGCCATTTCGCCCAGGATATGCAGCCGGCCCTCACGCGCCTGTTCCACCGCAATGCGCATGATTTCAGGCGTGATGGAGGTGATCTTGATGTCCATCTGAAGCGAGGTAATCCCCACTTCCGTCCCGGCCACCTTGAAATCCATATCGCCGAGGTGATCTTCATCACCCAGAATATCGGACAGCACGGCAAAGCCACGATCTTCCTTGATCAGACCCATGGCGATACCAGCGCAGGGGCGCTTCAGCGGCACGCCGGCATCCATCATGGAAAGCGAGGTCCCGCAAACCGTCGCCATGGAAGAAGAACCATTGCTTTCGGTGATTTCGGAGACAACGCGCACGGTATAGGGGAACTTGTCCTTCTCCGGCAGCAGCGGATGAATGGCGCGCCAGGCAAGCTTGCCATGGCCCACTTCACGCCGGCCGGGGCTGCCCATGCGGCCCGTTTCATTCACCGAATAGGGAGGGAAATTGTAGTGCAGCATGAAGTCTTCGCGGTATTCACCCGCGAGCGCATCAATCACTTGCTCATCCTGGCCGGTGCCGAGCGTCGCCACACAAAGCGCCTGGGTTTCACCGCGCGTGAACAGCGCCGAGCCATGCGCGCGCGGCAGCACGCCCACTTCTGCCATAATGGGGCGCACGGTGCGCGTATCACGCCCGTCAATCCGCTTGCCGGTATCAAGGATGTTGTTGCGCACCACATCCGCTTCCAATTCCTTGAGCAAGCCCTTGGCCAGGCTCAGATCCGCGCCTTCAGCTTCAAGGGCGGCGATCACCTTCTTCTTCACCACGCCCACCTTATCCTGGCGGACCAGCTTTTGTATTTCCGTATAGGCAACGGCCATATCGGCGCGGCCCAATTCGGCGATGCGCTTCTTCAGCGTGATTTCGCCTTCCGAAGGCTCCGGCAACGGCCAGGGTTCCTTGGACGCGACTTCAGCCAATTCAATGATCGCCTGGATCACCGGCTGGAAGGCCGCATGACCGAAGGTGACGGCGCCGAGCATGACTTCTTCCGTCAATTCGCTCGCTTCCGATTCCACCATCAGCACGCCTTCGGCAGTGCCGGCCAGCACCAGATCCAGCACGCTTTCCTTGCGCTGATCAGCCGTGGGGTTCAGCACATAGGCGCCATTGATATAGCCAACGCGCGCCGCGCCGACCGGGCCGAAAAAGGGAATGCCGGAAAGCGTCAGCGCGGCGGAGCAACCCACCAGGGCGACGATATCGGGATCATTTTCCAGATCATGCGACAGGACGGTAGCAACCACCTGGACTTCATTGCGGAAGCCTTCAGGGAAAAGCGGGCGGATCGGGCGGTCAATCAGGCGCGACGTCAGCGTTTCGAATTCGGAAGGCCGGCCTTCACGCTTGAAGAAGCCACCCGGGATCTTGCCGGCGGCGAAGGTCTTTTCCTGATAATTTACCGTCAGTGGGAAGAAATCCTGACCTGGCTTGGCAGAACGCGCACCAACAGCGGTGCAGAGCACAATAGTGTCACCCAGGCGGGCCACTACAGCACCATCGGCCTGACGGGCGATCTTGCCGCTTTCCAGAACCAGGGTCTTGTCGCCCCAGGCGATTTCCTTGCGGAAGTAATTTTCGAACATCGTCATCCTCTCGGGCGCTGGCCGATGCCAGCGCGAACCACGCGGCGCCCCTTTGGGCGACAGCGCGGCAGAAGGGGCCTGGTGGCCCCGGAATGCGACGCGAAGGGTAAAGACAGGAAAGGGCCGAGGATACTCGGTGGAGGGGCCGTTTTATCGGCGTCTCGGGCGGCATGGGGTGGGCCCATCGCGGATAGGCGCGACGGGAAGGCCGCCCATGTGGCCGGAAACGCCGCGGTGGTCCCTATCCGAAGCCACGACTTGAAGAACTGTCCTAACCCGCAGCGTGCGCGGCGGCTGGCGCCCCGGCTTCCGGCCGGGCAACACCAAGGGGGCATATGGCGCGGATTGAGGGAAAATACCACAGGAAACTTGCGAGGGTTGGGCGAAAGCGGCGGCATTGGGCCGAAAACTTTACGTTTCCGGGCGGGAAGCGCTAGTTTTCAGCCTGGAAATCCACCGAAGGCGGTGAAAGGGCATGCCATGCGGAAGTTCTTGATCGCACTCATTTTGCTTTCGGGCTGCGCCTCGGTCGAGCAACAAGGGGGTCCGCCGGCAATTGCTCCCCCTTACCGCGCCGTGTTGGTCGCCGGCGATGGCAGCCTGCCCGTTTGGGATAACGCTGTTGAAGCCATGCAGGACATCATGGCACCCAACCTTGTCCGGGGCCAGACGAAGCGCTTCAGTGCTGCGCAAACCGTTATTGATCAAGGAAAGGCCCAACTGGCCACGCGGCAGGCGGTGGTCGCGGCGATATCTGCGCTGCGCCCAGCTTCTGGTGAGGGTTGTCTGGTCTATGTCACGGCCCACGGGGCGCAGCAGCAGGGTGTTTTCCTGGCTGCGAGCCGCCAAATCCTGTCACCCGCCATTCTGAACCGAGCCTTGGATAGCGGCTGCGGTGATGCGCCCACGATTGTTCTTGTCTCAAGCTGTTATTCGGGAATTTTCACCGAAGCGCCTATGGCAAAACCCAACCGGGTCATCCTGACAGCGGCCAGCGCGGATCGGCCAAGTTTCGGCTGCGGGCCGGGGTTTCAATATACCGTCTATGACCGGTGCCTGTTGGAATCCGCACGCAGCGCGAATGATTGGCGCGGCTTGGCGCAAGCCACCATGGACTGTGTGCGTCGGCGCGAAACCACGGATGGCTTCCAAGCTTCCAACCCGCGTTATTTTGAGGGCGAGACTCTGCCCCGGCGGGCAACGCCCTGAAAGGCGCCGCGCTGGACCTGTAAAGACCCTCAGGTCGGGCGCATGTTGTAGCTATATCGGGCGCGCTTTCAGCGTGCCGTTCAGGAGGACCCCATGCGGTCAGTTTTGCTTGCGATCTCGGCCTTCACGCTCAGCCTACCCGCTTTGGCGCAGGAAGCGCCGCGGCTATTCCCAAGCCGCGATGTGGCGGTGACCTACCGCGTTTCGGGCGCTGGCCCCATGCAGGAAGTGACCATGGCCTGGGCAGCAGCGCCGCGCCTGATGCGCGTGGAACTGCCGGGCATGGGCTACACCATCGCCGATTTCGCCGGGCAGAAGGGTTTTATGGTCATGCAAATACCCCAGCCCATGGTGATGGATATCCCGATGGCCCAGGCGGCGAGCCATGTACGCGCGCTTGAATCTGCGCGCTTCACCAAGCTTGGGGCGGATCGCGTGGCCGGTGTTGCCTGCACGAATTGGCGCCATGAAGGGCCGCAGGGTTCCGGCACCGGTTGCTTCACCGATGATGGGGTGATGTTGCGCTCCCAAGGCAGCGCCCAGGGCATGCAAGGCGCGCTTGAGGCGTTGCGCGTGACCTATGGCCCGCAGGAAATTGCGCGGTTCCAGCGCCCCGCTGGGGTGCCTTCCATGCAAATGCCGGGAGGTATGCTGCCGGGTCTGCCGCCAGCTTCGATGAAATAGGGCATCCAAAAAGCAAAAGGGGGCCGGAGCCCCCTTCCTTATTACGCCACCCGGGAAGGGTCAGCGCGCAATCCTTACCGGCGCAGCCCAAGCCGGCCAATCAGCGTCTCATAGCGCTTCTGCTCCGTCTTCTTCACGTAATCCAGCAAGCCACGGCGCTGACCCACCATCACCAGCAAGCCGCGCCGGGAATGGAAATCCTTGGCATGGGTCTTCAGATGCTCGGTCAGGTTGGCAATGCGCTCAGTCAGCAGGGCCACCTGCACTTCTGGGCTGCCGGTATCGCCAGGATTGATGGCGTATTCGGAAATAAGCGCCGTGCGACGCTCCGCGGTGATCGACATCGGATTTCTCCTCTCGTCCGGGCATGGCCCGGCAATGGTTCAAGAATCGCCCTGACCCAACCACCGCTCTGGCTTCAACAAGCCTTCTTCCAAGCGGGCCAGACCCATCAGGCGCCCCCCCACCATCGCTCTGGCCAAGCCCCCATCGGGGTTGGCCTCACGCGGTACGCGGCCCATGAAATCAACCAGCGGGATATGCTGGCCGAATGAGAGCCGCGCGGCTTCCGCTTCGGTGAGGGCCAGCGCCGGGATGTCGGCCAGCGCGGTCGTCACCGGCAGCAGAAGCGCCGGGGAAGGGGGCGGCGTATCGCCGGAAACGGCGATCTTGTCCAGGGCCACGGCATCTT
>CAIYMY010000188.1 GCA_903927465.1 uncultured Rhodospirillales bacterium | reverse complement strand
CGCCAAGCACGCCCGCGATATCCAGCGGCCTTTGATCGAATGCCACGGGATTGAGCTGCGCCCAGCGCCGCGCTGCCACCGCCACTTCCGCCAATTGTTCCCGCGTGGTGCCATATTCATGCATGTGCCGGTTGGCCGCCATGGCATAGGCGGTAGAAGGCATGAAGGGTTTGAAGGGCGTCTCATAAGGGTTGAATTCGCGTGGCGAGGCATTCTTCCGCCCCGCTGATCGCTGCGTGCTGCCATAAGCCACAACCGCCACGGAACAAAGCCCCGCTTCAATCGCGGCTTGAGCATGCGCCACGTGAATTTCAAAGGATGATCCACCGACAATGGTGGAATCCACATAAGCATCCGGCTTTTTCAGATATTCCGCCAATGACATGACCGAAGTCCGCGCCTGCGTCGTCGCGCAAAAAAGCCCATCCACATCGGCCAGCGTCAGGCCGGCATCGGCCAGCGCCCGCACTGTCCCCTGCGCCATCAGATCAATCACCGACATATCGGCGGCAACACTGCCAATATCCGATTCCGCCGCGCCCACAATGGCGACGCTGCCGCGCTTCAGGCTGGCCATCGCCTTAGCCCTCCAGCGCCGTGAAGACGGGAATGGGCGCTTCATCATCGCCCTGGTGGTGGGTGCGGAATGTCACGCGCATGCCGATTTTCACAGCCATCGGGTCAATATCCTCAACCCGGCTCATCAGCCGATAGCCCTCATCCATATCTACTAGGCAGACATTGTAGGCTTCTCCCTGCGCGGGATGCACAACAGTGGTCGCATGCACCGTGCCAAGCCCCTTGGAGATTCGCCATTCCAGATCTTCGCTGCCAGTATAAGGGCAGATGATGCGCGGATAGAACACGGGTTTGCCGACGCTCGGGCTGAATTGATAGGCGAGTTCACCGCGCTGCAAATGCTCATTGTAAATGCCGAGAGGCGATTTTTTGGCGTTTTCCATCTTATCCTGCCGCATGTGTTGAAAGCTGCCTCACGGCAAATCGAAACGCACCGCAATGGCGGCTGAGGCGATCACCGCCTTGTCATGCGCGCCTTCTTCCGGAACATCCAAGCCACCCTTCACAGCGCGTGCCGTGACCACGCCATAAGGCAGGGATTTGCGCACCGCTTCAATATCCACCTTGTCTGGCTGCTGCACGCCGATGGTCACTTCCACCTGCATGGTCTTGATATCAAGCCCAAGCGTGCGGATGAACGCGAGCGACGAATGATGCAAGGCATCCTGCACCGCGCGCAAAGCGGCCTTGGTGTAATCCCCGCCGTGTAAGTCATTGCCGCTGCCCATTTCCAGGATGATGCGCTTTAAGGCCATTGTCGGTCTCCCTCACACATCCAGCCGCACAATGGCGCAGCAATTGGCAATGACAGTGATGTTGGTGCCCTCATCATTCGGGATTTCCAGCCCGCCTTCCACCAAAGTCACCGTGCCGGTGCCATGGGGTAGAATGGCCAGCACCTGGTCCTTGTCCACCAAATCGGGCTTGGGCACGCCGATCAACACTTCAACCTGCATGGCATCAATATCCTGGCCAACGGCTACACCGATGGTGAGCGAATTATGCCAAAGCGCATCGCGAAGCGCGCGCACCGCTGCCTTGGTGTAATCCGCGCCGCGAATATCGGTGCCCATGCCAATTTCAAGCACCATGCGTTGCAGGGCCATGATCCTGTCCTTATCCAGTCCTGGAGGTAGCGTGATCCATTTCGACTGATCGCGCCATAGGCGGCATCACCGCCCGACCAGCGCGGCAATCGCCTCCAGCCCGCGATCACGCACGCCCATCCCGCCCAAATGATCCAGTGTATTGAACAAATAATCCCGGTTCGATCCCATCTGCCCATGGCCGCCATCAATCGCGCGCGCCAGGATTTCCGCCGGCTGCTTGCCGCAATAAAGCCGGCACGCCCGGTTCGCGACATAAGCAATGGCCGGCACGCGCCGCCCATCATCCAATAACGTCAGTGGCAATAGCTGCCGGCGATAAACAACCTCTCCGCCATCGGGCAATTCGCGCGCATCCAGATAGGCCAGTGTTTCCGCCGCCGCACGGCCCGGCACACGAAACACCGCGCCCCGGCAGGCGCCGCCGCGATCCAGCCCCAAAACCAACCCTGGGCGTTCTGGCGTGCCCCGATACCGATGACTCCATAGGCAAAAGCGCCGGTGAAAGCCGCGCAGCAGCGCCGGGTGACGCGCGGCATGGTCAAAGCCTGGCCGCCAGATCAGCGATCCATAGGCAAAGACGTAAAAATCCCCATCCGGGGCGAGGAGAGAGGCGATATCGGTTGTCATGGCGGGCGCATTCAAACCCCGCTATATCGGCGCCCAGCATGAACGCCAAGCCATCCAAACCCCCGCGATCACCCTTGCTTGGGCGCTTCCTGTTCGGCGTGCTGGTCCTGCTCGCGGCACTGGTGGCCGGCCAAAGCCTGCTCTGGCGCTGGAGCACGGGCGCTTTGGCAGAAGGCTTCAGCGATTGGGCGATCAAGCACCGCGCCCAGGGCTGGACCATCCGCCACGAAACGCCTGAACGCAGCGGCTGGCCCTTTGCCGCGCGGCTTTCCATCCCGCGCCTTTCCATCGAAAGCCCGGGCGATGAGGCCTCCGGCCAGGGCCTGGGCTGGGCGGCTGAGGCACTGACGCTGACCACCCCGCTTCCCTTGCCGGATGCACTGCGCCTGGAAGCAACAGGCCAACAGGCGCTGCGCATCGGCGCCACGCAAATCCCTTTCACCGCGACCAGCTTCAAGGCGTTGCTGCCGCTTGAAATGGGCCAGCCGCCGCGCCGGGCCAATGCGCTGCTGCAAGGCATGGTGGCGCAAACCCCCGATGGCGTGCTGAGCGTGCAGCAGCTTGGCATGGATGCGAATTGGACTCGCTCAGCCGAAGCGGCGCTGACGCTGCAATTCGCGGCTGAAGACGCTTCCCTGCCGCAAGCCTGGCTTCGCACAAAAGCGCTTGCCGGCCTCGGCCCAAGGCTCGCCCGGCTTGAATTCAATGGCGCGCTTTACGGCAACGTGCTGCCCCTGCCGAGCCTGCGCGAACAATTGGATGCCTGGCGCGCTTCAGAAGGCAAGCTGGATGTGCGCCAATTGCGCCTGGCCTGGGGGGATTTGGATGCCGGCGTCAGGCTTTCCGCGCGGCTTGACCCCGCTTTGCAACCAGCCTTGGGGGGGACGCTTTCTGTGACCAATCCTAATGCCGCGCTGGATTCGCTCGCGCGGTCCGGTCTTATTCAGCGGCGCGCACTGGATGGTACGAAATTCGCCGTAGGGCTGCTGACGCGCCGGCCGCAAGATGGCGGCCCACCCGTCGCAGAAATTCCGATCGCGCTGCAAAATGGCGTGGTGAGCGTGGCGCAGATACCATTGACGCGCCTGCCGCCGATTGCCTGGCCGCAGCATTGACACACGCCGCGTTAGACCCGCGCAGCATCCACAATCTGAAACCCAACGCTGACATCGCCATTCCAGGATTCCGCACGCAAGTGACCGCATAAATGCAAGGGCGTGCGATCGGGTGAGAGCAAAGCCTCGGCCAATGGTCCATCCTTGGCGCGGAAGCAGATTGTTTTCAGCCGCCCGCCGCCCTCACCTTCCACAAAGGCGCGGATGGTCGCGCCTTCCTTGCCGATGCGATCCGCTTTCACCACACGTGCGCGGGACAGGGCGAAGATGGGTTCTTCATTGCCAGCGCCAAAGGGCGCCAGGCGCGTGATATCCTTGGCCAAGGCTATGGTGCCGGCGGCGACCGTCAGCGCACCTTCCACCAATAAATCCGCCGCACTTGGCAGCCGCGCGGCATGGGCAAGCCGTTCTTCCAAAAAGGCGTGAAAGGCTTCGCCCTTCGCGGCATTATAGGAAAATCCTGCCGCCATCGGATGCCCGCCGCCGGTCTCAAGCAAGCCCATCTCTCGCGCTGCGATGATCGCAGTGCCAAGATCAATGCCCGTGACGGATCGGCCTGAGCCCTTGGCAATGCCACCCGTAATCCCCGCGACACAGGCGGGGCGATTGAATTTTTCCTTGACGCGGCCTGCGACAATACCAACCACGCCGGGGTGCCAACCCTCTGCCGCAATCAGCAGCACCGCATGGCCCGCCTTGACCTGCGCTTCCGCCATCGCCATCGCCGTGCCCAGCATATCGCCTTCCACTTCCTGCCGGCGCTTATTCACCTCATCCAGTTTTTCCGCCATGGCGCGCGCTTCAATCGCATCTTCAGACAGCAATAACCGCAAACCCAAATCAGCTTCCGCAATGCGGCCAGACGCATTGATGCGCGGTCCCAACATGAAGCCAAGCGTATGCGCGCTTGGCGTATCCTTCTGCCCCGCCACATCCAGCAGCGCGGCCAGGCCAATCCGCTCGCGCTTGCCCAGCACCTTTAAGCCCTGCGTGACCAAAGCACGATTGAACCCCGTAAGCGGCATGACATCACACACGGTTGCAAGCGCCACGATATCCAGCAGCGCGAGAAGATCAGGTTCCTTCCGGCGCGTGAACCAACCAGCGCGGCGGAGTACGCGCAGGCTTGCCGTTGCCGCCAGAAACGCCACCGCCGCCGCACAGATATGCCGCAAGCCAGATGGGCAATCCAACCGATTGGGATTGACCACGGCCAGCACCGCCGGCAGCACGCCTTCCGCCTTGTGGTGGTCCAGCACCACAACATCGGCGCGGCCTTCGGCGGCGGCTAAAGCGACACCCGCCGCAATGCCGCAATCCACGCAAATGATCAGCGAAGCACCGCCTTTACAAAGTGCCGCAATCGCCGGCGCATTCGGCCCATAGCCTTCCTT
>CAIYMY010000187.1 GCA_903927465.1 uncultured Rhodospirillales bacterium | reverse complement strand
GTGACAAAGGCATTGGACATGGCAAGCCGCATCCCGGTCAGGATATAAGGCACTGTCGCTGGCAGCGCGACCAGGCCAAACACCTGCCAGCGATTGGCGCCCAGGCATTGCGCAGCCCTGATCTTATCCCGCCCCACAGCACCCACACCGGCGGCGGTTGAGATGATCACGACAAAGATGGTGGTATAGGCAATCAGGAAGACCTTGCTTTCTTCGCCGATGCCGAACCAGATCACCGAAACCGTGATCATGGCAACGGCCGGGATAAAGCGGAAGAATTCAGTCCAGGGTTCCAGCAACCAGCGCACTGGCTTGAAGGACCCGATGGCAAGGCCAATCGGTATGCCAATCGCCGAACCCAGCAGAAAGCCCTGCGCAATGCGGCGCAAAGACGCGACGATTTGTTCCTGCAGAATGCCATCTTCAATCAGCATCCAGCCGCGTGCCAGCACCGGCCCTGGTGGTGGAAACAAGGTGGATTTCACCAAATAGGTGGCCGCCAGATGCCAGACCAGAAACAGCAGGGCGAAGCCCGTGATATAGCCGCCAATTGTGGCCCAACGATCAGTGCGCACCGTGGATCTCATCATGAATAAGGGCATGCACTTCGCGAAACACCCGCATGAAGTCATCTGACGTGCGTTCGCGCGGGAAGGGCAAATCCACCGGCACAATGGCCTTGAGCGTACCGCCCGGCCCGCGCCGCATCACCCCAACACGGGTCGCCAGCGCGCAGGCTTCTTCAATGTCATGCGTGATGAACAGCACGGTCTTTTTGGTCTCCGCCCAGATGCGGCTGAGTTCCCCCTGCAACACCGCACGCGTCATGGCATCCAGCGCGCCGAAGGGTTCATCCATCAGCAGCATGCGCGGGTCATTTGCCAAAGCGCGCGCAATCTGAATGCGCTGCTTCATCCCGCCCGATAGTTCCGAAGGGTGCTTCGCCCCCTGCCCGGTCAGGCCGACCATACGCAGGAAATGCTCGGCCTTCTCCCGCCGTTCTGCCCGGCCAAGGCCACGCAGGCGCAAGCCAAAGCCGATGTTGTCGAGTGCGGTCAGCCATTCATAAAGGCTGTCATGGCCCTGAAAGACCACGCCGCGATCAGCGCCCGGGCGTTCTACCGGCGCGCCATCCAGCAGAATGCTGCCAGCCGTGGGGGCTTCAAACCCGGCCACCATGTTCAAGACCGTGGTCTTGCCGCAGCCTGATGTGCCAAGCAGGCAGAAGAACTCGCCCTCTGCCAAGTCAAGGCTGAAGTCGCGCACGGCTTCCCAGGCACCGGTCCGGCCTGAAAAAGTCTTGCCCACGCCCTGTAGCGATACCAACGCCACATCTGCCCCCTGTGTTACGAACCCCATCTAGGCGCCGGCGCCCAAACCAGCAACCCGGCTTCACGCCCCGGCAAGCCGGGTCTAGTCTCCGGCCCGTGTAGAAGCAGGAGGAATGCCACATGCCAAATATGCTTGAAGGTAAGGTTGCCATCGTCACCGGCGCCGGTAACGGGATTGGCCGGGAAATCGCCATTATGATGGCAGGCCAGGGTGCAAAGGTGATCATCAATGATGTCGGTGCATCGCTGTCAGGTGAAGGCCTGGATGCGACACCGGCGCAACAAACCAAGGCAATCATTGCCCAAAATGGTGGCACATCAGAAATCTGCACCGATAGCGTAGCCACCTGGGTCAGCGCGCAGAAGATCGTGCAATCGGCCATGGATCATTTCGGGCGGATTGATATCGTGGTGAATAATGCCGGCATTCTGCGCGACCAGATCTTTCATCGCATGACGCCGGAAGAATGGGATTCGGTGATCGCCGTGCATCTTTCCGGGTCCTTTTATGTCTCCCGCGCGGCGGCCACGCATTATCGTGCGCAGCAATCGGGTTCTTACGTGCATATGTCGTCAACCTCTGGCCTGATTGGTAATTTCGGCCAGGCGAATTACTCGGCGGCCAAGCTTGGCATTGTGGCGCTGTCCAAATCCATCGCGCTGGATATGGCGCGGTTTGGCGTGCGGTCCAATTGCATCGCCCCCTTCGCCTGGAGCCGCATGACAGGCTCGATCCCCGCTGAAACGCCGGAACAAAAGCGCCGCGTGGAACGCATCATGCGCATGACGCCGGATAAGAACGCACCGCTTGCGGTGTTCCTGGCGTCTGATGCAGCGAAGGATGTCACGGGGCAAATCTTCTCGCCCCGCATGAATGAGATTTTCATCTACAGCCAATCCCGCCCCATCCGCGGCATTCATCGCGGCGAAGGCTGGACCCCGGAAATGATCGAAGAATATGCGCTGCCGGCGCTGAAGCCCGCCTTTTCGGCGCTGGAGCGTTCCGGCGATGTCTTCTGCTGGGACCCGGTCTGAAGCCCTTCATCACTGCCGCATTGGCGCTGCTCGTCCTGGGATCAGGGCGCGCAGCCGCCACGGCGCCAGAGCTTCTGGCGGCGGCGCAGCGGTTGCCACCAAGTGGGGCTTTGGAAGCGATTGATGCCGCGGCGGAATGTGCCTTCGCGCCCAATGCGCGCCATCTTGGGCCATTGCCGGCGCGGCTTGTCTGGTCTCGTCCTGCTGCGGTGTTGATCTTCAGCGGGTTGGATGGCGTGCCGGAAGGTGATCGCGCCGTGCTGCTCCGCCCAACGCGGGAATTGCTCGCGCGCCACGCGGTGCGGGAACGTATCCAGGCGAGGCGCGTTTCTTTGCATGATCACGATCTGAATACCTTGCCCGAGACCGCGCAGGAAATCGCCTTCATGGCGCTGCATATCGCGCGACCCGAATCACCACCCGAGGGCTGTGTTACGCCCCTTTCAAATTGACGGAATAGCCTCATGGACCGCCTTGCCTCTGCCCTGCTCAACCCGCGCCGCATTGCGCTTATTGGCGGGTCTTCAGACCCGAAGCGCCTGACCGCGCGCGCACAAGTCTATTTGCGCAAGCACGGTTTTACGGGTGATCTTTTCCCGATAAATCCAAGTGCTGACACGATCCTTGGCGAACGCGCCTATCCGCGCCTGGCGGATGTGCCGGGAGATATTGATCTGGCCTATCTACTGCTCGGCACGCAGCATGTGGAAGGCCAGATTGCGGCGGTGGCGGAAAAGCGCATTCCGGTGGCTGCCATTTTGGCCGATGGCTTTGCCGAAGCCGGTGACGAAGGGCGCGCCTTGCAGGAAAGGCTGCTGGCCACCGCGAAAGCCGCGGGCGTGCGGCTACTCGGCCCCAATTCCATGGGCCTGATCAATTTGAACGCGCGCACCGCTTGTTCGGTGAATGCCGCGCTGGAAGCCGAAAGCCTGCCCGCCGGGCGCATCGCGCTGGTTTCGCAATCCGGTTCCATGATGGGCGCCATCATGGCGCGTGGCGCCCCGCGCGGCATGGGCTTTTCCCATCTGATCGGCACCGGCAATGAAGCCGATCTGACCGCGAGTGAAATCGCCGGCATGCTGGTGGAAGACCCAGACGTGGATGCGGTGCTGCTGTTTCTGGAAGCGATTCGCGCGCCAGAAAAACTCGCCGCTGCTGCGCGCCGCGCCCATGCGCTGGGCAAGCCGATCATTGCCTTCAAGCTTGGCCGTTCCAGCTTCGGCGCGGAATTGGCGGGCAGCCATACGGGCGCGCTGGCGGGATCAGACGCGGCGGCGGATGCCTTCTTCCGCGCCAATGGCATTGCGCGCGTGACGATGATCGAAGCGCTGTTGGAAGCGCCGGCCTTGTTCATTGGGCGGAAGCCGCTCGCCAATCCGCGCCGCACCATTTCCGTCATGACCACCACGGGTGGCGGTGGCGCCATGGCGGTGGATGCTTTGGGCGTTGTCGGCATTGAAACCTGCCCGCCCGATGCCACCGCCGTGGCCGGCCTTGTTGCCGCTGACCTGCCACATCACGGGCGGATGATTGACGTGACGCTGGCCGGCACGCGCGCCGATAAGGTGCAAGCGGCGCTGACGGCGCTTTCGGCAGATGCGGGCACGGATATGGTGCTTTCCGTGGTGGGGTCTTCCGCGCAATTCCGCCCACATGACGCCGTGGCAGGCATTACTGGCGCGGTGAAGACCGGGCTTGGCAAACCCATCGCGGCCTTTTTGGTGCCGCAGGCCGATGCATCTCTGCGGCTTTTGGGCGAAGCCGGCATTCCCGCCTTCCGCACCCCGGAATCCTGCGCCGATGTGATTCGCGCTTTTTTTGACTGGCGCACCCCGCGGGCCGAGGCCCCAGCGCCTGCCATCAGCCGCACCATCCCTGTCCAACCGGATGAGGCCGATGCGCGCAGGCTTTTCGCGGCTTTCGGCCTCGATAGCCCCTTTGCCGTGATGGAGGCGCCCGATGCCGTGCCGGAGGGGCTGCGCTACCCCGTTGCGCTCAAAATCCTGTCGCCCGATCTGGCGCATAAGACGGAAGTGGGCGGTGTGGCGCTGAACATTGCCGATGCCGCGGCATTGAAGGCGGAAGCCACCGCGATGCTGTCGCGCGTGAGGGCTCGCGCCCCGGCCGCGCGCATCACCGGCTTTCTGGTGCAGCCCATGGTGAAAGGCCTGGCCGAAGCCATCATCGGCTTCCGCCGAGACCCAGAAGCGGGGCCGGTGATCCTGGTGGGTGCCGGCGGCATTATGGCGGAATTGCACCGCGATACCGCGCTCCGCATCGCCCCGGTGGATGAGGCAGAAGCGCACGCCATGATCGCGGAGGTGAAGGGGCTGAAGCCCTTGGCCGGCTGGCGCGGCTTGCCAAAGGGCGATTTGGATGCGCTGGCGCGCGCGGTTGTGGCGGCGTCTCGCTTGGCCGCCCAACCCGGCGTGGCGGAAGCCGAAATCAACCCGCTCATCATCCATGCCGAGGGTCAGGGTGTGACGGTGGCGGATGCCTGGGTGGTGCCGGCTTCCCCTTGATGCTGCGAGGTGTCAGTTTGCCGCCATGAAGCCCGAAGACCTGATCCGCGCCCGCTACGGGGCGCTCCCCTTCACCCCGCCCGAGGCGATACCCCCCGCCTTGGCGGCGCTTTTGGATCGTCGCGTCACGCGCCGCTACAGCGCCGAAGCAGTGACTGAGGCGTTGTTGGATACGGTGCTGGCGGCAGCACAATCAGCGCCATCCAAATCAGACCTTCAGCAATATTCCATTATCGTCACGCGTGACCCTGTGAAGATCGCGAAAGTGGCGGATTGGATCGGCACCATGCCCTGGATCAAGGATGCGCCGGTGCTGCTGATTTTCTGCGGCGATATGCGGCGCGGTCAGGCGGCGTGCGCGCAGCATGGGCACGAACACGCCAATAACAACATGGACACTTTCCTGAACACCGCGGTGGATGCGGCGCTGGCCTTGGGGGCTGCGATTGCGGCGGCGGATGCGGCAGGGCTTGGCACCTGCCCGATTTCCTATGTGCGCAGCCATATCGAAAAAGTCGCACCTTTGTTCGCGCTGCCAAAGGGCGTTTATCCCGTGGCGGGCTTGTCACTCGGCTGGCCCGCTGCGCGCAATGAAGTGACACCGCGCCTGCCGCCTTCCGTGGTGATCCACCGCGAAGCCTATTCCAGCGCGGCGGAGGCCGAAGCGATTGCCGCTTATGATGCGCTGCGCCCTCGGCAAAAGCCGCGCTATCCGGAAATCCATGGCCCCGCGCCGGAAGGCTGCACCTGGTCTGAAAATGCCGCGCGGCAGCTTTCCGTGCCGGAGCGCTTCGGCTTCCGCGCCTGGCTACGCAGCCGAGGGTTTGACCTTGACTAAGCCCCCGCATCGCGAAGACTCAACCGCCGATAATCCGGGTGGTGCCGATGCCGAAGGCAAGCGTAGCCCCCGCGCGCGCGCCGCACGACCGCGCGATGCCGCCAGCCTGATCGTCTGGCGCCAAAGCAGCACTGGTCCGGAACTGCTGATGGGCAAGCGCCATCCGGGGCATCGCTTCATGCCTGATGTCATGGTGTTTCCTGGTGGGCGTGTGGACCCGGATGATCATCGCGGCGAAGCGATCAGCGAATTGCGCGAAGCGCCCCGAAGCCTGCTGGAACGCCGGGCAACACCAGCGCGTGCACGCGCCTTGGGGATTGCGGCGGCGCGGGAATTATTTGAGGAAACCGGACTGGTATTGGGTGAAAAGCGCGGCGATGGCGTCGCGGCGGCACTCGGCGATCTGGATTATTTGTGCCGCGCCATCACGCCATCCGGCCGCCCCATTCGCTTCCATGCGCGCTTTTTGATTGCGCCCGCAGAAGCCGTGACAGGCACGATTCAAGGCTCGGGCGAATTGGAAAAGCTTGGCTGGTATAGCCCGGAAGCGGCGCATGCCAATAATGTCGCGACCATCACGGCGCGGGTCATGTTGGAATTTTTGCATTGGCTTGCCTTGCCGGCAACGGCACGCGCCAAGCGCGACTTGATCGTATTTCGTGGCATGGATGACCGAAGGGTTGAGACTTGAATGGCCGCTGACCCAAATGCCGCCATGCTGCAAGCGGCGCTTGCCCTGCAACAGCAGGGCAATTTGAAGGAAGCGCGGCGCAAATATGAAAGCATCATCGCGCGCGACCCGCGCAATTTCAATGCGCTGCAACTTTGCGGCGTGGTGGCGCTGCAACAGGAAGCCTATCGCGATGCGGTCAAGCTGATCCGCCGTGCGCTGGCGTTGCGCGGCAATGACGTGCCGGTGCTCACCAATCTTGGCATTGCCTATCAAAAGCTAGGGCAAATCACCGATGCGCTGGAATGTTTTGACAAGGCCATCGCCGTTAAGCCGGATTTCGCCAGCGCACATCACAATCGCGCCAATCTTTTGCGTGACGCCAAGCGCCACCCGGAAGCGCGGGAAAGCTATGATCGCGCTCTGTCCTTGCAGCCAGATAACCCCCTTATTCATGCTAATTATGCAGCGCTGCTCTATGATCTGAATGAGCATGAAGCCGCACTGAATGCACTGGATAAGGCGATTGCGCTACGCCCAGATTACCCGACCGCCCATTTTCGCAAGGGTGAAATCCTGCTGGAACTGGCAAAGCCCGAAGATGCGCTGATGGCTTTTGACCGCGCCCTTACGCTTCGACCGGATGATGGGGAAGTCCTGATTGGCCGCGGCAAGGCACTGCTGGCACTTGACCGGCCTGAGGAGGGGCTGAATAGCCATCGCCGCGCCATAGAATTGGCGCCTAAAAACGCGGCTTTTGTCAATGCCTGTGGTCTCGCGTTCCTGTCGATCAAACGCATGAAGGCAGCGCTGACCTTCTTTGAAGAAGCCATTGCGCTGAAGCCTGATTACATCGAAGCGCATATCAATTGCGCCAATATTTACGACGGTCTCGCTTGGCATGACCAGGCCATGACCCATGCGGAACGCGCCCTCAAGGCGGAACCTGAGAACCGTGATGCGCTGCTTTGCAAGGCATCCATCCTCGGCGCCACCAACCAGCCAGAGGCTGCGCTTGAAATTTATGACACCTTGCTGAAGCGCCAGGCTGATGACGCGCATGTGCTGAATTTAACAGGTCAATCCTTGGGGTCACTCGGCAAGCGAAAAGAGGCCGCCATCGCCCTCAAACGATCCGTCGCCCTGATAACTGAGGCCGAGGCGCAGACTGAAACCATCCAAGCCATTTGCGCCAGTATGGCTACGGTCAACCTGCTGCCTGCAATTTATCATTGCGAAGCGGAAATCGCGGAAAGCCGCGCCGAATTCATGCGTGATCTGCATCATGCCAAGGACTTGCTTTCGGATTCCGGCCCGCGCAGTGACGTAGCGATGGCTGCCCTCAAGACTGTCGCCTTTGCCACCAATGGTTTTTATATCGCCTATCAACAGGAAAATGATGTCGAGCCGATGCGGCTTCTGTCCGACTGCATCACGCGCATGCTGGCCATTCCTGCAAGACCAGCGCGGGAGGCACCACGCAAGCCAGGCCCAATGCGCTTCGGCATCGCTTCTGAAAAACTCCACCATCACAATGGTTCAAGCTGGGCGCTGCCCTGGCTGAAGCACCTGCCGCCTGATTATCAATTTTTTTCCTATGCCTTTCACGGCATATACGATCATATCTCTGAAGGCTTTGCCGAACTAGGCACGCAACGGCGCCTTACTTTTGATGCGGCCAATATGGCCAAGACCATCGCCACGATGCGCGCGGATGATCTGGATTTCCTGATGCTGCCCGATATCGGCATGACACCTTCAAGCCGCATCCTCTCGCTGCATCGCATCGCACCCATTCAATTCACGGCTTGGGGACATCCCGTCACCAGCGGTTCGCCTGTCATGGATTTCTACCTGTCGAGTGATCTGATGGAACCGGATGATGCCGATGCGCATTATTCGGAAAAACTCATCCGCCTACCCAATCTGGCTCTGTATCTGGAACCAGGAAGCACTACGCTGCCGGCCAAGGATTTCCCGCTACCGGATGGGCGCGTGCTTTATGGATGCCTGCAATCCTTGTTCAAATACCTTCCGCGCTACGATGATATCCTGCCGCGCATCGCTGCCGAGTTGCCCAAGGCGCTATTCGTCTTCATTGAAGGCATGTCGCCGCACATGACCGACATCACCCGCGCCCGGCTTGACGCTGCCTTTGCCAAGGCGGGGCTCTCAGCGGCGGAGCATGTGCGTTTCCTGCCGCGCATGGGCGCCGCGGATTTTGAAGCACTGACGCGGCGTGTGGATGTTTTGGTGGATTCCCTCGGCTGGAGCGGCGGCAATACCACGCTCGGCGCCATCGAAGCGGGCGTTCCACTCATTACCTGCCCTGGCGCCTTCATGCGGGGCCGGCACAGCTATGCCATGTTCCGCATGATGGATATGCCATCAGCCATTGCGCAGGATACGGATGATATGGTGCGCAAGCTGATTGCGCTGGGCCAGGAACCAGACCGCCGCCAGGCTATGCGCGCGGAATTGGGCCAACGGAAGGAAGCGCTTTATGCGGATAAAAGCCTGATTGCCGTGCTCGATGGCTTCCTGAAGGATGAATTCGCCAAATTGTGAGGTTACGCCCCCTCACCCGACCCGGCGACGCGGTTCCAGCAGCATCATCCCGCCAAGCTTCAGCCCGCCCCCGCAAAGCGCCAGCAGCGCCACCGCGGCATGCGAAAAGCGCCCCGGCGCCGTGGCATCGCCCAGCAAAAGCGCCACCAGCACCAGATCACACAATACGCCAGCGCCAATCAATCCAAGGGCAAACATTTACCTGCTCATGCTTCGTTCAGTGCCCCTTAAACCTGCCTAGCGGGGCAGCAGCGCGACCATAGAAAGGCAGTTTCGTGGCAAGTTGCCATGGACAGAAGCACCCAGTTCTGAGACTGTCCGGCCCTTCGACCGATTAGAAGGAGGTCCCAATGCGCCGTTTTCTGGCTGCCGCACTGCTGTCCGCCACCCTTGCCGCGCCCGCTTTGGCCCAAGGGCAACCGCCGCTCCGCTGCGGGGTTGATGGCACTTTCGCCCCCCATGCCTTCCCGTCGCTGCAAGGCGGCGTGCAGGGCTTCCAGATTGACCTGTTCCGCGAAGTCGCCAAGCGCATGGGCCGCGAGATTGTGATCGAAAGTGCATCCTTCTCTGGCCTTATCCCTGCCTTGAATGCAGGGCGCTATGATTTCCTCTGCGCGCCCACAACGGTTACGCGCGAACGCGCCGAAGCTTTGCTGTTCACCGAAGGCTATATCTGGACCGAATTGCAATTCGGCATCCGCCGCGGCACGCCGCCCATCAAGTCTGAGGAAGATCTGCGCGGCAAGACCATCAGCGTGAACAAGGGCACGCCTTATGAAAATTGGGTCACGGCGAATGCTGCGCGCCTGAACCTGACGCTTCTTGCCTTTGATACCCAGCCCGATGCGGTGCAGGCCGTGATCCAGGGCCGCGCCTATGCGAACCTGTCCGGCAATACGGTGGTGCGTTATTCGGCATCTCGTACACCGCAATACATTGCGGATTTCGCCCTGCCGGGCTCGCGGATGCATTGGGCAACGCCGTTCCGCAAGGATAGCGGTGCCATGCGCAACCAGGTGGAAGATGTGCTTACCTGCATGAAGCGCGATGGCACCATCGCGACCATGTCAGAAAAATGGTTCGGCAATAAACCCGGCCCTGATCAGGCCGAAGTGATGGAATTCCCCGGCTATGGCGTGCCCGATCTGCCGGGCTTCGACCCCACGCCGCAAAATCCCCGCTGCTAATGCCGGTTCGGATAAGGGCGCGGCGGGCATGAACCCCGCCCGCCCGATCGTGGATGCGCGTGCCATTCACAAGCATTTCGGCGCCCTGCATGTGTTGCGGGGCGTCGATTTCGCTGTTGAAGAACGCCAGCTTGTTTTCGTGATCGGCCCTTCGGGTTCCGGCAAATCCACGCTGCTGCGCTGCCTGAACCGGCTTGAGGAACCATCAAGCGGTTCCATCATCGTGGATGGCATAGATATGCTGGATACGCGCACCGATATCAACAAGGCGCGGCAGCGGATTGGCATGGTGTTCCAATCCTTCAACCTTTATCCGCATATGACCGCACTTGGGAATGTCAGCCTGGCGCTGCGCAAAGTGCAGGGGCTGGACAAGTCTGAAGCCGAAACACGCGCCCAACGCGCTTTGGACCGCGTGCATTTGGCCGATCGGTCGGATCACTACCCCAACCAATTATCCGGCGGCCAACAGCAGCGCGTGGCCATTGCCCGCGCCATCGCGCTGGAACCGCGCGTGATGTTGTTTGATGAACCCACCAGCGCGCTGGACCCCGAATTGGTGGGCGGTGTTCTGGCCGTGATGCGCGAATTGCGTGAAGACGGCATGACCATGGTGGTGGTCAGCCATGAAATGAGTTTCGCGCGCGCCGCCGCGGATCGCGTAGTGTTCATGGCAGATGGCGAAATCCTGGAACAGGGCCCGCCGGAGCAAATGTTCAACGCGCCGCGTCATGAACGCATGCGCGCTTTCATCAGCCAGATCGAGCGACACTAATCCGCCATGACTGGCTGGGAACGCTTTACCGATAGCTTCTTCAATGCGCGCGTCATGGCGCAATATCTGCCGAAGATCATCGAAGGCTTTGGCCTGACGGTGGTATTGGCGCTGTGCATTATTGTGTCCGGCTTGATCGCGGGCATTGGCCTCGCGGTGCTGCGCGCCATGGGTATTCGCCCGCTGAATTGGCTGATCATTTTCATCGTGGATCTGTTCCGCGCCCTGCCGCCTTTGGTGATCATCGTGTTGCTGTTTTTTGGCCTGCCTAGCGCGGGGATGGAGCTTTCGGGCTTTGCTTCAACCTGGCTGGCGCTTTCCTTGGTACTGATGGCGTTTTCGGAAGAAATCTTCTGGGCCGGCATTACCAGCGTGCCCAAGGGGCAATGGGAAGCGGCACGTTCCACGGGCTTGGGCTTTGTGCAAACCCTTGGCCATGTTGTGTTGCCCCAGGCGATGCGGCTCGCCATTCCCCCGCTCACCAATCGCACCATCGCCATTACCAAGGGCACGGCATTGGCATCCGTGGTGGCGGTATCTGATATTCTGGGGGCGGCGCATTCTGGCGTTTCGCATTCCTTCAACCCATCGCCCCTGACACTCGGCGCCCTTGCCTATCTGGTGCTGTTCTTTCCTGTTGTCATTTTGGGACGCTGGATTGAAACCCGCTTCGCCTGGAAGCGCTGAGCATGGAAGATTTTCTCTCTGCCTTCCTGAATTGGGACATTGTGAAGGAAGCCTCTCCGATTTTATGGGAAGGCTTGCGTGCCACCTTGCTGCTTTCGGCCATGGTTGTGCCGTTAGGGCTACTGGGCGGCATTATTCTGGCCATTCTTTCCACCTTGCCATCCCCTTGGGTGCGCTGGCCGCTGCGCGCCTGGGTGGATACGTTCCGCGCCTTGCCGCCTTTGGTGCTGCTGATTTTCATCTTCGCCGGCCTGCCCTTTATTGGGCTGGAGGTCAGCGCCTGGGGCGCGGTCGCTATCGGCTTTTTCCTCAATACCGGGGCTTATTATGGGGAAGTGCTGCGCGCCGGGATTGAAAGCGTGCCGCGGGGCCAGCTGGAAGCCGCGCGCAGCACCGGGCTTCCCGCACCACATACCATGATTCATATCGTGCTGCCGCAAGCGGTGCGGAATGTGCTGCCGGATTTGATCTCGAACACGCTGGAAGTGGTGAAACTCACTTCCATCGCGTCAGTCGTCGCTTTGCCGGAATTACTATTCCAGGCGCGGCAGGCGCAAAGCGTAACCTATAACGCCACCCCCATTGTGGCGGCGGCGGTGATGTATTTCATCCTGCTCTGGCCCGTGGTGCGGTTATTGAGCAAGCTTGAAAACAAGCAATTGGCGGCGCGCCGGTAAAAAAGCGCCGGCGCCCCTGTCCGCTTCACTTCACGGCATAGACATCATAACAGGGCCCACTTGGCGGGCGCTGACCCACACCCACCGCGATGATCTTGGCCATCCACGCGAGATCAGCAGCGCCGGTTTCAAAGCGGATCAGCGTGCGGAAATAAATCTCGGAGGGGTCAACCGCCTCGCCCGCTGCAAGCTTCGCGAGTGCTGCCGGTGAGCCATGGCGAATGCCATTATAGGCCAGATAAACCATGCTGCCGGAAGCGGCACGAATGGTGAGCCTGACATCAATCTGCGCCGAGCCATCCGGGTCCACCCGAAGCCAATCCGCGGCCGACCCTGGCATGATTTCGCCATTCAGCTTCGGGCCAATGACAGCCCCGCCCGTCACAGGAACGATACGGAGCTCCCCATTGCGCGTCGCGCCGATCATTTGCGGGGTGCCGACGCCAAGGGTCATGCGGAAAAGATATTCGGATTGTAGGGGCATTGGGGTCATGGGCGGTTCTCCTTCAAGGGGATGATGCCCCGGCGGCGGCATCTGCGCCAGGGCGGCAGGCCTGCTCCATCCAGAGAATCTCCAGAATCGAGTTAGGAGAATTTGTTTCTACCACTGGTTATTTTTTGGAAAATTCTTTATGAATTCTTGATTTTTCGCCTTGTTTTTCATTCATTCCGAAATTACTAATTCTTCTTAACGCCATCCTTGCGGAGCAGCTTGTGTTAAACTTGTTTCTACAAGTCAAAGCCTGTCTGCCCCTTCGGAGCAGCAAACGCTCCTTGGCTCGCTTACCATGATCACCTTCGCGCGGCTCCTGCTATCGCCGGGGCAATCCACCTTGCTTTCTGGCCTTTTCGAAACTGACTGGAATTACGGCAGAGCGATTCACTTTCTTCCCCCCTCGGACCTACCCCAGCAAGAATTACTTTCAAGCAACACCGAAGCAGCCCCGGGCCTATTGGTGCAGCAGGGGGTGGTGAGCGCCGCTGATGTGGCCATTTCGGCGGATTGGGCCTTTCAGCTCTACAATACTGGCACCATCACCAATCGCCTTTTCATTGATCTGGCCGCGAACGGCCAGGGGACCGATGGGCGGCACGCCATTACGGGCAGTTCCTACGCGGATGAGGTCGTCAATTCCGGCCGCATCGAAGGTTCGGTCAGCCTCGGTGCCGGCAATGACCTGCTGGATGGTCGGCTTGGCCTCATTCTTGGCGCGGCTGATGGCGCGGATGGTGACGACACCCTGCTTTCAGGCAACGCAGCGGAAACCTTGCTCGGCGGCAATGGTCAGGATTGGCTGGATGGTGGCGCTGGCGCCGATAGTCTTTCGGGCGGCGCCGGGGGGAACCAGGTTTTTGCCGGTTCGGGAAATGACAGCATCACCAGCGAAGATGGCGATGATAAACTGAATGGCGAAGCCGGTAATGATTGGCTGCAAAGTGATCGCGGCAATGACAGCCTCTCGGGCGGCGACGGCGCGGATACGCTGATTGGCGGCGATGGTGATGACACGCTGGCCGGCGGCGTCGGTGATGACCTGCTGGAAGCCGGGGACGACCAGGATCAGGCTTCAGGCGGCGATGGGAATGACACGATCTCCGCCTGGGGTGGCGGTGATCGTCTTTTCGGCGATGCCGGTGATGATCTGCTTGAAGTGATCGGGGGCGCCTTCAGCCTTTTCGGAGGCGCGGGCGCAGATACGCTTTCCGTCTGGGAAGACTGGGTCGCCAATGATGTCCTGAATGGCGGCGACGGTGCCGATAGCCTGAATGCCGGCGCCGGCGATGACACGCTGATCGGCGGCGCTGGCGCGGATACGATGATGGGCGGCGCGGGTGATGATGTCATCCTGGCCGGAGGTACCAGCCTTCAGGATGTTTTGAGCCTATTCACCTTTTAGAACTGAAAAGCCCCGCTTCAGCGCTGCCGCCAAGCCAGGCCGGAAGCCTTCCAACCCGCCGCAACGCCGCGATGCCCCGCCCCATCCACCGGCCCTTCAAACCCATCCGCCACGTTGAAGGCATGGGCAAAGCCCGCCGCCTGCGCCGCCTGTCCCGCGGATTGAGACCGGGCGCCGGACCGGCAGATGAAATAGAGCTTCTGCCCGGGCGTCAGCCCCGCCGCCTGCAAATCATCGGCAAAGCCATCATTCACCTGCATCGAGGGATATAGCTGCCAGGGGATCAGCACCACCTGTTTGCCGAGGGCCATCAGGTCCGGCAGGCCAACGAAATTCCATTCAGCATCGGTGCGAACATCAATCAGCACGGCATCCTTATCGGCGGCCAAGGCATCCCAGCTATCCTTCGGGCTGACATCGGGTACGGGGGGCATGGTGTGGACTCCTGTTCCTTGGTTGGCACGGCATCTTGCCACAGGCTGGGGCTTTGCGTGTAGGGTTTCCTGAGAAGCTTGGGCGCAGCACGCCCAGATAAAGGGGGAAGCCATGTTTGGATTGATGCAGGATTGGCCCTTGCTGATGCACAAGGTCCTGGACCACGCCGCCATCCAGCACCCGGGGCGGGAGATCATCAGCCGGTCCGTTGAAGGGCCTTTCCATCATACGAATTACCATGATGTGCGGCTGCGCGCGCTTCGCGTTTCGCAGCGCCTTCAACGCGATGGCATCAAGCTGGGTGACCGTATCGCGACACTCGCCTGGAATACCTGGCGGCATGTGGAAGCCTGGTATGGCATCACGGGCATTGGCGCCCTTTACCACACCGTCAATCCGCGGCTTTTTCCGGATCAGATCGCCTGGATCCTGAACCATGCGGGATCACGCGTGTTGATGCTGGACCTGACCTTCATTCCGCTGATCCAGCAATTGGCGCCGAAGCTTGAACACATCGAACGCTTCATCATCCTGACTGATGGCGCGCATCTGCCCGAAACGGGGCTCCGCAATGCGGTGGCCTATGAGGATTGGCTGGCGGAAGCCGATGGCGATTTCGCCTGGGCGAGCTTCGATGAAAGAACCGCTGCCGGGCTTTGCTATACGTCAGGCACTACGGGTGATCCCAAGGGCGTGGTTTATTCCCACCGGTCCAATATCCTGCATGCGCTGGCCTGCAATCAGGTGGATTGTCTGGGGCTTGGCGTTGCTGATCGTGTGATGCCCGTGGTGCCGATGTTCCACGCCAATGGCTGGTCCTTGCCAATCTCTGCCCCCATGGCTGGCGCCACGCTGATCCTGCCTGGTGCCAAGCTGGATGGCGCTTCGGTGCATGAAATCATCACCCTGGCGCGCGTGAATTTCTCTGCCGCCGTGCCCACGGTGTGGATGATGTTGTTGCAGCATATGGAAGCGACCAATACGCGCATTGATACGCTGAAGCGCGTGGTGATTGGCGGTTCCGCCTGCCCCGCCCCCATCACGCAAACCTATCAGGAAAAATACGGCGTGCGCGTGATCCATGCCTGGGGCATGACGGAAATGTCGCCTGTTGGCACCACCTATCAGCGCAAGCCCGAAATCAGCGGGCTTGATGCCGAAGCGGCACTTGCCCTGCAAGCCAAGCAAGGCTGCCCACCCTTCACGGTGGAGATGAAAATCACCGATGATGAGGGCCGCGACCTACCCTGGAATGGCGAAGTCTTTGGCCGGCTTAAGGTCCGCGGCCCCGCCATCGCCCGCAATTACTTCCGGCACGAAGATGAAGCCGTGCTGGACGAAGATGGCTTTTTTGACACCGGCGATGTCGCGACCATTGACGCCAATGGTTTCATGGAAGTGACCGACCGATCCAAGGATGTGATCAAATCCGGTGGTGAGTGGATTTCATCCATCGCTTTGGAAAACGCCGCGGTCGGCTATCCTGGTGTCGCGGAAGCCGCTGTTGTCGCCATGCATGATCCGAAATGGGATGAACGCCCGCTGATGATCCTGGTGATGAAGCCAGGTGCCGCGGCGCCTGATCTTGCCGCCATGAATACCTTTCTGGCCGATAAGGTCGCGAAATGGTGGCTGCCGGATGATCTGGTGGTCGTGGATGAAATTCCCCATACCGCCACAGGCAAGATCCTGAAGACGAAGCTGCGCGAAACCTTCAAGGATCACCGCCCGAAGGGGTAATGCTTACAAAGCCTCACCCTCAGCCGCGGCCTTCAGGCGCCTGAGCGCATCAGCCCCGCCGGGCATGGTGGGGTAGATCGCCAGCGCCGCTTCCATGCTGCGCAAGGCGCCCGGCGCATCGCCCGCTTCAGTCTGTAAACGCGACAGGCTCTGCAAGGCGATGAAATGCCGAGGCTCAAGCCTGAGCGCTTCGGCCAAATCGCGCGCGGCTTCCCGCATTTGCCCAAGCGCCGCCAGCGCTTCCGCGCGCAAATGCCAAGCGCTCGCCGCATTGGGGGCAAGCGTCAGCGCGGCATCAAAATCCTCAATCGCTTCTTCCGGCAGCCGCGCATTCATATTGCGCGTGCCACGTTGCATCAAAAGCCGCGCGGCGGGTGATGCCGCTTCCAGCCATAACTGCCGAATGCGCGCTTCCGCCAGCGCAAGCTGAGCAGCGTCCTGGCCATCCCGCAGCACGGCAAAAAGCTGATCAAGCTCCGCCGCACGCGGGGTGCCCTGCGCCAGCGCCAATCCCGGCAGCGCCAAACCCAGCAGCAGGGCGGCGCGGCGCGTCATCATGCCAATACGCGTGCCTTGGCGATGCCTTCCGGCTCCGGCCCACCCGCCATCCAATCCAGCAATTCCACGGTATGAATGGCTGGCATTGCCCCATCACCAAGCTGCGTCAGGCAGCCGATATTCCCCGCCGCAATCACTGCACCGCCGGTGCGTTCCAAATTGCCGAGCTTGCGTTCCTTCAATTGCCCCGCAATTTCCGGCTGCATCAGGTTATAGGTCCCCGCCGAACCACAGCAGATATGCGATTCCGCCGGTTCCTTCACCGCAAAGCCCGCCTTCACCAACAAGGCCTTGGGTTCCGCCGTGATCTTCTGCCCATGCTGAAGCGAACAAGCCGCATGATACGCCACCGTCAGCCCCGGCGCTGGTCGGCTCGGCACATAGCCAAAGCGCGTCAGCACTTCCGAAATATCGGCGGCCAAGCCCGCGACCTTCTCTGCCTTCTCCCGCCAGGGTGCCCCCTCCTCACGGAACATGAAGCCGTAATCCTTGAGCGTGGTGCCGCAGCCAGATGCGTTCACCACAATCGCATCCAGCCCTTCATTTTCAATCTCAGCGCTCCAGGCTGCAATATTCGCCCGCGCCAGGCGCATCGCCGGATCGTGATGGCCCATGTGATGATCCAGCGCGCCGCAGCAGCCCTGGCTCTTGGTCACCACCACCTCAATTCCCATGCGCGTCAGCAGCCGGATCGTCGCCTCATTGATCGAAGGCGCCAATACCTGCTGCGCGCAGCCCGTCAGCATACCAACGCGCCCGCGTCTTTCACCCTGCGCCGGGAAAACCCCGCGCCGCTCGATCGCCGAAGGCGAAGGCACATGTGCCGGCGCCAAGCGCAACATGGCGCGCATCCTTTCGGCCATCGGTGAAACGCCCGGCACCAACCGCGCAAAAGGCCGCGCCAGGCTGGCACCGATCAAAGCTAGGCGAAAACGCCCCGGATAAGGCAAAACCGCCGAGAGCAAACGCCGCAAAAACCGCTCCGCCGCCGGGCGCTGATAGGTCTTTTCGATATAGGCCCGCGCATGATCCACCAAATGCATGTAATGCACGCCAGAAGGGCAGGTCGTCATGCAAGACAGGCAAGACAGGCAACGATCAATATGCCGCACCTCCAACTCACTCGCCGGGCGGCCCGATTCCAGCATGTCCTTGATCAGGTAAATCCGACCCCGAGGCGAATCCAACTCATCACCACGCAACAAAAACGTGGGGCAGGTCGCGGTACACATGCCGCAATGGACGCAACTCCGCAGAATGCTGTTGCTTTCGGCGATGTCCGGGTCGGCCAATTGGGCGGGGGTGAAAAGGGTCTGCATGAAACCTCTATAACCCACAACACAGATAAATGGCAGAACCGGGGGCTCCGCCCCCAGGCCCCCGCCGGGGTAATAGTATTACCCCGGACCCCGCCGAAACTGAGTTCTAGCGGGGGCGGGCGCCTAGGATATGGGCGATCGCATAGGTCAGATCAGGGCGGTTCAGGGTGTAGAAATGGAATTCGTCCACGCCATTGGCCTGCAATAGACGCACCTGCTCGGCCGCAACCACGGCCGCCACCATGCGGCGGGTCTCCGCATCCTCTTCCAGGCCCTCAAACAACTGGCCCATCCAGGCCGGCACGCTCGCACCACACATGGCCGAGAACTTCACCACCTGCTGGAAATTGGACACCGGCAGAATACCCGGCACAATCGGCACATTGATGCCCTTGGCATGGCAGCGATCAATGAAACGGAGGAAAGTCTCAGATTCGAAGAAATACTGCGTAATGGCGCGCGTCGCACCCGCATCAATCTTGCGTTTCAGGAAATCCAAATCCGCATCAGCCGAAAGCGCCGCCGGATGGGTTTCCGGATAGGCGCCCACACTGATCTCAAAATCCCCGATACGCTTCAGGCCCCGCACCAGATCCTCGGCCTGCGCATAGCCGCCGGGATGGGGCACATATTCCGAAGCCCCAGCCGGCGGATCACCACGCAAGGCCACAATATGACGCACACCGGCGGCCCAATAGTGCCGCGCGACCTCATCCACCTCATCGCGCGTCGCACCAACACATGTCAGATGCGCGGCCGGCGTCAGGCTGGTTTCAGCCACCAGGCGCGCCACCGTGGCATGGGTACGTTCCTGCGTGCTCCCACCTGCCCCATAAGTCACGGAGACGAATCGAGGACCAAGCGGTTCCAACCGCCGAATGCAGGCCCAAAGCTGCTCTTCCAGCTTGTCCGTCTTCGGCGGGAAAAACTCAAAGGAAAGCCGCGGCGCCGGCAAGGCCGCCGGAGCCGGAAGGGCGCTGAAACGCGGGCCAGTCAGCCAGCGGGCGAGCGGGCCAGGGGCAAGGTTATTCATGACAATTCTCGACATGGTGAGGCATTTGCTTTTTCGCAACGTCGCCCCCCATTGCCCATCGCGCCCATCTTGGCAAGAGCGCGGCCTTTGGGGTAAGTGGTTCCAATTAACAAGCTTTTCGCGCTAAGAACCCCCTAATGAAAACCTTCGCTGCCCGCATCCTTGGCCCAGCCGCGCTTGTCCTGCTGCTTTTGGCTGGCTGCGCCACGCGCCCGCCTGCCGATGACCCGGAAGCGTTGCAGGAATTCAAGGAAAACAACGATCCCTTTGAACCCGCCAACCGCGCCATGTTCGAAGTGAATGAGGTCATAGACAAGGCCGTATTGCAGCCGATCGCGGAAGCCTACCGGGATTTGCTTCCCGAACCAGTGCGTTCAGGCATCCGTAATGTGCTCGGCAACCTCCGAGCGCCAACCATCCTGTCCGGCGACCTGCTACAAGGTAATGTGACGCGCGCACGCAAAACACTTGGTCGCTTTATCGTGAATTCCACCATTGGGATTGGCGGCATTGTGGATGTTGGCCGCCGCTATGATGTGCATGGCCATTCCGAGGATATGGGCCAGACCCTCTCGGTCTGGGGTGTGGGCGAGGGGTTTTATATGTTCGTACCGCTGCTCGGCCCAACCACAGCACGCGATTTGACGGGCTTTGGGATAGATGTCTATGCCAACGTACAAAACTTGTTCGGCCAAGGGCAAATCCTGGAGGTGTGGGGTTACACGCGCCTCGGCATGACAGTGGTGGATACACGTGAAGCCTTGCTGGAACCCTTTGATATGGTGCGCAAGACTTCTCTTGATCCTTATTCTACCCTGCGATCCGCCTATCGCCAGCGCCGCGCCTTTGAAATTCAGAACAAGGAGAGCCCCGCTGGCGCAGTGGCGCCCGCCGGTGGCGTTGGCTTCGGCCAAGGCGTGATGGAGCCCAGATAATGCCGCGCATCATGATTTCCCGCCGCCTTCTGCTGGCCGGCTTGGCTGGCCTAGCCAGCATCCCAGCACGCGCGCAGCAAATGGATATCACCCGCGCCACCGCCTTTGTGGATAGGGCTGGGCAAGACTTGGTGAATGCCATCAATGACCAGCGCCTGAACCAGACCCAACGGCGCGACAAGGTCGGAAGCGTTCTTCGCTCTGCAATTGATATCGAAGGCACCGGGCGCTTCATCCTGGGGCGCTATGTGCGCCAGGCATCACCCGCCGAATTGCAGGATTACCTCAAGCTTTTCGATGAAATCATTATCCGCAACCTCTCCGCGCGCTTCGGGGAGTATCGCGGCGTAAAATTCTCGCTCGGCCGTTCACAGCAGCGCACCGAAGAAGATGCGCTGGTCAGCACCCTGATCGAGCGCCCGAGTAATCCCTCCTTCACGCTGGATTGGCGTGTCGCTGAAATCAACGGCCAGCCCAAGGTTGTAGATGTAATCGCGGAAGGCACGTCACTCCGCCTGACGACGCGGAGCGAATATGCCGCTGTCATTCAGCGCAATAGTGGGCGCGTTGCCTCACTGCTGGATGCCATGCGCGGGCAGATCGCCCAATTGGCGGCGCGCGAAGGTGGCTGATCAAGCTGCTTTCAAGGTTTCGTAAACCACCATCGCATGCCCCTTATGGGAAAAGCCGCCGGCTCGGCGCATGCCGATATCTTCCATCACCTGCCGTGACGCTTCATTGCTTTCCCGCGCTACGGCAATGATGCGCGGAAGCCCAGCCGCATGGCCGAAATCAAGAGCGGCGCGCGCCGCTTCCCGCGCATAGCCCTTGCCGCGGCATTCCGGCCAAAGCGCATAACGCAGCGCGACGCCCCGCCCATCTGGGCGTTCCATCAGCCCGCAAATGCCAAGAAATTCACCGCTGCCCCGCACAAACACAGACCACGTACCATAGCCACGGACCGCCCAGAATTCCACGTCGTCTTCAAGTTCTTCCCGCGTGCGTTCAGCACTTCGTGTGCCATGCAGCATGAAGCCAAAGACGCGTTCATCCGCCTTCAGGCGGATCAGATCAGGCAATTGCTCAGGCGCGGGCGGCAGCAGCGAAAGCCGCGCGGTGGTGATCCCGCGCGGCGTGTGCAAAGCGCCAAGCGCCTGGGTCACCGCTGCAAGGGCCGGTATTTGATGCGGTGCGGTTCTGTCGCATCCGCACCAAGGCGCCGGCGCTTGTCTTCTTCATAGGCTTGGAAATTGCCCTCGAACCATTCCACATGGCTATCGCCTTCAAAGGCAAGGATATGTGTCGCCAAGCGATCAAGGAAGAAGCGATCATGGCTGATGATCACCGCGCAACCGGCGAAATCCATCAGCGCTTCTTCAAGCGAACGCAGCGTATCCACATCCAAATCATTGGTCGGTTCGTCGAGCAGAATGACGTTATGTTCGCGCTTCAGCATCTTCGCCAGATGCACGCGATTGCGTTCACCACCGGATAGCACACCAACGCGCTTCTGCTGATCCCCGCCCTTGAAGTTGAACGCCGCGACATAGGCGCGTGACGGGACGCTCCGCTTGCCGATGGTGATCATATCCAACCCGTCCGAGATTTCTTCCCAGACGCTGCGCGTATCATTCAGGCTGTCGCGGCTTTGATCCACATAGCCAAGCTGTACGCTTTCACCCACCACCAGGCTGCCAGCATCAGGTGTCTCACCACCCGTGATCATCTTGAACAGCGTGGATTTACCCGCGCCATTGGGGCCGATCACGCCCACAATGCCGCCCGGCGGCAGCTTGAAGGAAAGATTGTCAATCAGCAGTCGATCGCCAAACCCCTTGGAGAGAGTCTCGGCAACAATGACGGTATTGCCCAGCCGCGGCGCGGGCGGGATGGTGATTTCGGTCGGGTCCGGCGCCTTATCCTGGCTGCGGCGCAGCAAATCCTCATAGGCCGCGATACGCGCCTTGGATTTCGCCTGCCGTGCGGCGGGTGAACGCCCAATCCATTCCTGTTCTTCGGCCAATTGCCGCTGGCGCGCGCTTTCTTCGCGTTCTTCCTGCGAAAGGCGCTTGCGCTTGGCTTCCAGATAGGCCGAGTAATTCCCCTCATAAGGAATGCCGCGGCCGCGATCCACTTCCAGAATCCAGTTCGTGACATTGTCCAGGAAGTAGCGGTCATGGGTCACGATCAGTACCGCGCCTTGGTATTCGCGCAGTGTCTTTTCCAGCCAGGCGACGCTTTCCGCATCCAAGTGGTTGGTCGGTTCGTCAAGCAGCAGCAGATCAGGCTTTTCGAGCAGCAGGCGGCAAAGTGCTACCCGGCGGCGCTCACCGCCCGAAAGATTCGTAACGGCCAAATCGGCCGGCGGGCAACGCAGCGCATCCAGCGCAATATCCACCTGCCGGTCCACTTCCCAGCCATTCACCGCGTCAATCTTTTCCTGCAATTCCGCCTGTTCGCCCAGCAGGTTATTCATCTCCTCCTCGCTCATTTCCTCGGCGAATTTTTCGGAGATTTCGTTGAAGCGGGCGAGGGTCGCGGAAAGCTCGGCAAAGGCTGCTCGCACATTCTCACCGACCGTCAGATTGGGGTCGAGCTGGGGTTCCTGCGGTAGATAGCCAACCTTGGCCCCTTCCGCTGTCCAGGCTTCGCCGCCGAACTCCTTGTCCTGCCCGGACATGATGCGCATGAGTGTGGACTTACCCGCGCCATTCGGCCCCAGCACGCCAATCTTGGCGGTCGGCAGGAAAGACAGGGTGATGCCCTTGAAGACTTCTCGCCCGCCCGGATAGGACTTGGTGAGGTTCTTCATGACATAGATGTATTGATAGGCGGCCATGGGGCGGGGGACCTGATGCGGTGATGGGGTTTCAGACGCTCTATTAGAACAGTTTCTTGCCCTGGGAAATCCGCCAGGAGAACGCCTTCTCTTGCCTGTCTTCTATGAGCAAGGTGTTCGCCGCCCAAGGCATGTGGTCCTTGTCATCGGGCCCATGATGCCTGCGGTACAGCGCGCATTCCAAGCCTGCCTGATATGCCGACAATGAAGGTGCTTGGCTTTTCCCCGCGCTTCAGCTTCAGTGGCTTTTCTGGGCGTTTCGCGCCGCTGCGGTCCCCACCACACATCGTTGAGCGTCTGACTGAGGTGTTCTGCCTTGCCGCCAATAAGCCAGAAACCCAGCAAATAACACGGGCTGACTAGACCGCCATCACCAATACGCTTGATCTTGGGCTGGTTGGATAATTCGGAAGGACAGAATGATGCGTGAAACAACAAAGCGTATCCGCGCTGCCGGCGGCAAGGCCGAAAGACTTGGCGTGGATGGCGTGGAACTCTACGCGCTGTGTGATGGCTATCTGGATATGGAGCTTTCGCGCTTTCCTGATATCAAGCGCGGGATTGGCGATGATCTGGCCATCGCAGATGGGCAGGATCTGAACGACATGACCGTTTCAGTGAATGCTTTTCTACTGCGCCATGGTGATAGGCTTTGTCTGATTGATGCCGGGGATGGCACTTGGCGCGGGGATACGCTCGGCCAATTGCCGCGCGCGCTGGCAAAGCTTGGTATTGCGCCCGATGAGATCACGGATCTTTTCATGACCCATCTACATCGGGACCATGCCGGCGGGTTGTTCCATGAAGGTAACTTGGTCTACCCGAATGCCACCATGTATGCGGCAGCAGATGAAATCGCCTTCTGGTCCACGCCCGAGCAGATTGATGATGTGCAGCGCGTTCAATTGCCCATCGCAGAAGCCGCGCTGAAAGCTTATCGTGAACGCTTGGTCGTCATTCAACCGGGCGAAGAAATGCTGCCAGGCGTCATTGTGCGTGCCCTGCCAGGGCATACGCCTGGCCAGATTGGATTTCAGCTTGGCAAGGAAAAGCCCTTGCTGATTGCCGCCGATGCGCTGCATTTGCCTGCCCTGCAAATCAAGCATCCCGCATGGGGTTTTCTGTTCGATGTGGACCAGGCGCAATCCCTGGCAACACGCACTGCGCTATTGGCAGAGGCAGCGCAAAGCGGCTTGAGGCTTGCAGGCGCGCATTACCCTTTCCCGGGCGTGATTGCCATAACGCAAGGCCAAGAAGGGCAAGGCTTCCGCAACGCGGTAGATTAGCGCAAGCGTTACGAATTCCTGGACCTTGCTGAATCAATAGGTAACCATGATTCGGGAGGTTGTGGATGTTTGGCGCATCAATCGAGACGATGCAGGAGCTTTGGGCGAGTTGGTTGCGTGACATCAAGAGACTGATGCGGCCCTTGATGTCACGCAGAAACGGGTAGCGGCCTCGGCGGGTCTTTTCCCAGACGGGTTACTCGGCGACGCGCGGCGCAAGACCGAATGCATGCGCGCGGAGGCCGCGGGTGATTCCCGCCCATGGCGTCAGCAGGCCATCTGGGTGTCAATGCCAACCACCATTTCCGATCCTGACTGGGCAAGCCGCCGGTTGCCGGCACGGCGCAACAGATCGCGGGGGGTATCGATCCGTCCGAATGGCAGCGACTATCGGCGGGTGACGGCACGAAAGTCGCGTCCGAGCACAAATGGGCCTACTGCGAGTTGGCGGATCTGGACGCCGAGGATTACGATGTCGCAGACGCGCGCCTTTAGCAGGCTGCTGAAATTCGTAGCCTGATTTCCGTATTTATGATTCACTGTCGTTGCATTTGGTCGAGGTTACAATGCGTGGCAATGACGCGGTGGCTGGTTCCTTGTTCAGCTATGTTGATCTTGAAAAGCGGGTGCGTCCTGACCATCCGCTGCGCGTTATTCGCGGCCTGGTGAATAGTGCGCTGGCTGATCTCTCGTCAGCCTTTGACGCGCTCTATTCACCATTCGGTCGGGAATCCATCCCACCCGAGCGACTGCTCCGCGCTCTGCTTTTGCAAGCTTTCTACTCGATCCGTTCGGAGCGGCAGTTGGTCGAACGCATCGAGTTTGACCTTCTGTTTCGCTGGTTCGTCGGCCTCGGCGTTGATGACCCGGTATGGGACGCCACGACCTTCACCAAAAACCGCGACCGCCTTCTGGAGGGTGACGTGGCCTCGGAGTTCATGAACGCGTTACTGGCGCAGCCGAAAGTAAAGGTCCTGCTTTCAAGCGAGC